>JBDRFA010000119.1:0-30180 GCA_043819235.1 Candidatus Omnitrophota bacterium | reverse complement strand
GCTTTATTCGCTTTATACCCCTCCCCAACCAACTTACCCGCCATCCCCGCCCCTCCCCACCCCCCGTTGGGGCACGGCGCGCCGTGCCCCTACATTATTATCAAAATCAAAATGAAACGTCCCCTTTTTATCTTTTTATCCTTACCGTAACAATGAGGTCTCCGTTATGCTGGCAGTATGGGCATTTTTCGCCCTGGCCGCGTAATCTCATTTTCTGGCCGTCTTTTGTGCCGGCGGGTACCGCAAGCGTAATGTTCTTGCCGCCGGCTAAGTTGAACCTGGCCTCCCCGCCTTTTTTGGCTAGATTGGCCGGGACCGGAAGCTCCGCACGCGAATCGGTATCCACGTCGGCCTGCATGCCTCCGGGATGGGCACCGGTCGTATAAAAATAGGAGTGACTCCCGCCGCCCCTTCTTGCTCCCGCGTCGGAAAAAAGGTCCTCAAAAATATCCCCGAAAACCGACCCCGAAGAAAACCCTTTCCCGCCGCCGGAAAAATTTTTGGCGAAATCCGAAAAATCAAAACCCTGAGCGGACGAAAAATTTCCCGTATACGCGCCCGCCCTGCGCAGGTTATCGTATTCCTTCCGGCGTTTCGGATCGCCCAGCGCGTAATACGCTTCGGATATCTTCTTGAACCTTTCTTCAGCGTTCTTATCTCCGGGGTTCTTATCCGGATGATATTTCACCGCGAGCGCCCTGTAGGCCTTCTTTATCTCGTCATGGCTCGCGGCCTCTTTGACCCCTAATATGGAATAATAATTCTTGTCTGCCAATGTTACCTTCCCACATGAGTTTTGCTGAAACAATCCCTCATGAATATTTTAATGATCCTTTCGTTCAACAAGGGCCTGCTTTGATCCCTGGTCATGTCTTTTTTAGTTATCGTGGCTTTAAGCTCATGTTCCCACAATATTTTGCCGGTACCGGCATCGGTAACGGCAAAAACCGCCCGTACACGTCCGTATTCTTCCTTGACAAGCGCATCCAGGACAATAGGCCCGATACCGGTTATATTATCAACAGGGTCCTCTTCTGTCCACAAAAAATCCGTCACAGTACAGCTGATAACGATGTCCGACTCCTCTTTTCGCGGAACGATCTTGAAATTGAGGGTCATTCTTGTCACCAGGGCATCCTCCAGGGCCTCTTTCAGGCTCACCGTCTCCTCCGCCGCTATCTCCTCCGAACTTTCTATATCCGGAACATATACCCTGATCTCTCCCCTGGGTTTCAAAACATCATACAAACTCTCCTCCAACCTGCACTCCCCCCTCCCCGGAAACAAACACATCCCCGCAACCCCGACAGCGCCCATCAACATAATTACCTTCCGCATAAACTCCTCCCTGTTTTTTATGATAGTTTATCCTGCTTAAGCAAACGACCGGGACGCCTTTACCAGAAGGAGGATGTCCGCTATGTTCCGTACAGGGAGGATCCACACCGGGCGGAGGGGCCCTGGTAGGAACATAGCGGACATCCTCCTTCGCCGTTGGCCTCATGCCGAAAGGTCTTTACGAACTTCGCACAACACCTCTCCCGCAAAACACTATCAAAGCTCCAGTTCCTGCTGCCTCAACATAACTTCTTTCTCTATACGTTCCGTGATCTTGCGGTATTTCAGCTGACCCACCAGCCGCCCTGATCCCTTTTTTTCCATCACCGGCAGATAATCTATATTCTTCGCTTTGAATATTTTCATCACATCCCTGAGGTCCTGGTCGGCATATGCCACGGTGCCCACCGCCTGCACGATATCGCTTGCAAGCACCAGCTGGTCCATCTGCACCTCGTTGAAAGTCTCACGCAGCTCGCCCAGAGAGATGATCCCCATGAATTTCCCGTCCATCCCTACCACGGAAAAATCATACGCGTCGCTTTCCTTCATTATGTCGATCATCTGGTGCAGATTATAATTCTCCTTAATGACGAAAAAATCTTCCTCCATTATGTCACGGACCTTGTACCGGTCTATGATATCGTCCTCCGTGACGTTCCTGTTCATCTCATCCGCTTTCCTGGCCCCGTATCGGATCATGGGCGGAGCGATTATCTGGAATATGAACGTGGTAGTAGTAATAACGTTGATTATGAAAAGCCCTTCCCTGTGCGCGGCAGGCCCTAAAGCGCTGAAAGCCTGGAACGCGGCTATGGCCAGGCCTACCGCCACACCCGCCTGGTCAAAAAGGCAGAAACCCAGATATTTCGTCACCGTATCTTTAGCGTTGGACATTTTGCCGCCGATATACGCGCCGGCGATCTTCCCCGCGCTGCGGCTCAAAATATATACCACGCCGATAAGGAGCACACCGCCTTTCATGACTATCCTGGCATCCAGGCGCGCGCCTACCAGCACGAAAAACAGGATAAATATCGGGGAACTGAGCCGTTTCATGATGTCGAACATCTCCCGGTTCTCCGGCGGCTGCAGGTTCGAAACAACGGCTCCCAGCACCATTGACGCGAGTATCGGGTCCACCTTGAAAAATATCGCAAGGCCCACGACCAGTATGATCGTCCCCAGCGTGAACGGAAGTATACGCTCTTTGTCGCCGGATTTGGAACAGACATGGTGGAGCACGTACCCGGAAACTGCGCCTATCAAAACGGAACCCGCTATCTCAAGGACCGGGACCGCTATAGTGCTCATGAACGACACTTCTCCATGGACAAAAAGCGCCCGCGCGAACACGCTCACGAACCCGTATATCAAAAGGGCCAGAGCGTCATCAAGGGCCACTATGGAAAGCGTCGTCATCGTCACGGGCCCCCTGGCCTTGCATTCCCCGAGAACGGCGTAAGTGGCCGCGGGCGCCGTAGCGGAAGCAAGCGCGCCCATGATCAGCCCCAGATATACTTTCTTTGTCATCAGAAAGACGGCCGAACCGACGAAAAGGAACGTAAGGAACGTCTCGACGAAAAGGATCGTATAGATCGACCGGCTGTATTTTTTGAAACGGTCGGAACGCAGCTCCGCGCCTATCAGGAAACCTATGACCCCCAGGGCCAGGCTCAGGATCGGCCGGAACGATTCCATCATCTGCGCGTTCAGGAACCCCGAAAAGGACTGCCCCAGAAAAAGCCCTATCATGATATACCCGGTCACCTGGGGCAGGTTAAACTTGTAGAACACCCTGCCGGCGATAGCCCCCAGCAGAATGATGATGCCGATAACCAGCAATATATTCATCTATATTTATCCCCATGCCCCCATGGCCAGGCCGCAGAATAAACTATCTTATTCCGGTTTGGGACCTGGTTCGTTTTTCTCACCGCTCTTACCGCCGTCCTCTCCTGATTTGCTGAGTTTTTTTGAATATTCCCTCAATTTTTTGTCGACGAGATAATTAATGGTGCCCTTTGGATGTTTTCCTTTCTTATCCTTCTCCCCTGCCTTTATGCCGGTCAAAAGCTCGATGCCCTCATCAACGGTCGATACCGCCCATATATGGAACCGGCCTTTCGCGACCGCGTCGATCACTTCTTCTTTCAGCATTAGATGCCTGATATTGCGTCCCGGGATTATTACGCCCTGTTCCCCCGTAAGCCCCTTGGTTTTGCAGACATGATAGAACCCTTCGATCTTTTCATTTATCCCCCCGACCGGCTGTATCATGCCGTGCTGGTTCATCGAGCCCGTGACGGCGATCGACTGTTTGATGGGCGCACCGGAAAGGGACGACAGGAGGCAATACGCTTCGGTGCTTGAAGCGCTGTCCCCATCGACGCCTTCATAAGATTGCTCGAAACAGATACTCGCGCTCAGGCTGAGCGGCGCGTCCTGGGCGAATTTTTCACCGAAATATCCGCTGAGGATCAGGACCCCTTTAGAATGGATATCCCCTCCCATTTTCGCCTGGCGCTCTATATCAACTACCCCGCTTTTGCCCATATACGTCCTCACGGTTATCCTGGAAGGTTTACCGAACATATATTCACCCATATCCAGGACCGCGAGCCCGTTGACCTGCCCCACCGCCGATCCCTGGACATCTATCATCAAAGTATCCTGGTCTATCATCTCGACGATCTTTTCCTCTATCATGTTCGAACGGTAGACCTTCTCGTATATGGCCTTTTCCACATGTTCGGTATTCACGTACTGCGCGTTGCTCCGGGCCGCCCAATAATCCGATTCCCTGAGTATATCGGCGATATACATGAACCGCGCGCTCAGTTTCTCCTTGTCTTCCGTAAGCCTTGACCCGTATTCGACGATCTTTGCCACCGCTTCCCGGGTAAAATGCCGCAGGCCTTCCTCCTCGCACCTGACCTTGACGAACGCGGCGTATTTCTTGATCTTTTCCTTTTCCCTGTCCATCTCGGTATCAAAATCCGCTTTGACCTTGAACATTTTCCTGAAATCCTCATCATACCTGTAGAGCAGATGGTACAAAAGCGGCGAACCTATCATGATTATCTTTATATCCGACGGTATCGGCTTGGGTTTCAGTGAAGCCGTGCTTATCAAACGGAACTGCTCGTTTATGTCTTCCACTTTTATCTCATGGTTGCGTATGACCCTCTTGATAACGTCCCATGCCATATAGTTGGTAAATACATCCATGGCCTGCAATACAAGATACCCGCCGTTCGCCTTATGCAGCGCCCCGGGAGCCACCCTTGTAAAATCGGTGGATAACGCCCCCAGATGCGGCGATATATATTCTATCCTCCCTATCAAGTTATAATATGTCGGATTGGGCTCCCTTATCACGGGAGCGCCTTTCGTATGTCTGTGGTCAACGAGGAGGTTAACCGCATATTTGCGAAACTCGTTCTTCCTGGGCATACCTTTCATGCCGAACAACAGCGCCTGCCCGTCTTCCTCTTCCTCCTTGAACATGGCTATGTTCCCGGCGATGTCTTCCTGCACATAGTTCAGATGCTCGATGATATCCCCGAACTCCCTGTATTTGAACCTCAATTCATCGATCATATGCTTGACCGAAAAGATAGTGACCTCTTTCTCCAGTTCCTGGATCTTCGTTTTGGCGTCTTTTTCCATCGCCCGGACTTCGCTCAGGACCTGTTCTATCTTGATATGGAGCTCGTGCTTCTTTTTCTCCATTATGTTCTTATCACTGTCGGAAAGCTTGTCGTAGTCCTCGGCGGTCATCGGTTCGTCACCGTTCCTCGGGACAAGGATCACGCCCGTGGCCGACTGCTTCAACGCAAAACCCTCTTCATAAGCCTTGTTCTCAATCTCCTCGAGGGTCGCGTCCCTCTTCTTTTTATACTCCTTAAGCAGCTCCTGTTTCCTCGTCTCGTAATCCTCGCTTTCAAAAGCCTTCGGTATCTCCACTTTCAGTTCCCCGATAAGCTCTTCCATATCCTTCTTGAACATTATGCCCCGCCCGGCCGGTATCCTTATCGCGATAGGTTCGTCTTCATCGACAAAATTGTGCACATATATCCAGTCGTCCGGAACGGGCTGCTTTGACGCGATCTCGTTCACGGCTTTGCTCACCTGGGTATTCCGCCCGGTACCCGCCGACCCGCAGACGAATATATTGTATCCCTCGGCCTTAACGTTCAAACCGAAGTCTATGGCGTTAACCCCCCTTTCCTGATGAAAAGGCTCATACTCAAAGATATAATCTTCCGTAGATTTGAACGGGAACATCTCCGGATCACATGCCTGTTTAAGGTCCTCCGGTTTTAACTTTTGCATAAGATCGTCTCCCTTTCTTGTTAGCTATAATAATCCAACTTGTATACGTTGGTAATAAGAACGGCTGCCCTTTTAATTTAAAATAATATTTTTATACCCTACGGCATCAAAAATACCTTATGTGGTGATGTAAGTCAAGAAACGCCATCCATACTACCCGATAAACGCCTGAAAAACGGCTAACCAGACGGGGATGCTGAAAATAGCGATCACATGAGAATAGAATATGCTGCTGCTGAAAAATCTGTTATCACTGTCCGTATAACTTCCTATTACCACCAGTGAAACAGCGGTAGGCATTATGCTTTGAAGGAAAAGGAATAACTTGAGATCTGCCGCTAAAGGCGCGAATTTAAGGGCCGCGAGAACTACCAGCGGGAACAGGAGAAGTTTTATCCCGACGCAGGAGGTGACCGCCATGCGGTTTTCCGGAGCATGAGCCCGGTACCTGCTCAAATAGGCGCCCAGCGTCAACATAGCCACGGGAAACGCCGCCTGGCCAAGCTGTCTGAGAGGATCCATTATGACCGCGGGCATGCTGTCCCGGCCCATTGCCGCCACCCAGAACAATGAGAACACGGTCGCGACGACCGGCGAATTCATAAAAATACTTATTTTAAAACCTTCCCTCAGCCTCCCGGTCAGAAAAAGCGGGAGGAGGGACCACATAAGGATATTGAACCCGACTATAAAAAGGAAAACATATATGAGCAGCCTGTCGGCCATACTGCCCGCAAAAGCGAACAATATCAGGTTCATCGGAAGATACCCGCAATTCTGGAAACCGCAGCTGCACATAAATTCTTTCCTGGACGGGAATCTCCCTAAAGCCGACGCGGCCAGCCCCATTAACATGCCCCCCAGAGAAAAGACTATCGCGGACACCGGCAAGACCCACCAGAAAGCATATTCCTTAAAACTGAAATGCGTGATCGTCTTGGAGATTATTAGCGCCGGGAATATGACGCGGACAAGAAGAAGGCTCAACGTATCGGTGAACTTATCGTCGATGACCCTGTAATGGTACAGCAGGTACCCGACGGACATCAGGATGAACAGCTTAACGATCGCTATCACCACGGCATAAAAAGTTATATTAAATTCCATGACTTATACCCCCGGTTTTCCCAGGAGTTTGAACATTTTCCGCTTATACGCCTCTACCCCGGGCTGGTCGAAGGGGTTGACGCCCAGGATATACCCGGAAACGGCCGCGGCTTTCTGAAAAAAATAAAAAAGTTGCCCGAGACAAAAAGCCGATCTTTCGGGAATACGGACGGTCACGTTCGGCACCCCGCCCTCAAAATGGGCCTCGGCGGTGGCTTCATACGCCTTTCTGTTAACGTACCCCGTGTCTTTACCCGAAAGATAATTCAGTTTATCCAGGTCCCGTTCGCTTTCAGGGATACGGCAGGCCGTGCCCTCTTTTTCCACCAGAAGGAACGTTTCCATGATGTTCCTCTCCCCCTGCTGGATCAGCTGTCCCATAGAATGAAGGTCTGTCGTAAAATTACAGGACGCGGGGAAAATACCGCGCGCGTCCTTCCCTTCGCTCTCCCCGAACAACTGTTTCCACCATTCACTGAAATAGAACAACCTGTCGTCAAAATTTGAAATGATCTCTATCTTCTTACCCTTCCGGTAAAGGATGTTGCGCAGAGCCGCGTATTTATTACTCATGTTCCCGTCAAGGCCGGGAGAAAGGCTTCGTTCCCGCTGGTACCGCGCGCCGCTCAGGACCTGCCTGATATCGATACCGGCGCACGCGAAAGGTAAAAGGCCGACCGGGGACAGAACGGAAAACCTGCCGCCCACATCATCCGGGATAACAAAACTCATATACCCCTTTTCCTCCGCTATCTTTCTCAACGCGCCGTTCACCTTATCCGTCGTGCAGACCACCCTGTCACTTATGTTACCCCGGCCGTATTTGTCCTCGAGGAAACCCTCGAATATCCTGAACGCTATCGCCGGTTCCGTGGTCGTCCCCGATTTGGATATAACGTTGATCCCGACCCTGCGGTCCTTTATCTTCGACAACAGGGCGCCTATACTGTCCGGCGAAAGGTTATATCCCGCAAAGAGAATATCCGGCGCCGCCTTCGCGGGCGATATGGCCTCGATAGCCGCCCTGGCTCCCAGATAAGACCCGCCTATCCCGATGATAACGATCGTGTCGCAGCTCTCCCTCAACACCCCTGCGGCTTTTTCGATATCCGAAATAAGCTTTTCATCCGTCTTTTCAGGCAGGTCCATCCACCCGAGATATTCGCTTCCGGGACCGTCCCTTTTCTCGAGCGACCCATGCGCTTTCTCGACCTCCGGGAATATGGCTTCAAGGTCTCCCTGAGAAACGAACCCTTTTAAATACGCGGTATCAAGGCTAAGTGTATTTCCCATATCATCACCCCTGGCGCTGGCAACCGTAAAAAACGGCCTTTTCTACCCGGCTCACCCTCATGAGAACCCGGGTAGAAAAGGCCGGGCAAGACCTGACAGAACACTGCCATGGCCATATTTACTTACGACACGATAATAGCGGCTACGGGACATTGTTCAGCGCCGTTTTTCGCGTCTTCTATCAGATTCTCAGGAATATCCCCCGCTATCACCACGGCTTTATCTCCCTCCATACTATATACCTCCGAAGCAACCTGCGCGCACAATCCGCACCCGATACAAGCCTCCTGGTCCACTACAACTTTCATCCCCACCACCTCTCTTTCCTTTTTTTACATTTTAACAAACCACTACTCCCCGGTCAAACCTCCGAACTTTACACCATCCCTAAATAAAACATTTTTCTGATGGGACTGTTCTCTATGCCCCGTACCGGGAGGATCCACACCGGGCGGAGGGGCCCGGGTAGGGGCATAGAGAATGGTCCCATCCCGGTTGTTAAGCTTAAAATGATAACCCCGGTAAGGTTAAAATGCCCTCACACGTCCCATACCGCCCAACTCCCCCCACCCATCAAAATAAGCGGAATACAGGCGCCGATAACCAGAACATTATATTCTATACCCGCGCTCTGCGCGAAAGAACCGAACACAAGGCTGCTTTTATAAAGATACACCAGTACGGTGAAAGCTATCCCCGCCGCGGCCCAGCGCGCCACTATCCCAAGGATAAGAAAAATACCGCCGACAAACTCGATATATGCCCAGATCGCCGCTACCAGATAAGGTTTTGCCAGCCCCAGTCCTTCTACAAGTTTCGCGGTACCCTCAAGTCCTATACCGTTGAACATGCCGAATAATTTCTGCGCGCCATGGATGGCAAAGATCACCCCTACGATAAGCCTCAGCGTGAACATGGAAAGATCATGCAGGTTCTCTTTTTTCATTACGTTGTTATTTTAACCTAACATACGATAAAAGCAAGACTTTTTCACCCCCCAAATGAAAGAATCCCGCAACTTTTGTTGTCTATAATAAGTAGCCCTACGCTTGTAACTTGCCATATAGAGGATCCACACCGGGCGGAGGGGCCCCGGTAGGAGCATAGTGAACGGTTCCATTCGGTTATCAGATTTGAAATATCAATTCGACTTTAAATGCTATAACTTCTAAAGTGCTGCCAAATTCCAAAAATATGCATAACTTATTAATATCGTGCGTGAATATACTGTTTTCGTCGGATTGCCCGGCATGCGGCGGCCCCCGAGGTACATCCATTTCCGTCATCTGCCCCGCCTGCGAACACACCATCGCCTCCGGAAAGGCCCCTCCACCGGCATGTTCGGAACACATATCCCTGATATTATCCTGCCGCTATTACACGGGCGTTGTAAGAAACACCATAAAACAGTTTAAATACGGCAGAAAACAGCGCATGGCTCGCGCTTTTGAGGATATAATACGTCTCACTTCACGCTCAGATAACCGTTTCGGGGCCCTTGCGGACCTTATCATCCCCGTACCCATACACTGGAGAAAGCGCCATGCCAGGGGATTCAACCAGGCAGAGGTTATCGCGAAAACCTTGTCCGGCACCATCGCGGTACCGGTATCCGCGAATAACCTGATAAAGATAAAAAATACGCCGCCGCAGATAACGCGGACCAAACCCGAGAGAATGCGAAACCTTACCGGATCATTTGCCGTCCGGCAACCCTCATCCGGAAAGAACAAAACGATACTACTGGTCGATGACGTGATGACAACGGGAGCGACACTCGATACCTGCGCCGCCGAGCTCCTGTCTTCAGGAGCCAAAGAAATATACGCTTTCACGCTGGCAAGAACCCCCGGAAAATCGTCTGGTTCGCGAAAACTTTGGAACGAAAACTTTGGGGTCAGACCTTGACATGTGACATTCGAAAACTTTGGGGTCAGACCTTGACATGTGACATTTGCTGTTCGAGTTTTTTCTTGAGGCTTTTATTCCTGCTCATCTCTTCTTCCATCCGGCTACACACTTTACTCACTGACGTATACCCGATCCCGAACAGATCCCCTATCTCTTTATTTGTCATCCCTGTCAGTCTCTTCATCAAATATATGCTTTCTTTCTTCGCTTCACTCCGTTTATTCCTGCTGCTTAATATGTCTTCCTTCTTAACTTTATGGAGCTTGCTCATATGGCCTAAAATGGTTTCAGCTTCCACTAATTCACATTTATCTTTGTACGCCACGTCCAGTCCCTCTATCTGCTTCTTCAACATCTCCAGATTTGTCTTAATAAATGATTCGCTTCCAAGCATACTCCCGGCATAGATACACTCAAACAATTTTTCCTCTTTTCCCATTCCTTCATACACAAAGTTCTTATACTGTTCTGCGTTCATATTAAGAACCTTTTCCAGATCCTTCTTGTCTATATAAGGGTTTCCCTTTTTATCCAGATATCCCTTATAGCTCGACCATTCATAGTCCTCCGGTTTCTCTGCCATCTTTGCTCTTACCGGATTCAGATGAATATATCTGCTTAATTCTTTAAAATAGCTGTCCGCTTCAACAATTATGGATTTAAACCTCCCCTGAAACAAATGACCGACATTGTTATTTACTTTATTGAAATACGTAGTATACGCCCCATTTATATAATGCATTATTTTTGACAGATTTGGTTGTAGCGTCTGTATAAGCAAGTGGTAATGATTTGACATCAGCACATAGGCATATAACCGAAAATCGTATTTCTCTTTAGCTCTGATAACATACTCAAGGAACTTTTTGTAATCCCTGTCTTTTTTGAATATACGACGTTTCCCGTCTCCCCGGCTGGTTATATGGTAAAAGGCTTTCTCGGCTTGTATCCTGTATGGTCTTGACATGAGGGTATTTTATAACAGGGAGCTCAACATGTCAACAAATGTCACATGTCAAGGTCTGACCCCATTGTTCCCCACTGACAAAAGTCCGGGCATATTTTGGGTGTTTTGTGCTTGATTCAGGCGAAATAGGGGTGTTTAATACGGCTTTAACTCAATCAGTATTGTAGCTATGGCACAAAACGAAAACATTTTTATGATGGGACTGTTCACTATGCTCCGTACGGGGGAGGATCCACACCGGGCGGAGGGGCCCCCGGTAGGAGTATAGTGAACAGTCCCATCTCGGTTATCACCAGAAATAACAATACCAATCAGGTTTAAATGGTATTAGATCCCTCGACTTCGCGCCCTTCGGCTTCGCTCCCCTCGGCTTCGCTCGGGACAAGCGGGATGACAAAGCCATGCACTTCCCCGGGCTTCAACTCTTCTTATTCACGAAATATATCCCGATACCCGCGAACAGAATATTCGCGGACCAGGCGGAAACGAGCGGAGGCAGGACGCCGCTTTTGCCAAGCGCCAGGCTGACCGCCATTACAGGCAGGTACAGGATACCGGCCAGGATGCCTCTTGCCATCCCCAGAAGCGCGTTCGACCGGCCGGTCTCTATGCTGAACGGGACCCCCATCAGCACCACGATAAGGGCTGTGAACGGCAGCGCCAGTTTATAATTAAGGTCCACCTGAAGGCGCCGTACCGTATTTTTTAAGCCTCCGGGAAACCCATTCAAATAATCTTTGAGCTGTCCATAGCTCATGAACTTCGGGTCCCACTGGTTATTCCGGAAATCTTCGGGGGTCTCATATATCAAGAGCCTCTTTCTCTCAAGGACCTCAGGCTCGCCTTTGAACTTACCGTCGGCGTCCACATGGAAAGCGATGACACCTTCCCCCACCCACCCCTCGGCCGGTTCCCACTTGACCTCCTGCGCGCAGACCTTTCCGGTTATCCTGCGGGAAGAGTCCTGTCGATGGATGATCACATCCTTAAGGACATTGGTACCCGGGTTAAATGACCGCGCGTAGATTATCTGGTCGCCCTTCCCGCATATCGCCAGGTCCTTCATCTCCGAACCCGTTTTTCCATCTGTTGTCTCGAGTTTCTCCTGCCGTATACGGCTGGACTTTTCCATCGTCGAGGGCACATATTTATCGTTCACGATGAACGTCACCAGGCATATGGCGAAAGTCGTCAAAAGCACGGGGCGCAGAAGCTTCCATAAGCTTAACCCGCTGGTTATGAAGGCCGTAACCTCCTGGTTCTTGCTCAGGGAATTGAACACATAGACCGCGCTCAAAAGGCACGCGAAGGGGACCATGTTCACGAACGCGAACGGCGCCAGGTAAAAATAGAACAAAAGGATACTTCCCAGGGGTATATTATTTTTAAAGATATCGTCTATAAACCCGAGTATATCCCCGATAATTCCCAGGACAATAAGCAGCACGATACAGAACAGGAATGACCCGATAAAACTCTTAAGCACATACTTTTCCAATATCCGCATTCTTACCTCTTTTTATCCCCTTTTGCAGAGGACACCCTGCGCGCCCCTCACGTCCTTACTATCCTCCGGAACATCGCTATCCCGGCGAGGGACAGGAGGATATTGGCGGACCATACCCCTGCCCACGGCGGTATAACGCCCCGTATCGCGAAAGCGATACCTCCCAGCATTATGCTCCAATACACGAGAAACAGTACTATCGCCAGGCCGAACCCGATAAATTTTTCCCGCCGATGGGTTGTTATCGCCATAGGAATGCCTACGATAATGAAAACGAGGTTCGAAAAGGCAAGCGCTATTTTCTTGTGGATCTCGATACGTAAAGGTATTACGTCTATCGAATTCTTCCCGTAATTCCGTATATCGGCAAGAAGCTCTTTTATGCTTTTCTCCCGGCCTTTTTTCTGTATATTCCTGGCATCTTCAGCGTCCGCCACGTTCAATGTCATGAAATATTCCTTGAAAGAAAGTTTATAGAACTCATCGGGCCTGGCGGCGGATATTTCATCGGCCATACCGTTAATAAGTTTGAGCTTTACGCTGTCCTCATCCGGCAGGGGTATTATTTCACCCCTCTCCGCCACTATAGTCCTTGTAGGCGCTCCTTCACGCGGCTGATATATGCGTATATCCTCAAGCATATTCCCCTTTATGTTATAAATGAACATGATATAGTTCTGAAAACCTTTTATGAACACACCGGGCTCGAGCAGTGCCGTGGGATGTTTTAACCCCACTCTTTTCAAAAGTTTCCTGGCGCAAAATTCGGATTCCGGGAGTATACGGTCGTTTAACGGCACGCCGAAAAGGCTTATGATGAACCCGCAGACGATAATAGGAAGAACGACCTTATGGATGCTGATGCCGCTTGTACGGAGCGCCGTTATCTCGTTATCGCCCGATAACCGCCCGAACCCCAGAAGCACCGCTGAAAGCACGGAAATAGGTATGGTAAATATAAGCACATACGGGAGGAACAACCCGAATATTTTGACGACCTGCAGGAATTCAACACCCTTGTTTATGACCATATCCGCGGTCTGTATGATATTCCCCGCGGCAAGGATGACCGTCGAGATAAAAAGCGCCCCGAAAAACGGCCCCCCGACTTCTTTCAGCATATACCTGTTCGTGATCCTCATGATAGTGGCTGCGTACAGAGCTGTTGTAAGTTTTAAGCTGTAAGTTTTAAGTAAAATGCCGGGGGGCTTTTATGCCGCGAGCAATTTGGTCAAAGCGTAGAGCTCCGCGTTAAGCTCCTTGTCCTTGTCCCTTTCAAAACAGGCCTTTTCATACGGCACAAGATGAAGTTTATTCCCTTTTATCCCTACCATCTCCCCGGAATGCCCTTCCATAAGAGCGGTGACGGCATGGGCGCCCATCCTTGAAGCCAGTATCCTGTCTGGAGCGTTCGGGGCCCCGCCCCTCTGGACATGCCCCAGGGCTACCCCTCTTACTTCGAATCCCGACCGCTCTTCTATCTCCCGCGATATTTCATGAGCGCTTCCGTAACCTTCAGAAACGATGATGATCCAGCTCATCTTCCCTTTCTTCTCGGCCTTCCCGATAGCGGACACTATCTGGTCCATGCCGGTGGTGCTTCCCGGATAAAGGATCTCTTCCGCGCCTCCGGCCAGCCCGGCCATTATCGCTATGTACGGCTCTTTCCTGCCCATAACCTCGATGACATAGATCCGTTCCATGCTCGAGACCGTATCCCTGATCTTATCCACGGCTTCCAGCACCGTATCCACGGAAGTGTGCGCCCCTATCGTGTAATCGGTATACCCCAGGTCATTATCGATAGTACCCGGAACACCTATATTCCTTACTCCCCAATCCCTGTGGAGGATCATTGCCCCCTGAAAAGAACCATTGCCTCCTATGATCACAAGCGCGTCTATACCGTTCTTCTCCACCACTTTTACGGCTTTTGCCTGTCCTTCAGAGGTCATGAATTCCTTTGACCGGGCGGTCTTGAGAATGGTCCCTCCGCGTCCCAGTATATTGCTCACGCTGCGGGAACTCATCTCGATAATTTCCCCGCTTATCAGGCCTTCATACCCCCTGAGGATACCCCTGACTTCCAGCCCTTCGAATACAGCTTTCCTCACAACGGTCCGTATGGCCGCGTTCATCCCCGGGGCATCCCCGCCGGAAGTCAGTACACCTATACGCTTTATCGGCCTATCCATAAAAGTCTCCTTGCGTCAATACTTATAATGTTCCGGTTTATACGGCCCATCTACCGGCACACCCTGATAATCCGCCTGGGCCGGGGTAAGCGTGGTCAGCCTGACGCCTATTTTCCCGAGATGCAGCCTTGCTACTTCCTCATCGAGATACTTGGGCAGTCTGTACACCTTATTCTCATATTTTCCTCTGTTCTTCCAGAGGTCCAGCTGGGCCAGGACCTGGTTACTGAACGAATTGGACATGACGAACGAAGGATGCCCTGTCGCGCATCCCAGGTTCACCAGCCGCCCTTCAGCCAGGAGATATATCTCTTTCCCGTCCGGGAAAATATATTTATCGACCTGGGGCTTAATATTCACCTTTTTTATGCCGCGGTAGTTATTAAGCTCGGCCACCTGTATCTCGTTGTCAAAATGCCCTATATTGCATACGATCGCCTGGTCCTTCATTTTGGCCATATGCTCTATCGTTAAGACGTCCCTGTTCCCGGTAGCCGTGACATAGATATCCGCCGTGTCAAGAACGTCCTCGACCGTCGCTACCTGAAACCCCGCCATAGCGGCCTGCAGCGCGCAGATAGGGTCTATCTCCGTAACGACCACGCGGGCCCCCATCCCTTTGAACGACTGCGCGGAACCCTTCCCGACATCGCCGTATCCGCACACGACGGCGACTTTCCCCGCCACCATTACATCCGTAGCCCTTTTTATGCCGTCTATGAGCGACTCCCTGCATCCGTAAAGATTGTCAAACTTGGATTTTGTCACCGAATCGTTCACGTTCATCGCGGGCACCAGGAGCTCTTTCCTTTCCATCATCTGGTAAAGGCGATGGACGCCCGTCGTCGTCTCTTCCGAAACCCCGGCCCAATCCCGGGCCATGGAGGTCCATCTGCCGCGTTTCCCCTTAAGGCCCTCCCGTAACAACCCGGCAAGTTCGGCTTCATCTTCACCGGAAGGCCTCTTGTCCAGAACAGACGGGTCCTTTTCCGAGGCTACCCCCAGATGTATCATGAGCGTCGCGTCCCCGCCGTCGTCGATAACAAGCTGCGGCCCTTTACCGTCAGGGAAAGTCAGGGCCTTTTCGGTGCACCACCAGTATTCCCGGAGGGTCTCGCCTTTCCACGCGAACACCGGCACCCCCGTTTTCGCTATCGCGGCGGCGGCATGGTCCTGGGTGGAAAATATATTACAGCTCGCCCACCTGACATCCGCCCCGAGATCGACAAGCGTCTCGATAAGTACCGCCGTCTGGATAGTCATATGTAAAGAGCCCGTTATCCTGACGCCGTCAAGCGGTTTAGCGGAAGCGTATTTTTCCCTGATAGCCATAAGCCCCGGCATTTCATGTTCCGCGACGGTTATCTCTTTCCTCCCGAACTCCGCGAGCCCGATATCCTTTATTTTATAATTCTCTGACACCATAACCATATTCCCTCCCGGCTTGACCTATAAATTTACTTCGCCGCTCTTTTAAGCGCCTCGGCCATATCGGTCTCTTCCCACGTAAACCCTTCTTCCTCCCGCCCGAAATGGCCGTACGCGGCCGTTTTCCTGTAGATCGGCCTTCTAAGTTTCAACTTCTCGATTATACCCGTCGGCGTAAGGTCGAAATTCTCACATACGATCTTTACGATCCTCGCTTCGGATATTTTTCCCGTACCGAACGTATTGATCATGACGCTCACAGGTTCGCTCACTCCTATCGCGTAAGCGAACTGGACCTCACATTTCCGCGCTATCCCGGAAGCGACGATGTTCTTCGCGACATAACGGGCCATATATGAAGCCGACCTGTCCACTTTGGTGGCGTCCTTGCCGCTGAAACATCCTCCGCCGTGGCTGCCCACCCCGCCATAAGTATCGACGATGATCTTCCTCCCGGTCACACCCGTATCTCCCTGGGGCCCCCCGACCTCGAACCTGCCGGTGGGGTTAATGAATATCTTCGTATTCCGGTCCATCAACTCCCGCGGTATGACCTCGTTTATGACCAGCTTTTTCATGTCACTCTTTATATCGCCCATCTTCGCCTTGTGGTCATGATGCGCGCTGATAACTATCGCGGCTACCTTACGCGGCTTTCCGCCTTCGTATTCCACCGTCACCTGGCTTTTCCCGTCCGGCCTGAGATACTTGACTATTTTTTCCTTCCTGATCCTGGCGAGACGCCTTGTCAACTGATGCGCCAGGATGATGGGCATGGGCATAAGCTCCCTGGTCTCGTCGCTCGCGTAACCGAACATCATCCCCTGGTCCCCCGCCCCGCCGGTATCGACCCCCAGCGCTATATCCGGCGATTGTTCCTGTATCGAGGTTATCACCCCGCAGGTAAGGTAATCAAAACCGTAACGCGCGCTTGTATAACCGATCTCGCGTATGGTCCTTCTTACGACTTTGGGAATATCCACATAGCATGACGTCGTTATTTCACCCGCGACGAACGCCAGGCCCGTGGTGACCATGGTCTCACAGGCAACCCTGCCGGCGGGGTCTTCTTTATACACCTCGTCAAGTATGGCATCGGATATCTGGTCACATACCTTATCGGGATGTCCCTCAGTTACGCTTTCTGAAGTAAACAGATATTTGTCAGACATGTTATTCTCCCTTCTTTTGGTCATGATTCCATCCGCCGGTATTCTATATCGGCGTTTTCCAGGGACTTCTTGTCCCCGATATCATACCACCCATCGGTAAACACATAACCGTAGACCCCGTCGTTCTCCGCGACCCATTTGACGAAATTCCCGGGCGCGTCCTTGACCAGGTCCGTTTCCATATATTCCGTCATCTTCGACAGTTTCTCTTTCGGGAAGAAATAAATCCCCGTGGAGGCAAGCGTGCTCTTCGGGACGGCCGGTTTTTCCTGAAATTCCAGTATCTTCTGGTCCTTATCGAGAGAAACTATGCCGTATTTCCGGGCAAGTCTAAGGTCCTTGACGTCATACAAAGCTACGCTGAACTTCTTCCTCTCCCTGGAAAGGATGACAAAGTCGTTAATATCGAACTCGAAAAGGTTATCCCCCGCCACTACAAGGATATCATCGGACGGCTTCTCGTTCTGCAGCACGAGGTTGATATCTCCTATCGCCCCGAGCCTGTCATCGTTCGAGACCGTCCTATCGTTAATGACCTTCAGTTTTACGGTAAAGCTCCGGTCCCTCACCCATTTGACTACCATATTATAGAACTTATCATTCGTCACGATATACACTTCGTCGCACGGTTCGATCTTCTCGAACTTCCTGAGTATCCTCTCCAGAATAGTGCGCCCGCCGACCTTGACCAGAGGTTTAGGCCGGTCAAGCGTAAGAGGATACAAACGAGTGCCATAACCCGCAGCTAATATTAACCCTTTCATACATATCCTTCCTTTTCTTTGATTATCCTTCCGTCAACAACACATCATTCACCCAGTTCAATGGCCATATCCGGCACCACTTCCCGCAGTTTGCTTTTAGCGTACTCCTGCACTTCCTCCCCGGAGTCGAACGTCAAAGCTTTTTCCGCGATAATCTTCGCGTCGGCATAGGTAACGGAACGGATGATCTTCTTTATCTCAGGGACAGCGATGGGAGAAGTACTGAACTCGTCCAGCCCCATCCCCAGCAATACCATCGTCAAAGATATGTCCCCCGCCATCTCCCCGCATAACCCTACCGGTATATTCTCCTTGTGCCCGTTATCTATGATGGTCTTAATAAGGGACAGGACCGCGGGATGCGCGGGTTCATAAAGATACGCGATCTTTTCATTGACCCTGTCTACCGCGAGTGAATACTGGATAAGGTCATTGGTCCCGATACTGAAAAAATCGGCCTCTTTCGCCAGCGTGCCGCTGATAATAGCGGCTGACGGCACCTCTATCATGGCGCCTACCGGCATATCCTCGTTAAAAGGTATTCCCTCTTTGCGCAGTTCCTTCATGACCTGCTCCAGGATCTGGTTAGCCTGGCGGAATTCAGTGACCCCCGAGATCATGGGATACATTAATTTCAGGTTCCCGTAGACGGAAGCCCTGAGTATCGCCCTCAGATGCGTCTTAAAAATATCCGGACGCGCCAGGCAGAACCTTATCGCCCTCCACCCCAGGAACGGGTTCATCTCTTTCGGGATGTCAAGCTGGGAAAGGAACTTGTCCCCTCCGAGGTCCAGTGTCCTGATAATGACCTGCTGCGGTTTTATCCTCGCCGCGACGGATATGTAAGCGTTAAACTGCTCTTCTTCGCTGGGCAGGTCCCTCCTGTTCATGTAAAAATATTCCGTCCGGTATAACCCTATCCCTTCGGCGCCGTGAGAAATAACGCTCGCTACGTCCTCCGGCAATTCTATGTTGCCCGCGACCTTCACTTTTTTCCCGTCCAGCGTTTCGCTGGGCAGCATCTTCAGTTCGATGAGTTCATGCCCCAGGAACTCGTACTTCTTTCTCTCCCTCTGATATTTTTCCAGGACACGTTTAGTGGGATGGATGATCACTATCCCGTGTATGCCGTCCAGTATCATCTGGTCGCCGCTGTTAACGATATCCGTTATGGATTCCAGGCCTACCACAGCCGGGATCTCGAGGGATTTGGCCATTATAGCGGTATGCGAGGTACGGCCGCCTATATCCGTCGCGAACCCCAGCACGCGGCCTTTATGCATCATGGCGGTTTCGGAGGGAGACAGGTCATACGCCACAATTATCGCCTTTTCCCTGAGGTCTTCCAGGCTCCTCTCTTCCACTCCTATCAGGTTGCGCATTATCCTTTTCCCTACATCCGTTATATCACTCATCCTGTCCCGAAGGTATTCGTCGCTCGCTTTGGAAAGCGCGTCCACATACCTGTTCAGGACTTCCAGAAAAACACTTTCCACATTCTTCTTTTTCTTCTTGAGCCTCGCTATGACCTCCTCGACAAGGACCGCGTCTTCCAGCACGAGAAGGTGCGCGCTGAAGATCTTCCCGTGCTCCACCCCCATTTCCCTGGATATCTTGGCTTCTATGGCAATTATCTCTTTCCTGGTCTGCTTCAACGCTTCTTTGAACCTGGCAACTTCCGCCGGGATGTCGTTATCGGATATCTTCCTGCCCGACGCCACCATATTCTCCATGCCGAAAAAATACGCTTTGCCTATAGCGACACCCGGCGCGGCCGGTATGCCCTTGATCTGTATCTGCTTCTTTTTTTGGGAAGGGTTTTTTTTCATGCACTTCTCCCTCTCAGGTTATGTATAACGCGGTCAAATATCAGTTTCCAGTATTTTCGACAATTCTTCAAGCGCCGTTTCCGCGTCTTTTCCCCGGGCTATTATCGTTATCCGCGAGCCTTTTTCGGCCGCCAGCATCAGTATCCCCATTATCGATTTCCCGTTGACCTCTTGTTCGTCTTTTATGATAGTGATCTCGCTCTCATACTTATTGGCTATCTGGACGAACATGGCCGCGGGCCTCGCGTGCAAGCCCGTCTTATTCATTAAAATGATCTCTTTTCGCGCCTCCGTTTCAGACATGATCTAACCGTCCCCCCCCTGAGCCCATCTCCAATGTTATAGCCACCTCTTCATCTTCGCCATAGCCGCATTCCCCGCCGATGTATATTGCCACGCCCTGGAACATCTTTTTTAACCCGGCTTCCGTCTCGTTTATGGTAAACACGGGATAACTGTAAACCTCCATGGTCCTGTCCATTTTAAATCCCACCACCATGCCCGAATACATATCTTCCAGAGAGAACCTGTCCGTTCTCAACAGGCGCGGCTTTGCCATGGCCGCTTTATCCCATATCAGAAAATTGAACTCAACACCATACTTAAACCCGTCCGGCCCGCCCGTATACGCCCGGACCTTATGCTCGAACCTGACCGACGGCCCGCCGCATACGACCACCTTCTTCGTTACCTCAAGGTCCGCAAGGCGGCCGTCATCGATAAAGGCCTCATCCCTGCGGGAAAGCCCCAGGGTAACGACGCCGTCGTTTTTTTTCAGATGAGGCACATATTCTTCTTTTAAAAAACTGTCACAACCGGCCTTTCCCTTGCGCACTTCCTCCCATGAGAACCTGTCCCCGAAAATATGCGTAAGGAAACATCCCCTGGCATGATCGTCGTAAACCAGCATTTTCCTGAGCCCTCTTTCCCCGACGCCCAGCGCGTCATGCACATCCGCCGGGCCGCCGTTCATTATGGCCTTCCTGGCCCTTCTGATCCTTGAGGAATAATTCCTGTCCAGTTTTTTATGGTACTCTTCTTTGACCCTGGACAGGGTATTCACCAGGTTCACTTTCAATACCTTATGATCCAGCTCGGTCACCATCCCTCCCCTCGGGGGGTTTATGAAAACAACAATGTGCCCGTTACTTATCTCGGTCTCGCCGCTCTGTTCCCCGCGGTCCCGTTCAATGACCTTCGGCCGGGCGACGTCTTCCTGAGCGTCCCTGTCGATGATGTTCTGTGCCTTTATAAGATGACCGTACACGCCCGACCTTAAATGCGGCAGATACAACCCCCCGAACGTCCCATGCCAGTACGGGCATCCGGTTTGAGCCATAAAAAGCTCTTTCCGCGCCTCGCGGGCGCCCTGTCCCGCTCCCGGGCCGGACCCGTGCCCGGCGGCATTCTCCACCATATCGCTGACGGAGACCATCCTCTCCCGCATACGCCGGGCCTCCGGATATTTTTCAAGAAAGTTCTTGAAATTCCCTCCGCTCCATTCCATCATCTCCGCGTAACTGGACTCGGGCATCTCCCCGATATCCTCAGGTTCGGTAGTATCCAGGATCTCGGAATATTTCGCCGTCTGCAGCCAGCCGCTGTTATCTTCCAGGAGGCTGAAAAAATCCTTGAGCCATCCCTGTTTATATACACGCCGGTACGTATACGGCCACGCGCCGAACTTTTCGATATCATCGGCGAAGAAAAACCCTGCGGATTCATCTCTGAAACCGGCCGCGGTCTCCCGGATGTAATCGACGGTATCTGCCGGACGCCGGAACGGCATGGAATACCTTAACCTCGTAAGCGACGGGAACAGAGTTATCGAGCTCTTTGCCCCCCGTGTCCGGCAGGGTTTGAAAATCTTCTCTCTCCTGTGACCGGCCCGCAAAATATGGTGATCATCGACTATAGTGTATTCGGCGCCGGCGGCGCTCAGAGTATCCGCCAGGCTGCTTTCCCACACTCTTTCCGACAGCCATACGCCCCGGGGGGACACCCCGAACAGCGCGCGCAATATCTCATTGTTCATCCTGAGCTGCCCGGCCCGGTCCCTCTCGGGGATAAGGACCATGACCGGCTCATAACACCCTCCTCCGAGAAGCTCTATCTGCCCCCGCTCGATAAGCCCGCGTACGGACCGGATATACTCCGGATGCCTCGCTTCAAGCCACTCCAGCATGTTCCCGGAATAATGGAATGAAGCCTTGATGCCGGGAAAGCTGTCCAGTGTTCTCAGAAAAGGCAGATACGCCGACTCATAAGCCTTTTCTATCTCCCGTTCAAAATTGAAAACGGGCTGATAACAATGGAACGCCATGGCGAATTTCGTTTTCCCCACACCCCTCACCTTTTCCTGTGTTCATTCAATATATCAAAGATCACATCCCTGAGCTTAAAAGGATCGTGCCGGACAAATTCCTCCATGCACGCGACATGCGCCTTTACCAGGACTATCCTTTCCTGGGCGAGCCACCGCTCGTCATTCTTATCCAGCCGCACGGGGAATTTATTCTCACTTTTATATTTTTCGTTGAGCGCTCCCGGGATACCCGCCGTGTTCGCCACGCAATAATCTATTATCTCCGGGTGCGTGTGTTTCAATATCGCCCTCACATGGTCACTGACCGAATAATCGTCGGTCTCGCCGGATTCCGTCATAACATTGCAAATGTAGATCTTCGCCGCCTCGGACTTTATTATCGCTTTCTGTATGCCTTCTATGAGCAGGTTCGTCATCACGCTGGTATACAGGCTTCCCGGTCCCAGCACTATCGCGTCCGCCTCCCGGATCGCCTCGACGGATTCCTCGGTGGCCTTGCAATTCCCGGGTTTGAGGAAAAGGCGGTCGATAGGCGCGTCCTTCTCCATCCTTATGTTCGTTTCCCCCGTGGTCTCCCTGCCGTTCTCGCGCCTTGCCACCAGCTTGAGCTTTTCAAGCGTAGCGGGGAACACATTCCCTCTTATCGCGAGGACTTTGCTCGATTCCTTTATGGCCCTGGCAAAATCACCGGTAACCTGCGAAAGCGCGGTAATAAAAAGGTTCCCGAAATTATGCCCGCTTAAGCCGCCGCCTTCTTTGAACCTGAACTGAAAAAGCGCCCCGAGAAGGTCTTCCGAATCGGCAAGCGCCACCAGGCAGTTCCTGATGTCGCCGGGCGGCAGCACATCGAATTCCGACCTGAGGCGCCCCGAAGACCCCCCGTCGTCCGTCACTGTCACTATCGCGGTAATATTGCTTGTCTTCTGTTTCAGCCCGCTTAAAAGCGTCGAGAGCCCTGTTCCCCCGCCGATCACGACTATTTTCGGGCCCTTATCGAGAATACGCTTTTCAAATATCTTTTCGACCAGCACGTTCCTATCATCCGCCGGCCTCGGCATAAGTACCGTCATAAGAGACTTCAATATCCGTTTCACCGCGATTATCACGCACATGATCCCCACGATGATAATAAGCCCCGCCGCGGCCGTATTATCCGGATTACGTTCGGAAATAATTATAACGAACCCCATGGAGATCATCAGGATACCGAAAACAGAGAGAGATATCCACCTCTTGATCAGCATCCCCGGATACAGCCATTTTAATTTTTTCATACGCATAATGCTATGTGATCCGCTCCAATAGAGAACTTAGCGCACCTTCGGTGCGAACGTATAACAGTTAAAAAGTTTAAAAGTGTAAAAGTTAAAAAGTTAGAACTAAATACCTGTTTTCCGTAAAAACCTTTTAACCTTTCAACCTTTCAACCTTTACACCCCTTCACATTCTCCTTCGCCATAACAAGCAAAAGGAAATTCCTATACATGGACCGTAGGGGTGGGCCTTGTGCCCGCCCTATTATCGTTTTTGGCACACGAACCCTTCACAGGTTTTTCTTCTGTTCTTCTTCTTTGATTATTCTCAAGAGTTCCTGAGGTTTTTTGGCCGCGCGCAACCTGTCCCTCACAAACTTATCGTCCAGCAAACGTGATATCCTGGCCAAAGCTTTAAGATGCGGGCCCGGGGTCTCACCGGGAGCCAGTAGAAGAAAAAATATATACGTGGGTTCACCATCCAGCGACTTAAAATCAACGCCATTCTTTGATATGCCGAACGCCGCGGTCATTTTCTTTACATTCGCGCTTTTGGCATGAGGTATGGCTACGCCTTTGCCTATACCGGTAGACCCCAGGACCTCCCGGTCCTGAAGCTTTTTTATGATTTCCTCTTTATCGTTTTTTTTAATGCTGTTGGCGGCTACCAGAAGGTCCACCCTCTCATCAATAATTTTATCCTTACTGTTCGAAACAAGATCCGCGGCCAATGCCCCTTTAGCAAGTAACTCGATTATTTTCATATCGCCCCTTCTTTTATCCTGTTTTGCTGTTTTTCCCCTTAAAAACGTTCTCCCGCATTGTATACATGTTTAACTGTAATACTCATAAGCCCGGAAAGAAGATACCCCGTGTCCCCGGGTGAACCGCTGTACGGATAATTTTTACGCGTGTATGTACCGTATAGAAAAGTGGAGCGGGTGATCGGACTCGAACCGACGACAATCACGTTGGCAACGTGATGCTCTACCAACTGAGCTACACCCGCTCTGACGTTAAACCGTATTGGCTATCAGGCCCCGAAAAAACATCTGCCTGGAAGATAACGTATTAATATTATAGTTATTGTAACATCTTACAGCTACTGCTTCGCTTTGTAAAGCAGTGATATATTGGTACCCGCACAAGGATTCGAACCTTGGACCCACTGATTAAGAGTCAGTTGCTCTACCAGCTGAGCTATGCGGGCGCCGGATTTCGAAGCGTATTATATCACAGTTAACAAAATTATTTCAAGGATATAAAATATGAATATGAAAAATATAATGGGGAAAACACCCTGCCGCGGGAGAACCGTTCACTATTGCCTTAATAACTATGATCCTTCACAAAATCGACGATATCGTCCATCTTCGCCTCGGCTATGGAGATACATGTATCCGCGCAGCCGTAATACAGGCGTAATATTCCCTTCTCCAGTATAACCGCGGAACTGGGGAACACGACATTGGGCACGTCACCCACCCTCTCATACATTTCTGTGGGAGCGAGCAGGTAATCTTTTGTGCGAAACAACACTTTCCACGGCCTTTCTCTATCCAGGATAGCCCCTCCCGCGTAATAGATATATCCGTTACAGCTCGTCCATACGCCATGGTAGATAAGAAGCCACCCCTCGTCTATCTCTATAGGCGCCGGCCCCGGGCCTATCTTTGTCGACTGCCAGCTGTTCCTTAAAGTGCCGAAAACGAACCGGTGCCCCCCCCAGTGGGTAAGATCGGGGCTGGTCGAGTAGAACATGTCCCCGAAAGGTGTATGCCCCCTGTCGCTGGGCCTGTGAAGTATAGCGTATTTGCCTCCTATCTTCCTCGGGAAAATAACGCAATTCCGGTTCGCCGGCGGAAGAGGGTTATCCATCTGGTGAAACGTCTTAAAATCCTTAGTAGTCGCCAGGCCGATACACGGGCCCTGGTTGGAATCTATGCACCAGGTAAAATAATATATATCGTCTATCCTGGTAAGACGCGGGTCGTATGTCCTCGCGTCTATCGGGATATCCGGATCGTCGCATTCCATTTTTATCACGTCCGTTTCTATCTGCCAGTTGATACCGTCCTTGCTGGACCCCACATGCATCGTAAAGTTGAGATCCACCTCATCCACCCTGAATATACCGGCATACCCGTTCCCGAAAGGAACGATAGCGCTGTTATGTATGCTGTTAGCGCGCGGGACCGCTTTAGCCGTCACGATGGGATTCCCTTTATACCTTTTAAAAACCGACTCGTTCGCCATATCTTTTCCCCTTCTATTTTTCTTATCTCTCAGCTTAAATGCGCGGTGACTACGCTGGCGATATTTTCGGCCAGCTTCCGCGTCAGATCCTCCGTCGGCCCCTCCACCATTACCCTGCACATATTCTGCGTACCTGAATACCTCAAGAGGACCCTGCCCTTGTCCGCAAGTTCTTTCTCGGTATCCCTGACCACGTTCACTATTTCCGGGATACCCGCGATATCGGGTTTACTTTTCACGTCCACGTTAATAAGTACCTGCGGATACACTTTCATGACCTTTGTCAGTTCTGACAAGGGCTTATTTTCGTTCAACATGACAGATATAAGCTGTAACGCGGTCAGAATGCCGTCCCCGGTCTTATGGTGGTCACTGAAGATTATATGGCCCGAATCCTCGCCTCCCAGGATAGCGCCGTTCTTCTGCATTTCTTCCAGTACATATCTATCCCCGACCCTGGCCTGGACGTTCTTTATCCCCAATTCTTTCAGCGCCTTGGAAAGCCCGAGATTGCTCATGACGGTGGACACTACCGTATTGTTCTTCAATTTCCCTTCTTCTTTCAGTCTCCTGGCGCATATGGCAAGTATGTGGTCGCCCCTCACAATATTGCCTTTCTCGTCCACCGCTATGAACCTGTCCCCATCCCCGTCGAACGCCAGGCCGAGATGCGCCTTCTCTTCGACGACCCTCTTCGCCAGGGCCTCGGGATGCAGGGTCCCGCAGTTCAGGTTTATGTTCTCGCCGTCGGGATGCACGTTCATGCTTATTGTTTTCGCCCGCATTTCGCTGAAAAGCATCGGCGCGACTTTATATGTAGCCCCGTTGGCGCAATCAAGAACGACCTTTATGCCCGCGAGGTTCATATGCCGCGGAAAAGTATGTTTCAGAAAAACGATATACCTGCCCCTGGCATCCTCTTCTTTCCACACTTTACCTATCTCCTCAGGCGGAGCCAGAAGTCCCGGCAGCCTGTCGGAAAGAATAAGATCTTCGATCTCTTCCTCCTGTTCGTCGCTGAGTTTGACCCCTTCCGCGAAAAATATCTTTATCCCGTTATCCTCGAATGGATTATGCGACGCGGAAATGACTATACCGCAATCGGCATCCATGTTCTCGGTGATAAAAGCGATACCCGGCGTAGGCATCGGCCCGACAAGTATCACGTTGGTTCCCATGGAAGTTATCCCGGACGCTATGGCGTTCTCGATCATATATCCGGAAAGCCGCGTATCCTTGCCGATGATCACTCTCGCGTTATTTTCCCTTCTTTTTCTGGAAAAATATCCTACCGCCTGTCCGACCTTCAAAGCTATCTCCGAGGTCATGGGGGTCTTATTGGTAACACCTCTTATTCCGTCCGTCCCGAACAATTTGCCCATTTAATCGTCCTTCTTTTGAAGTTCATGTTTCTGCCTTAATTTCACTATACCGCCGGGGCGATAATATCCGCTGACCGTGGAATTCGGGTAGACCAGGACACCCTTGGACAAAAGCGTACCGGGAGTGGTAACCGTATTGCACCCCGTCTCAACACCGTCCCCGAGTATGGCCCCGAACTTGCGCAAGCCTGTTTCATACTTCTTCCCGTCAGCTTTCACTATGACCTCCGTGCTCACTATCTTCAGGTTGGCGAGTTTTGTACCCGCCCCGAGGTTGACCTTCCCCAATATGCTGTCGCCTATATACGCGAAATGGCCGGCCTTACTGTCCCCCAGCATGACGGAAGATTTCATCTCGGTGGTGTGGCCGACCACACACCCCGCGCCGACAAGCACGTTCCCTCTTATGTACGCCCCCTGCCGGACCTCGGTCTTATCTCCGATGACCGCCGGCCCTTTTATTAAAGCGCCCGGTTCGATCACGGTAGACCTGCCTATTTCTATCCTGTCATCCATCAGGAACACTCCGGCGTAAATGACGGACGCGCCTTCAAGCGTCTCATTGTCCACTTTAACTACCAGTCCCCCCTTGGACGCGTCGCCCGTTTCCACCGTAAACCCGCCGAATATGGCCTTTCCCTCATGCAAAACAACCGTTTTGCTTATCATCGGGCCTTCTTTCAACAAACAGGAGACATTAGGAAATATCGTTTCGGCGATATATCTTTTTATATTCTTAAGCGCTCCCCATACATATTCTTCCCCTTTGAATATACCGGCGAACCTGGTTTGACCAAGATCAAAAAAATCCTCAGCCCTGAGCATAATAACTCCCCTTAACTTGCTTAACAACAAACAGAACACTGATTATATCAATTTTATAACCATTATTGCAACATCAAAGTATTACTCATGCCGCGCCGCGATAGGCATTCTTCTGCCTGAGCCAAAAGCTTTTGTGGTCACCTTTAGCCCCGGCGCCGCCTGCCTTCTCTTATACTCGTTGCTGTTGACGTTCCTGATGACCCATTCTACGTCATCATATTTAAACCCTATCTCAACCAGCCTTCCGGCTGAAAGACCCTCCTCCAGATAATGATACAATATACTATCCAGGATATCATAGGGAGGAAGCGTATCCTGGTCCAATTGCCCGGGCTTGAGTTCGGCCGAAGGAGGCCGGATAATGATGGCCCGCGGTATCACCTCGGACTCCCTGTTCATATATTCAGCCAGACGGTATACCATTGTTTTGGGCACGTCCGAAATAGCCGCGAGCCCGCCGGCCATATCGCCGTACAAGGTGCAATACCCGACCGCGAGTTCACTTTTATTCCCGGTCGACAACAGCATATACCCGAGCTTATTGGAAAACGCCATCAGGATGTTCCCCCTTATCCTGGCCTGTATATTCTGCAGGTAAACGCCGACCTCTTTATCGTCCTCTCCGGCATTCATTTCCTTCTCAAGGGTCTTGATATACGACTTATATGTTTGAGAGATCGGTATCACCTTAAACCCGATCCCCAGATTTCCGGCAAGGATACGTGAATACTCCACGCTTTCCCCGGAAGAATACGGCGACGGCATGGATATCCCGAGAACATTCGCCCCGCCGGCGGCCTCTTTAGCCAGAACACACGTGACCGCGGAATCTATCCCGCCCGAAAGCCCTATCACGATCCCGGAAAACCCGCATTTTCTCATATAATCTTTTATGCCCAGGACCAGCGCGTCATATACCGACCCGATCTCATCCTGAGGGACATACGGGCCCGGTTCGCCGGCAGCGTCCACATCGACCGTCCCGACATGTTCGCTGAAACCCGGGAATACGGAAACAGCGTTCCCTTTCCCGTCCACGAACATGCTCCGGCCGTCAAATATAAGGTCGTCGTTGCCCCCCACCTGGTTCACAAAAATGAACGGTACCCCGTATCTCTCCGCGTGCCCCCGGATCAGGCGGTGCCGCACTTTTTCCTTTCCCGCGCAAAAGGGGGAAGCTGAAAGATTTATGAAGACCGTAGCCCCTTCCCGGGCCAGTTGCTGTATAGGATCGTAGTGATACCCCCGCCCGCCCCATATCCCGGGCTCGTTCCACATATCTTCACAAACGGATACGCCGAGCCTGTGCCCCTTGAACGGGATGACCACGGACTCAGGGGAAGGATCAAAATATCTTGTCTCGTCGAACACATCATAGGCGGGCAGAAGCGATTTATGCTGCACACCATGTATCTTTCCCCGGTAGACCAGTACGGCGGAATTATAAAGACCCCGCCCGGAACTTTTACCGGTAGGGATCGGCGCGCCGAACAATATGCCGGTTTCGGGGTATTTCAGGGATACGGACAGGACATCTCTTATGGCGGACTGGACCCTTTCGATAAATTCCGACTTCTCAAGAAGATCTCTCGGAGGATAGCCGGTAAGGAACATCTCAGGGAACACCACCAGATCCGGACTTTCCTCTGAGCGGGACAAAACTCCGTATATCCTTTCAAGAGAACCTTCGATATCCCCGATCGTCGGATCAAGCTGAGCGATCGTTATTTTCATACGCTTCCTTATTTTCCGCGGGATCCGATACATCTGAACTCTTTCCCGCATTTCATTCCAGCCTTGCCCTTCTCGATCTCACGCGCCATATCATCTTGCATACACGCCTCCTCAGCCAGAACATAACCTTTGCCTTGCTGGTGTATGTCCGATTTGATGCGAAAGAACAGTATATATAAGTATATACACATTGTACGCACAAATCCATAATTTTCCAGAACTTTTTCCAGAACTTTAGTTACATACCACCCTCCGGCCGGATATCACATACCATCAGGCCGGCAAAAATATCTTTACTTTTCCCCGTTTCCCTGTTAATTTTATTTCCGACAAGCTTGACATCAGATCCCATCCGAAATACGCGCCCGTAGCTCAGCTGGATAGAGTAACTGGCTTCGAACCAGTAGGTCGCAGGTTCGAACCCTGCCGGGCGCGCCATTTTAAAAGAACCGGATACTCGCCAAAGCTAAAGCAGAACTTAGATCCCTCGACTCCGCCCCTCCGGGGCTCCGCTCGGGATGACAGAGAATTGTCATCCCGAGCGAGGGAACGAAG
>JBDRFA010000118.1:0-5564 GCA_043819235.1 Candidatus Omnitrophota bacterium | reverse complement strand
AGAGAGCAGGACCGGGGCCAGGGCCACCGAAGGTGTATTGCATTACGACCTGACCGGCGGAAAATATGAACCGCAGGACTTAAGCGGGAAAAAATATACGGTTAACTGGCAGCTGCCGGAACAGTTCCGCACCGAAGGCGCCGAAGTGGTACTCTCCTTTATCGATATTTACGGCGGCGTGCACGACGAGAAAACACGTACCGATAAAAACGGGAACATAAGCAGTGTCGTGACCTGCTCGAAGACCACCGATTTTGACCCCTCGAAAGTTATCATGTTCGAGGTGAGGTTTGAACTGATGGAGAAAACGCCAAGCGGAACGACAGCGTTGCTGGCGTTGGCAGGGATGGCTCTCGCTAATTTACTGGCATCACTTGGCTGGTTTTACGCGAAATATCGGAGAAATCCAATGCAGGGAAAAAATTTCCTGACGGCTTTTCTGGCAAGACTCTTCTGCTGGACGCTCGTAAAAGGGTTTTTAAGTAAGCTCCGGACGTTTATTAAGACGTTCATGAAAGGGAAAAAACAACCGGCCAAGAAAGATTCGAAGGTCCAGCAGGATTTGCAGGTTCAGCAGGATTCGAAAGTCGAGGAAGATTCGAAGGCCCAGCAGGATTCGGAGGTCCAGCAGGGACCAGCCGCGACAGTCCCGCACGAAGATCTTCTTGACGCTTTGGCTGTCGCCAACGGCGAAATAAACGACTGGGTAGATAAGATCGGTGTTGATTTCAGGACAATGGGCGCTCATGAGGAAGAGAAGGGCATATTTTTCCCGTCTTTGAGGAAAAGTGAACTCTGGGAATTTTTTGATAAGAAAGCGGAACCGCGGTATAACCTTAACAGAGTATACATGAGCCTGAAGTTCATCGCGGCGGCGGCTATCCTGTATTTTTCGGGATATACGGGGGTTATTCACCTTTATCCGTACGCGTTCCTGGCCTTGATATCGGGTTTATTGAACTGGCGGAAAGTGTCTTACTCCATAGGATGGGGCGCAGTTTTTCTGTTTCTCCAGAAAGCCATTCCTGCCTGCTTTACAGGGGTACCACTTACGATGGTAAGCCTTACCCTTATTGTCGCCAGCGTAACTTATTACACGGCCAGTCTGTTCAACAGATACTATAAAGCCATTTCCGATCCTTCGACATATATAGAAAATCAGAAGGATCAGCTGCGGCTGCTGCAGTCCATACTGAGCTTTATTGAGAGGGGAGCCACGACTCTCCGGACGGCTGTCAATGAGGTGAAGATAGATGCCATAAAGAGCCAGAATATCGGGGAAAAAGAGAAAATTGAGAAATTCTTAAAAGCCGTCCTGGCTCATCCGAAAATAAGTCAAGTCGCGAAGAATTATATCAAGGGCAAAGAAAATATATTCAAAAACGATAAAAAGAGCAGTGTCGAAAGTGTCAAAGAACGTCTTCTGGCTCTGTCGAACTTAGGGAGCGAATTGGCCCCTTATATCAGTGATTTGACAAGATTCAAGCGTTCCCGGGATGTGGCTGAGTGGGAAGACCAACCTTACGAAGGCGGCGCGGTTGTCAGGACGGAACCGTTCAGCACGGTACTTGACGGCGCCATAGAAGAATTGAACGGTCTCCTGACCTCGGCTCAGCCGAACTTTGCAGGTTTACGATCCTTAAAGAAAAAATTCGCGTGGATCATATCGGCGCTTATTGCCGCGTCCGGACTCGGCGTGTATGGCGCGGTCGTATGGGGAGGCTTAGCTCCGGTTGTTGCTATTGTGGGGCTCCCCGCGGTTATGGTCTCTGTCTGTGGGATATTTACCATAATGATGGGGCGCGAGGTCAAGAAACTTGCTATTATACGTCCCGCGAAGGATATGCGGCAGATATACAGGGATCGTCAGAAGCTCATTTACGTTTCAGGCGCCGACGCAAAGAAAGATAAGAACCTGAAAGCTATAGATGTCCGTAGATTTCTGGTGGAGATCAGGGCGGCGCTTATGCGCGCATCGGAAACGAATGAAACTGTTACAGTAGAGGATCTTAAGCGGCATATTGACGACGCCGAACTGCCTGCTTTGAACGTGCGGGACACGACGACGGTCCGCGATTTTCTGGATTCGTTCCATCTGACGAAGCTTGAGGAATGGCCCGCTAAATTGAAGATGCTTGCCAGGGTAGCGTGGTGGCTTTTTATCTTTGGAGCGGGGTCATATCTGGCTACTGTCTTAGGTGTGGCCGGGATAAGAGAGGTTGCGAGTCTGGTATCGGGCACAGGCTGGCTTGGATTGAACGGGCTCTTTGAAAATCCGTTTGCCGCTATTGAATTCGTGAAACTGATATTCAAGGGGTTTGTATACTGGGGTGAGGCGGCGACATGGATACCTCTTTTCCTCGCGCAGAGTTTCTTCGGGGGCGCGATGCTTGCCAGCCTGGCGCTTTTCGCGGGCAAGTTCGGGTTCTATTTTATCGGGAAATACGCGAAGGTCTCGGATGCTCCGGAGCATAAGGTCGTAAAACCAAAGATCGTTATTCCGCATATTGCCGCCGGCATTGCGGGCGTTACAACTTTCATATTATCCATGGCCGGGGTATTCGGCCCGGGTTTGTTCGGGATAGGCGCTATGATCATCTCGATCGGCGTGGTCATGTTCTCCGGAGGGATGCTCTGGGCTATGTATAAGGCGAAAAACAGGTACAAATCTATTTATCAGGATGACAAACTTGCGGAAACGGAAGAGTCCTATGTGAAATTCGTTAAGACTATCTTAAGTAAATACACGCCGGAGGATCTTGCCGTTATAAAACTGGCGAATGATCTGAAAAGGCAGTATCCGGGCTCCTGGAAACAGAAGATGCCTCATAATGATAGAATGCGGTATGAGACCCTTTTTGGAACCGGGAACGAGCCTTCAGGAATGGCTTATCCCGGAAATTTGGGAGCAGAGGATATTGAAAAGGTATACGTGGAACTCAGTAAGGAGGGGATCCTGAACAGGATGTCCGAAGCCGGTTTTCGCGAATTAAAGGAGCATATGGCCGCTAAAGACAAAAAGGTCGATCCCGGGCTTACTCTGTGGAAAGCCCAGGGAGAGCCGGGTTTAGTAAAAATAACAGCGCAGGAGCTGCGGGATTTTCTGGATACTTCACTGAACGAAAAAAAGATCGTAATGATGTACGATTTTCTGCCGAAATTCACCCCCTGGATCGTCGTGGTCGGCGGCGCGGACGCGGTGTTCAACCTGATACAGGCTTTACTTGTGTTCAGGTACCCGCTTAACAAGCTCAAGTTCATATTTGCCGGGGAGAACTGGGATACAGAAGTGCAGGACGATGTGATGGATAAGAAAAAAGACGGACGTTATCCGCCTCAACTGATATACCGCGGCATGGCGGTAAGAGAGGACGGCAGGGAAGGCGAACCTGCCCAGCCTTATACAAAACCCGGCGCCAATACAGCCGTATTACACGAGTCAGACGGCATATCGGGCGTGATCTATGACGCTGAAAACACACCGAACCCGAACCAGCCGCTGCAGTTTGTCCTGGGCACCATAGACGGTATCGCCAATACCCGGACGGTCAAGGATAAGTTCAAATCAGCAAGCGACCGTAAAGACTGGAAAAAGGTCGAGGATAAGGAAAAGGACATAAACGCTATTGTTGAAAGAACACGTGGGAACGTGGGAACAGCGATTAAAGACTATTTGACCGGATTAACTCCGGAAGAACGCCTGGCACAACACCGTTTCAATTTTAAAACCGGGAATGTCCTGAAAAGACATCTGGAATATTTCACGGAGCACGCGTTAAGGAAATTGCTGGAGTTGACACAGAAAGACGAAAAATACTTTTCGACCGCTGTGATCTGGAAAGAGATAGAAGATACGATAGTCAAAGAAAAAAATACGACAAAGGCTGAAGAAAGTAAAATAAGGAAAGAAAAAAATAAGGCAAGGAAAGAAGGAGACGATATAAGAAAAGAAAGACGCGAGCTTATTAACCTTTATATTACGCTCTGCAACATGCCGGGATACGGTGACCTGGCTACGAGTTATATCAAGAGAGATATGACAGAGAAAGGGTCACTCGATAAGTTAATAAAGGGCCTGGTCCTTGGGGAATTCAGGCGCATCAACGAGCCGAAGAACGGCCAGGGCCGGCTGGCCAAGATCACTACCGCTCTTCACAGGTCCGAAGGCCAGGTGGCCGCGTATATGCACGGGGAATACGCGAGCTGGTATACCGCCGGTTGGGACGGTTTTCATGCCGCGCAGGATACGTTTAAACCTCTCGGCGGGACGACAGGGTATTTCTGCACCGAGAATGTCGAGGAGATAGACTGGAAAGACATAAGAGTTATAGAGAAATTAGGGTTAAACAAGCAAGTGGAAGGTCTGGAAGAAGACGGCAAGCCCGTCGTGAGCAAGACTTATGCGGAACTCATAAAGGAACACCATGGCCGCAAGAACAAACTGCTCACGCTTGGCGCGTGGGATGAGTTCCAGGTGGCCGAGGATTACATGCTGGGGTTCGTCTCATGGTTCTACGGGTTCAATATAGCGGCTTTTTCCAGTGTGACGCCGGAAGATCCGTCGGGTTTCGAATCGGAACTCAATTTTAAGTTCAGGCCGAAACAGATGTCCAGGTGGAACAAGGGGTACATTATAGGCCTTCTCGTGGCCACGGAGAAGGGGAACATGAAGGAGATTTATGAACGGAAAGGTTTATGGGGCCTTCTTGTTTTCTTTGTGCCTACGCTTTGCAGCGCTGTACATCCCCTGATGTTCCGCATAGCGAGATCCCTGACGATCTTCTGGTGGATATATTTTATGCCGATGATATACATAGGCAAAATGCTCCTGTCAACGTCGCTGGCGCCTTACGCGGTCTGGTTCAATAACCTGACGGGTCTCGGGACGCTGCTGACGGACCTGCAGCTTGCTGTCGGGAATATCGTGCCGCAGATATTGAACTTTCTGCCGGCGGGATGGGCCTGGGGCATAGGGCCGGCTATCGTGATAATACCTATTTTCATACACCGGTATTTCACCATGAGGGGCATATTTAAAGGCGTGGATGACAAACTGGGCAGACAGAGGATACTTGAAGAATATGACAATATGATCAGGGAGAAGCTGATCGGTGATGAACTGGCAGCCTCGCTGGTAAAGGCGGCCTACGGGAAGATAGATTCTGAGTTTAAGGCATTGATGGAAGCAAATGTGTCCGATCAAAGAGTGCGGGATAAAATAAACGTTTTGAGAGAGGACATCGCGGGACTGGGGAACATACATAACGATAAAAAATACGCTCAAAAAGAAAAGGAGTTGAGACGAAATATATACAGATTCAAAGGTTCGTTAAGACGAAAGAACATGCCCGCCATTTCGGTCATTGTCGGTATATTGGAAGTGTCCCTGTTGATAAGCAGGCTGAAAAGAGGCACTTTCAAGTTGACGGACAGAGGTTTGACTGATGACCAGAGGGACGAGATAGAAGCCCGGATAGAGGGCGATGTCCGCGACTTCTGGCTGCGGGCGACCGGCATGGGCTTTATCGGCAACGATGATATCTGTGATACAGCGGATATAGCCA
>JBDRFA010000117.1:0-5979 GCA_043819235.1 Candidatus Omnitrophota bacterium | reverse complement strand
TTCAGGAGGAAGAATATTTTTCTCGGGAGGGTGATGATGCACGGCGGATGGTACCACTATTCCGCGCATCTTTTCAAAAAGGGGTATGCCCGGTACGAGGGGGATATACATGAAAAGCTGATAGTGGACGGCGTCCAGGGGAAGATGGAGGAAGGGGTGGAACATTATCCGTTCTACTCGATATCCGAATTTCTCGAAAGGCAGAACCGTTACACGGCCATACAGGCGCGTGAGATGTTCAAGGAGAACGCCTGTATCCCGGAAAGGGACGTGATGTATAACCTCAAGGTCAAGCCGCTGAAACTGTTCTGGAAGATGTACGTCAAGAAACGCGGGTTTCTGGAAGGCACGCACGGGTTCGTGTTCTCGGCGCTTTTTGCGTGGGTGCATTTTTTGAAATGGGGAAAGTATTGGGAACTTTGTAGGGCGGCGGGTACGAAGAAGTAGTAAGATTTCGACGCGGGTGTCCCCTATGCTCCTACCCGGGCCCCTCCGCCCGGTGTGGATCCTCCCGGTACGGAGCATAGGGGACACCCGCGTCGAAACGCCAGGTGTTGCGCGAAACGGTTTACTTTTATGATAGCTGTAAGGAGATCTATATGTCGGATAAATTAGTTTTTATAGACAGGGATGGGGTGATAAATGAGGATCCGGGGGGGTGGACGGAGTACGGGTATGTGACGCGCCTTGAGGAGCTGCGTATATTGCCGGGAGCGGCTGAGGCGCTCGGGAAGCTTTCGCGGGCGGGGTACAGGAATGTGATCATATCTAACCAGCAGGGCGTGGGAAAAGGGTATTTCAGTCAAGCGGATCTCGATGGCGTAACATCCGAGGTGCGGCGTGCCGTGGAGGAAGCCGGGGGGCGGATCGACGGGGTATATTACTGCACGCACAGGAAAGAAGAGGATTGTCCGTGCCGCAAACCGAAGGAAGGGCTTTTCCTGATAGCGCGGGAGGAGCTCGGCATAAAAAGTTTTGAGGGCAAATTCTATATCGGGGATACTCAGCGTGATATCGAAGCCGGGAAGCGGGCCGGCCTCAGGACCATACTGGTCCTTTCGGGAAAGTCTTCGCGTGAAGACGCGGAAGAATGGGAACATAAGCCGGACCATATATGCGGGAGCCTTCTGGAAGCGGCGGAATTCATTATCCGCGAGGAGGACGAGCGACGAGCGGCGAATAAAAAGGTTATTGTGCTGTACTCCACCGCGGGTATGGGGCATAAGAAGGCGGCGATGGCTATCGCCGGATCGTTCAGGGAAAAACGTCCCGATATTGAATGTGAAATGATAGACGTGCTGGACTACGCGAGCCGTGTTTACAGGTTTTTATACCTGGATTTTTATGTTTTTCTGATGTCCCGGGCAAAAGCTTTCTGGGGTTTTTTATATTACTTTTCGGATAACCCCCTGGTGGATATACTGACACGGAAGGTACGGGGAATATTGGATCATATCGGGATAGCGGGTGTAGGCGGGGTTCTCGCGAAAAAGTCTCCCGACGCGGTCATCGCGACGCATTTTTTTCTTCCGAGCGTAGCGTGGATACTGAAAAGGAACCGTGGTTTCACCGCGAAGCTGTGCACGCTTATCACGGATTACGGCCCGCACAGGATATGGTTCTCCGGACATATGGACCGCTATTTTGTCGGCGCGGACGGTGTAAAGGACGAAATGGCGCGGAGGGGTATACCTCCGGAAAAGATAGATGTTACCGGGATACCCGTTACTGCCGAGTTTCGGGGAGGCCTTGACGCCGCCGGCCTTCGGGCCAGGTACGGGATCCTACCCGGGAAAAAGACGGTGTTCCTGATGAGCGGCGGGTTCGGTGTCGGGCCCATAGGAGAAATACTCGGTTCGCTGAACTCCTGCCGCGCGGATATCCAGGTGATCGTGGTGTGCGGGCACAATAAAGCGTCTTATAATAAAATAAATGTTTTAAAGGAGAAGCTGGGATATTCCGTTATCCTGTTCGGGTTTACGGATAAGGTTGCCGAGCTGATGGCCGTTTCCGATCTTATGATAACGAAAGCGGGGGGCATAAGCGTTACAGAAGCGATGGATATGCGCCTGCCCATGATACTTTACGGGTCTATTCCCGGGCAGGAAACATGGAACGAGGGTTTTCTTGTGGGGAGCGGGGCGGCTAAAAAGGCGGCAAGTATTGATGAAATAAGGAAGATAACGGATGACGTGCTTTCGTCTGACGCTGTCTACGATGGACTTAAACAAGGTGTGGATAAAATAAGAAAACCCGACGCCGCCGAGAGGATAGTAGACGCGGTGATTAATTTGCTAGGGTCAAGTAGCAAGGGTCAAGGGTCAAGGCAGAGAGGATGACAGAGAGTTGTCATCCCTTGTTTGGGACGGAGAGTTGTCCCCCCCTGTCATCCCGAGCGGAGCCCCGGAGGGGCGGAGTCGAGGGATCTAACATGTTAAAGTATGCGAGGTGAAAACTGCATGAAGGATATTGTTAACAGCGTTAAGAAGATGATCGAATCGGAAAAGCTTGCCGGGGTCAGAGAGGTGTGTCTGCCCGGGGGGCGGATAGAAAGTCAAAGCCGGGGCGGGAAGTGCGTGAAACCTTCCGGCAACGCCGAAAAAGCGGTAAAGGACAATGACCTTGAAAGTTTGAAGGCAGAGGTTATGTGCTGTCTCCGGTGCCCCCTGGCGGAGACCAGGACGAACGTGGTTTTCGGCGAAGGGAATATCAAAGCGGACCTTATGTTCATAGGGGAGGCGCCCGGGAGGGATGAAGACGAGCAAGGGAGGCCGTTCGTCGGCCGGGCGGGACAGCTTTTGACGAAGATAATCGAGTCCATCGGCCTGAAAAGAGAAGATGTATACATAGCCAACATATTAAAATGCAGGCCCCCGGACAACAGGAACCCGCTGCCGGGCGAGATAGCGGCCTGTTCGCCGCAGCTGATAAGGCAGATCGAGCTCATAAAACCGAAAGTTATATGCGCCCTGGGAAAATTTTCCGCCCAGACGCTTTTGGCCAGTGAAACGTCTATAAGCAGTTTGCGCGGTAAATTCCATGATTACCGGGGGGTCAAACTGATGCCCACGTACCATCCCGCGTACCTGTTGCGCAATTCGGGCGGAAAGAAGGACGTATGGGCGGATATGCAGTTGATCGCGAAAGAACTGGGGATCCAGGTGCCTTTGAAGAAAAAAACATAAACAGTTATCGCAAGCAGAAATAAACATGCCGCAACAATATGTAGAGATAATAACCGGCCTTCCGATAGACCGGACCTTTCAGTATAAGGTCACGGGGCGGGAGAGCTATGCGCCCGAGGTGGGGAAGAGGGTCCATGTAATTTTTAACGCCCGTAAACGTATCGGGTATATCGTGGCGATCGAGGATCGGCCCATGGTGGAAAACCCTCTCCCTCTTATCGATATCATCGACGCGTCGCCGATCTTCACGCCGGATATGATCGAGCTGGCGCGGTGGATCAAGGACAATTATTTCTGTTCATGGGGTGAAGCGCTTGAGGCCATGATACCCGGGGCTTTGAAACACGGGAAGGTCAAGATGTCTTCCCGTATAGAGGAAGAGGACGAAGAGGTCGTGCCTACGGAACCTCACGTGCCCAACCGGGAACAGGGGGGGGTCATTAAGGACATTGTCGCGTGTATTGACCGCCGCGTGCATGAAGTTTTTCTCCTGCACGGCATAACGGGAAGCGGGAAAACGGAGATATATCTCCAGACGATGGAAGCGGTCCTATCCAGAGGGAAGACAGGTGTCATGCTGGTCCCCGAAATATCCCTTACGCCGCAGACCGTGGAAAGGTTCATGTCGAGGTTCGGCGACAGGGTAGCGGTATTCCATTCGAAAATGCTCCAGAGCGCGAAATTCGCGGAGTGGAAAAGGATAAAGGACGGTGAAGCCAGGGTAGTGGTGGGCCCGCGTTCCGCCGTGTTCAGCCCTTTCAAGGATCCCGGGATATTTATCGTGGACGAGGAGCATGAGCCGACCTATAAGCAGGAGGATGTGCCCCGGTACCACGCCAGGGAAGTGGCGATAGAAAGGGCGCGGATCGCCGGTGTGCCGGTGATACTGGGAAGCGCCACGCCTTCCCTGGAGTCGTATTATAAAGCGGTGAAGGGTGAATACCGTCTTGTCGAACTGACGCAGAGGATAAGGGAAAAAGAGCTGCCCGCCGTTAAACTCGTGGATATGAGGATGGAGTTCGATACGAGGACGGGCAGGACCATTATTTCGCGGGTCATGGCGGAGGCCCTCAGAAAAGATATATCGAAAAAGCAGCAGGCGCTTATATTTCTGAACCGTCGAGGATTTTCCACGTACGTGATGTGCCGCAAATGCGGGTACGTTTTGAAATGCGCCAAATGTGATTCCCCTATGGTATATCACCAGGGGAAGAAAGAGATGATCTGCCATTACTGTAACAGAAGGATGGACCCCCTGAGAATATGTCCTTCCTGCAACGGGGATTATCTGATGTTCAAGGGCAGCGGGACCGAGAAGGTCGAGGAGGAACTTAAGAAGATCCTGCCGGGGGCCCGTATAGGGCGCATGGATTCGGATACGATGGCCAAACGCGGCGCTCATGGCAGGATACTTAAGGAATTCAAGGACCACAAGATCGATATAATCGTGGGGACCCAGATGATCGCCAAAGGCCTGGATTTTCCCAAGGTGACGCAGGTAGGGGTCATTTCCGCGGACGCCAACCTCAACCTTCCGGATTTCCGGTCGGGTGAACGTACGTTCAACCTCATTACGCAGGTGGCGGGGAGGGCCGGCAGGGGTGATCTCGGCGGCGAGGTGATAGTCCAGACATATACGCCCGGGCATTATGCCATAAGCCTTGCGGCAAAACATGATTTTAAAGGGTTTTATGCCAGGGAGATAGAAGTGCGTCGCGAACTTCTTTTCCCGCCTTTGGTCACCCTGGCCAAGATAACCCTCAGGGCGAGGACGGAGGAGAACGTTATGAAAAGCGCGGAACGCATGGCGGAGGTCCTCAAAAAGAAGATACCCGGCGTGGACATGCTGGGCCCGGTGCCGTCGCCCATGGAAAAACTGAGGGGTTATTACCGGTGGAACATATTGATAAAAGCGAAGGACCGTGTTAGTATCGTCAAGGAATTACGGACCGCGCTTAAAGGGTTCCGTAAAGGATCGGGTGTCTTCGTCGCGGTGGACGTGGATCCCATGTCGATGTGAAGTGAGACCACAGGTTACATCGTGATAGCGATGTAACCCGTAAGGTCGAACTTCATCCTGAGCGAGCGAATGAAATGAGCGAGTCGAAGGATCTAACTTGGTGTATGGGAATTTCAATACGTTAGATCCCTCGACTCGGTCACTGCGTTCCCTCGCTCGGGATGACAAAGATGTGCCATCCCGAACCGAGGAAAATAGGATTGCCATCCCGAGCCGAGGAAAATAGGATTGCCATCCCGAACCGGGGAAAATAGGATTGTCATCCCGAGCCGAGGAAAATAGGATTGTCATCCCGAACCGGGGAAAATAGGATTGTCATCCCGAGCGGAGGAAAATAGGATTGCCATCCCGAACCGGGGAAAATAGGATTGTCATCCCGAGCGGAGCCCCAGAGGGGCGGAGTCGAGGGATCTAACTTGCGCTAAAGCAGAATTCGAGATAGAGGTGCAAAATTATGAGAATAGTTTTTTTCGGGACAGGATCGTTCGGGGTGCCGTCGCTTAAAAGGTTGCTGGGGAGCGCTCATGAGGTGGTTGCGGTGGTGACGCAGCCCGATAAAAAAAAAGGGCGGGGGTGGAGCGTTATGCCCACGCAGGTGAAGGCGGCGATGGAACAGATCGCTCCCGCCATGGATATATTGCAGCCGGAAAAGATATCCGATGGGGAATTTATTGCCGCGATAAGGGGCATGGACCCGGATATTTTCGTGGTAGTGGATTACGGGCGGATACTGGGGGAGGAACTGCTTGATGTGCCGCGTAAATATTGTATCAA
>JBDRFA010000116.1:0-7456 GCA_043819235.1 Candidatus Omnitrophota bacterium | reverse complement strand
ACTACGCGGGTTTACTTATGAGAATCATCGGGGGGCAATTCAGGGGGAGAAAACTTAAGCAGCCGGAACCGGGAACTGTCAGGCCGACCATGGACAGGATACGCGAGGCTGTTTTCAATATCATCGCGGCTAAAGTGCCGGATTCACGGGTCCTTGATATTTTCGCCGGCAGCGGCGCTTACGGCCTTGAAGCGCTGTCACGCGGGGCGAAAGAAGCGGTGTTCATAGAGAAAGACGCGCGTTGTGTGGGAATCATTAATGAAAATATCAGGTCATTAGGTATTGAGGGATATGTGCGGGTCATGGAGGGGGACGCGTTTGAAACACTTAAGTTGTTAAACGCGGGCAAAGAGAGGTACAATATCATATTTTCGGACCCTCCATATAATAAAGAGTTATCTAAAAAAATCTTGATTATAGTAAATCAATATGATATATTAAAACACTTCGGATTTATAATAGTAGAACATCACAGGGACGAGGACATTCCGGAAACCGAAGGTGGTCTTTCTCTATATTGCCAAAAGACTTATGGGGAAACCGCAATATCTGTCTTCGCAAAAAAATGACCAGAAGAGCTGTTTACCCGGGAACATTTGATCCGGTTACCTACGGCCATCTTGATGTGATCAAGAGGGCGTCAGTCCTTTATGATAGGGTGTTCGTGGCTGTGGCGCGAAGCGCCGAAAAGGTGCCGCTTTTCTCGGCTCCTGAACGTGTCGAAATGATGCGCGAAGCGATATCGGGGTTGGATAACGTGGAGGTCGAAAGTTTTGACGGCCTGGTCGTGGATTATGCCGTAAAGAGATCCGCGAGGGTAGTTATCAGGGGGCTCAGGATGATATCCGATTTCGAGTATGAGTTCCAGATGGCGCTTACCAACAGGAAACTGGCCCCCGCGATCGAAACGGTATTCATGATGCCTAAGGAATCGTATTCCTATCTGTCGAGTAAACTTATCAAGGAGGTCGCGCGGCTGGGCGCGGTTATCTCGGAATTTGTTCCGAAAAACGTTGAAGAAAAACTTAGAGAGAAGCTGGAGAAATGAGCAGAATACTGGGATTGAGGGAGAAAGCGAAAAAGAACAGGAAAGTGATAGTCCTGCCGGAGGGGGAGGACGAGAGGGTAGTAAGGGCCGCGTCGTTCCTGGCGGCTGAAAAGATCACCGATGTGGTCCTCCTGGGAAAAAAAGACGAGGTCATGTCGATCGCCGAAAAAGCTTCCATATCTCTGGACAATGTGGGCCTTGTGGACCCGTCCACGCATGATAAAAGGGATGAACTTATAGGCGGATATTACGAGCTCAGGAAAAGTAAGGGCATTACGCCGGCTGAAGCCGAGAGCGCTATAACGCAAAATCTGGTTTATTACGCGGCTATGATGACACGTTCGGGTATCGTGGACGGTTTTGTCGCCGGCGCGTGCCATACGACATCCGACGTGGCGAGGGCGGCCATACAATGCCTGCGCCTGGACAGGGAGATAGGTACGGTTTCCAGTTCGTTCATCATAGAGATGGAAAATTGCCGTTTCGGCGCGGACGGGCTTTTTATTTACGCGGATTGCGGTATTATCCCGTGCCCCAACGCCCGGCAATTAGCCGGGATAGCCGTAGCGGCGAGTGATCTTTTTATGAAGTTATTCGGTATCGAGCCGCGTGTGGCGATGCTCAGTTATTCCACCAAAGGAAGCGCGAAGTCCGAATCGGGGGAAAGGATATTGGAGGCGCTGGCGAAGATAAAGGCGAAACGTCCGGGTCTTTTGATAGACGGGGAGCTCCAGCTGGATTCCGCTATAGTCCCCGAGGTGGCCGGCCTTAAATGCCCGGGCAGCGAAGTGGAGGGAAAAGCCAATGTTCTTATATTCCCCAGCCTTGACGCGGGGAATATTTCGTATAAACTGAGCCAGCGTCTGGGAAACGCCAGAGCTGTCGGCCCCATAATCCAGGGGCTGGACAAACCATGCAGTGACCTCTCGCGGGGATGCAGCTGGGAAGACGTAGCGGATACCGCCGCCGTGACCGCCATACGGGCGCAGGGGATATAGCGCAGACGCGTGCTGGGGAAAGTGTCAGAGTGTCAGTGCCGAAGGCGGATCCGCCTCTGGCGGAAAAGTGTCAGAGTGTCAGTGCCCAGGTGGGTCAATCGCAAGGGGTAAAGGATAATAATGTTGATCTTGGTGATAAATTGCGGGTCGTCTTCGGTCAAATACGAGCTTTTTGACGTAGCAAAAGAGAGTTCGTTGTGCAAAGGTATTGTCGAGCGTATAGGGACGGACCCTTCATCCCTTACGTTTGAGATCCCCGGTGACGGAAAGATACATAAAGAAGTCGTGTGCGGAGACCACTATACGGCCATCAAGATGATAAGAGATGTGCTTACCGACCCCGAAAAAGGCCTGATCGGTGATATAAACGAGGTCATGGGGGTGGGGCACAGGGTGGTCCATGGCGGTGAGGATTTCAATGAAAGTACTCTTATAACCGGGGAGGTCCTGAGGAGCATAGAGAAGTTTTCGGAACTCGCGCCGCTTCACAATCCCCCTTCGCTTGAAGGTATACGCGGCTGTATGAAGATATTCTCGGGCGTCCCACAGGTGGCGGTCTTTGATACGGCGTTCCATCAGTCCATGGCCGAGCATGTATTCTGTTACGGTATACCGTATGAATTCTATGAAAAATACGGTATCAGGAAATACGGGTTCCACGGTACGAGCCACAGGTACGTTTCCGCGAAAGCCGCGGAGTTCCTTAAGAAGCCGCTTGAGGAACTGAAAATTATTACCGTGCATCTGGGGAACGGCTGCAGCATAGCGGCGGTTTCCGGAGGGAGAAGCATAGATACTTCAATGGGGTTTACCCCTCTTGAGGGGCTTCTCATGGGGACCCGTTCCGGGGACCTCGATCCGGCCGTCGTGACCTTTCTTATGCAGAAGGAAAATATGGGAGTCGAGGAGGTCAATGATCTTTTGAACAAGAAAAGCGGCCTTCTGGGGATATCGGGGGTAAGCAATGATATGCGGGATATTCTCAAGGCCATAAGTGAGGGGAACGCCCGCGCTAAACTGGCGTATGACATTTTTGTATACCGCATAAAAAAATATATCGGCGCCTACGCCGCGGTCCTGGGTGCCGTTGACGCGGTGGTCTTTACCGCGGGTATCGGGGAAAATGTGCCGGAAATAAAAGAAGGGATAGAACGGCAGCTTAAGCCTCTTCTCGGGGAGAGGACGGCATTTTTGAGTATAGCTACCAACGAAGAATTGTTGATAGCCAAGGATACATATACCGTTGTCGGCAAAAGATAAAGCTTGTGGAAGAGAAGGGGGACAGATCTATCTTAGTTCAAGAAACGTTCAATAACGGGATTTAAGGGAGGAAATAGATATGCCAAAAGTCAAACATAGACATTCCAGGGAGCGGGGACGCAAAAGGCGTACCCATTATAAGGCCGAAGAGCCTGCCGTCTCGACATGTTCGCAGTGCGGCGGGACGAAACTGCCTCATCATGTTTGCTCCCATTGCGGATATTATAACGGCAGGCAGGTGAAAAAGATCGAGACCGTGGAGGAACGGAAGGCCCGGAAGGACAAAAAAGGGAAAAAGAAATAACGCCGTAACATTGTTGATGTTGTTTGAAACGATGTTTTTCGGTAGTCGTCAAAAAGCATGGAGTCCAAAGAGCTTGTCCATTCAAAAACGAAGCAAGGAGGATGCGTGAGGATAGGTATAGATGCGATGGGCGGGGATAGGGCGCCGGAATGCACGGTAAAAGGCGCGGTACTGGCGGTAGAGGAGTACGGGTACCACTTGACCCTTGTCGGGATAGAGAGCGAGATCAACAAACAGCTCAAGACATACAAGTATCCTTCCGGCAAGATCGATATCGTGGACGCGTCCGAGGTCATCAAAATGGATGATCCCGCGGCCCTTTCCGTAAGGAAGAAGAGAGATTCATCCATAGTCAAAGGAGTGGATCTCCTGAAAAAAGGCGTTTTTGACGCTTTTGTGAGCGCCGGTAACACCGGCGCCGTGGTTTGCGCGGCTACGTTGAGTTTAAGGCTGCTGCCGGGAGTGGACAGGCCCGGTATCGCCGTTATTTTCCCGACGCTGGATAAAGCCTGTATGGTCATAGACGTCGGGGCGAACATAGATCCCAAACCTTTGCATCTTCTGCAGTACGGCATAATGGGGGACGCTTATTCCAAACATATACTGTCCAAGAAAGATCCTACGGTCGGCCTTCTGAACATCGGGGAAGAGTCTACAAAAGGTACGGATTTTATTAAAGAGGCCCACACGATGCTCTCGGAGAGCAAGCTTAATTTCATCGGGAATATCGAACCCAAAGAGATGTACCGCGGACGGGCCGATGTGGTCTTGTGCGACGGTTTTGTGGGAAACGTGATGCTCAAGGTCACCGAAGGTTTCGCGGATGCCGCCAGCGAGCTTCTCCGGCGCGAATTCAGGAAAAGCAACTGGCTTACAAAGTTCGGCGCTTTTCTGACCCTCCCGGCTTTCAGGGCGATAAAAAAAAGTATAGACGCGACTGAATACGGCGGGGCGCCGCTCATGGGCGTGGACGGGAGCGTCATTATAGCCCATGGGTCTTCCAATGAAAAAGCCATAAAGAACGCCGTCCGGGCGGCGGCTGAACACGTGAACCATAAAGTGAATGTGCATGTTGTCGAGGAACTTGAGAGTTATTGACCTTTATACGTGTTCGGTTCGGGGTAAAAAGTTGAAAGGTTATCGGAAGGGGGGGAAAAAGTGAAAAGAGCGGGAGTACTTGGAGTGGGGAAATACCTTCCTCGGAACGTCCTGACAAACGCGGACCTTGAGAAGATGGTGGATACTACGGACGAGTGGATCACCACGCGTACGGGCATCAAGGAGCGGCGTATCGCCGCCCAGAACGAGGCTACCAGCGACATGGCGGTGAAAGCCGCGAAGAGCGCTTTGAACAATGCCTCGCTGAAGGCTGAGGATATAGACCTTATTATAGTCGCTACGATAACGCCGGATATGTTCTTTCCGTCGACCGCGTGCCTTCTTCAGCATAAGCTCGGGGCTCGCACCATACCGGCGTTCGATATAGCCGTTGCCTGTTCGGGATATGTTTACGGCCTGGCTATCGCTGACCAGTTCATAAGAAGCGGAACGTATAAACACGCGCTGGTTGTCGCCGCCGAAAAATTGTCGGCTGTTACGGACTGGAACGACCGGTCCACGTGTGTGCTTTTCGGGGACGGGGCCGGAGCGGCAGTTCTCGGGCCCGTAAGTAAAGGCGGGATACTGGGCGTATCACTCGGGGCGGACGGCAGTAAAGGGGACCTTCTCCAGCTTCCGGCGGGCGGGTCGCGTATGCCGGCGTCTATAATGACCGTGGAGAACAAGCTGCATACGATCAAGATGGAAGGCAACGTACTTTTCAAACACGCGGTAAAGATCATGGCGGACGCGGCCCGGGCAGTAACGGAACCGCTGGGCCTCAAGGGGGACGATATAGATATCATCATACCTCACCAGGCCAACCTACGCATACTGAATGCCCTCGCTAAAAGGATGGGTGTCAACCCCGAAGAGAAGGTCTACCTTAATATAGAGAAGTACGGTAATATGTCCGCGGCTTCCAGCGCGGTCGCGCTTACCGAAGCGGTCGAGGAAGGAAGGATAAAAAAAGGGGACACCATCCTGATGGACGCGTTCGGCGGCGGCCTTACCTGGGGCGCGCTTGTCATGGAATGGTGCGTGTAAAAAGGGTCAGATATGAAGGGTAAGCAAATGGGGTTATGGTTCCCGGGACAGGGGGCACAGTCGGCGGGAATGGGGAAAGAGCTGTATGAGACACAAGCCGCGGCCAGGTGGGTTTTTGACCGCGCGAATGAAGTGCTCGGCAGGGATATAGCGAAATTGTGTTTTGAGGGCCCGGAAGATGAACTCCAGACGACCGCTAACAGCCAGCCGGCCATATTCACCACGAGTATCGCCACATTGAACGTTCTTGTCGAGAAGATAAAAGGTTCTCCCGTCGGGGAGGACAGGAACGAGATCTTTTCAAGAGAGGACATACTTTCCATAGGAGCGGTCGCTATGGGGCTTAGCCTCGGTGAACCCACGGCGCTGGTCGCTTCCGGAGCGATGACCTTTGAGGACGGCCTGCGGTTCGTCGAGAAACGCGGGCAGTTCATGGAAGAAGCCTCGCGGGAACGGGAAGGGAAGATGGCTTCCATAATGGGACTTGCGATAGAGAAGATAGAAGAGATCTGCATGGGCGTAGGGTGCCAGATAGCGAACCTGAACTGCCCGGGGCAGGTCGTCATATCCGGCCCCGCGAGCCGGGTGGAACTTGCCGCGGACCTGGCTAAGAACCAGGGCGCCAGGCGTGTTATCATGCTGAAAGTAAGCGGAGCTTTTCATTCCGAACTTATGGGCCCCGCTAAGGAAAAGTTGAAGAGCGTTCTTGACGGCATGGAAATAAAAGAGCCGGCCATCGATCTTATCAGTAACATAGACGCGGAGGTTACAAGGGACCCGGCCAGGATAAAGGACAATCTTATCGACCAGCTCGATAGCCGGACACTGTGGGAAGCGTCAGTCATAAAGGCCGCGTCATTGGGCATTTCAGATTATGTTGAATTGGGCCCGGGAAGCGTTTTAAAGGGCCTTGCGAAAAAGATCGACAGTTCGTTGAATGTTACGCCGCTTCATTCCACGGAAGACATAGTGAACTTTATCGCGTTATATCCCTGCCTTTGCGGTTAACCCCGAAATTTGCTGTTGCAAAATCTGAGTTAAAAATATCAATATCAAGAAACCAGTTTTGTTGTTGACATTTTAGCGTTATGTGTTATACTAACACATACTTAGTTAAATAGCTGAAAGTTTACTTTTCCCTGATGTTGTTAGGACGGAGCGGATGATGTCAAAAAAAACACTTTTAACCCTGGCACTTATTACGGCTTTTCTTATTTCTTTTCAGGCGGCGGGTTTTGCGATAAATCCCGAGGTCGGACAGGATTTGCGGTTCGGTGAGGCGGCTCTGAGAGACAAGATCAAGGGCGGCGTGAACATCTATTCACAACTTGCGATAAACAGGGGTATTTATGACGGTGCGGCCGCCGCTTTCAAACAGGCCGCAGGCGAGGATCCCGGTATCGCGGAGGGATATTATAACCAGGGCGTAGCCGGCGCCATCAGGGGAGAATACGATAAGGCGCTTGAAAATTTTATACTGGCCGCGGAACTTAAGCCGCGTTTCGCGGATGTTTATTATAATCTCGGGTTGATCTACAGTATGAAAGGTATGTATGATGCGGCGATAGAAAGTTTCAAAAAGGCCGCGAAACTTGATGCCCGTTCGGCCGTTATCCATAACAACCTTGGAGTGCTTTACTCGCAGAAAGGCCTGTATAAAATGGCGATCGCTGAATACCTGGAGGCGGTCAAGCTGGATCC
>JBDRFA010000115.1:0-2165 GCA_043819235.1 Candidatus Omnitrophota bacterium | reverse complement strand
AACGTTCGTAACGGGAATATGGGCAGGGTCGTTCTCAAAGAAAGTTTTAAGGATATCGGCGCTTGTTTTGCCGCCGTAGTCATTCAGAAGCTTGGCTATCTTATGGACCAGATAGACAAAGCCCGCGTTTTCTTTGAATTTGTTTAAAGTCGAGCCGCGTAATGTATCGCTTGTGAACACTAATTGGTCTTTAACAGTCTCGATATTAATAATAGGATGGAACCCGGAAGTAGCGGAGAGGGTGGCCGCGTTGTTCCGTGACGGGGTAATATCCATGGAGTGGGAAAGATCATTAAAAATAAAAAAGAGTATTAAGGTTAGCGAAATAACTTTAAATAAAGGGGTGCGTGTATTCGTTGATATACCAGCCATCGTGTGTCCTGATTTTTTAAAAACATGAATAAGTAACCCGCAAACAGTCGGCGCTGAGTCGGGAGGATCTGTTCTTATGCCATTTAAACCTGATTGGTATTGTTATTTCTGGCGATAACCGAGATGGTACTGTTCACTATGCTCCTACCAGGGCCCCTCCGCCCGGTGTGGATCCTCCCTGTACGGAGCATAGTGAACAGTCCCATCAGAAAAACGTTTTCGTTTTGTGCCATAGCTACAATACTGATCAAGTTAAAGCCGTATTACGTATACGCGCGGAAGGTAAGAATAAATAAGGACTTCTTCCACGGGCTAAACTCGTCATATTATAGCATAAGGAGTGCGTTAAGTCTATAAAAATGTTGCACAGAGGGACGTTTTCGATTTTGTTCATAAACCCGCCGTTTTTTACCCTCCTATTGATATAATTATCAAAATGAAATATAATGTTGAAAAATGCAGGGCAATAGGGCAATATAGGTAAGATCCGAGGGGTGACAAGAAGGAGTTTCGATCTTGAAGAAAACGTTTAAACGCACATGCGGGATAAGTTGTCTTATTTTTTCGGTTGTCTTTTCAGTTACCGCGGCAGGGGCGTATGGGCAGACCGCGGAAGACGAGATAATGGCCATGCGTGAAGAACTGGAACTTGCCCGTCAGCAGATCAAGATCATGGAGGAACGGCTTGGGACACTGGAAGCAAAAGTCCGGGAAAGCGCGGCCTCTCCCCGGGAAGACAAAGTAGATGCCGATAAAGTGCGCGAAATGTCGGAACAGATACAGGATCTGACAAAATCCATAACTAAAGGGTTCGAGTACCATGGGTATCTGCGTTCCGGCGCCGGTGTTAACGGCAAGGGCGGGGACCAGGCAGCGTTCCAGGCTCCCGGAGCGGACTCCAAATACCGTCTTGGCAATGAAACGGATACTTACGGAGAACTCGGGCTTGTTAAAAATTTCACGGAAGACCCGTCAGAGCCATTCTTTAAAGTAGACGTTCTTCTTGCTTTTTCCACTGAGGAAAATTTTAACTGGGACCCGGATAACGACCGGTTCAGTGTCCGCGAATCCTACGCGGAGGCGGGTAATTTTTCATGGGCGCCGGAAATGAAATTCTGGGCGGGACAGCGGTTTTACAGGCGCCATGACATCCATATAATCGATTACTATTTCCTGAATATGAGCGGCTACGGCGGCGGCGTCGAAGATATTAACATGGGGGACTTTTCCAAACTGGCGGTCGCCTATTTCGCGGGGTCTAACGATACGTATGATTTTCCCAGGATAGGGAGGATCTCGAAGAATACGATGGATATACGGTTCTATGATATCGACGTTCCGCTGGGTAAGGGGATGATCTGGCTGGCGCCTTCCTGGCTCAGGGGCGGATCCTACCTGGATACTAACGGTCTTACGCAGAGTTATCCGGGCGGCAGCGGTGTCGCCGCGGGATTTCTCCATACGACGGATAACGTGTTGGGCTATGACGGGTATAATAAATTCTGCGTTCAGTATGGATATGGGAGCAGTTACGATTTTGATCCCAACGTTGAAGCGCCTGACGAACATCTTGGTGACCGGAAGAGGTTCCGCGTGACCGAAAGCGGGGTAGTGCAGACGGGCGACCATTTATCGATGATGTACGTCCTGCTTTATGAAAGGGACGATAACGGGCAGGGTACCGATGCCGTGAAACACTGGTTTTCCGGGGGTTTGAGGCCGATCTATAATTTTACGGATAATGTCGCGCTGGCTTTTGAGGCGGGGGCGGACCATGTTAACAGCCAGCCTGA
>JBDRFA010000114.1:0-2386 GCA_043819235.1 Candidatus Omnitrophota bacterium | reverse complement strand
CGCGTAAAGGTCCCGGTTCCTTTCCAGGAACTTAAGCACGCGTTTTTTAAGCTGTCCCGACCCCTTGCCGGGTATGATCTCCACGATCTTCACCTTTTTATCCCTGGCCTCTTCCATTATCCCGCGCAGGACCGCCTCGATATCCCTGCTCTTATTATATATATCATGCAGATCCAGCGTGATCTTTTTCATCCCTCCGCCCTTTTCCTGAATAATACCATTTTACCCTGACCGGTATTGTTGTTCTGAGTTTGATAACCGAGATGGAACCGTTCGCTATGCTCCTACCAGGGCCCCTCCGCCCGGCGTGGATCCTCCCTGTACGGAGCATAGCGAACGATTCCATCATAACAAAATGTTTTCGTTTTGTGTCATAGATGCGACGATGATTAGGTTAAACCAGTATAACAATGTCAAATGAGTTTAAACTGGATCAGTCCTCCGGCTTCACGGATCTTCTCGAAACTTTTTTTTCGGACTGTTTTTTCTTATCCGCCAGAACTTTCTCTTTCGCTCTTTTGGACCTCTTCCTTTTCTGCCTGCGGATCTTTTCTATCCTTTTTCTCTCCTCCGAGGCCCGTCCCATCACCATATCTTCTATCTTTTTAAGAAGTATCCTGCGCGCGAAAAACCTGTTGAGGGCCTGGGACCGTTCTCTCGCGCATTTGACCGACAGGCCGGTAGGCCCGTGCCTCAAATACACACAGGTCGATACCTTATTGACATGCTGCCCTCCGGGCCCTCCCGCGCGCATAAAACTTTCCGTCAGGTCCGCCTCTTTCACCCCCAGGCGGCGCATCTTATCCCTGAGCTCCTTCTCTTTAACGGAAGAAACATTCGCCATAAAATCATCCGGTTTTAAGTTGTAAGTTGCAGGTTCCAGGTTTATACGGCTTTAACTTGATCAGTATTGTAGCTATGGCACAAAACGAAAACATTTTTCTGATGGGACTGTTCACTCTTGCTCCGTACAGGGAGCCTCCACACCGGGCGGAGGGGCCCGGGTAGGAGCAAGAGTGAACAGTCCCATCTCGGTTATCACCAGAAATAACAATACCAATCAGGTTTAACTGGTATTACCACCCTTACCCATGTCCGGCGTTCCCTCGGTTTGTTCCGGCACGCGTCTATCTGTTGAAACACGCGTCCACGAGGTCGTCCAGCCTGGCCGTCGCTAAACACTGGACGGTATCGGCTCCACCGTAATATATCTTCACTTCCCCGTCATCTTCGACGACCGCGCCGCATGTGAATACCACAGCGTACGTGAGGCCGGTAAGTTCATAATCCATGGTCGGGGAGAGTATAGGCGCTTTTGCGCGCGCGATGATCTTCGAAGGGTCTTTGATATCCAGGAGCATGACTCCCAGGTGATAGACATACTGCGCGGCGCACTGTACGTTGACGGCGTGGTATATAACGAGCCATCCTTTGGGCGTCCTTATCGGCACTGCGCCGGGCCCGTTCTTTTTCCAGCCCCACTCATCCTGGGCGAACGCCACAGCCTTTGACTGGCCCCAGTGGATCAGGTCAGGAGAATACGAAATCCACATGTACCCCTTCCCGTCTCCGGTATTCGGCCTGTCGAGACGGCAATAATAACCGTTTATTTTTTCCGGGAACAGTACGCCGTTCCTGTTATCGGTCTCCGAGATGAACCCGCGCCACTCGAATTTTTTCATATCCGGGGATTCGAGCAATCCCAGACGGCAGGAATGCCCGCTATGGCAGGCGAACACCACATAGTATTTTCCTTCTATTTCGGCCACTCTTGGGTCGTAATACATCCCTGTAGTATATTCCCTGAAAAGATCCGTACCCGGCATCTTAATGGGCTCGGGACGCAGTTTGAAATTTATTCCGTCACTTGAATCGGCGGGCCAGATAAGCTGTTTTAGCGAAGGGGTTTCCACCCTGCACAGCATGACATACTTGCCTTTGCCTGTTTTGATACATCCGGAATTATATACGCCTTTTGCCGCCGCCGGAACATCCTTTCTGGTAAGTATAGGATTACCCGGATAACGTACGACGATATTTTCTTTATCTTTTGGATATATAACGGGTTGTGTCATACTTTTTTTCCTTTCTTGTTATATACAAAAAGCGGGGGTTTTATCTGTATAAAACCCCCGCTTTTCATGCCATTACCCCTCATCCAACTTACACCGTCAAGACTGAATCTATTGAACCGAAAGAGTTGACTTCGGCCTCAGAATTCTGGGGATCCTTCACCCATTCCTCATCGACGAGGAACTTATAACGGTACTTCCCTTTGTTAAGACTGAAATGTCCCGACCATTCTCCGTTTTCCAGTTTTGAAAGCCGGCTTGCCTCGGTTTTCTGCCACTCGTTAAAATCCCCAAGAACATATACTGACCCCGCC
>JBDRFA010000113.1:0-3529 GCA_043819235.1 Candidatus Omnitrophota bacterium | reverse complement strand
CTGTTTGATGTAATTCACTATGGCTCCGTATTTCATATAGAATTCGTTTTCCGAAACCATATCCTTCGCCGTATTCGGTATGCTTGAAGCGGCCAGCGCTATATTTACCATGGCCGTGACCCTTAAAAGATAATCTTCCATATTGTCGCCTTCCGGCAGCGATACAAAGACATGCCCCTCCCCATCTCCAAAAGACCCGCTTTTGGAATTAACGTCGATCACCGACGCGTCCTTGTCATCGTCATAGAATTGATATACTTTGATGTTTTCGGGCCTGTTCGCTCTGGCCCTGAGCAACTTCGCGTAAGTATCCACGATCTTCTGCTGCAGACAGGTCAGTTTCGCCACATTATATCTTATCGTATAGGCTCTGTCCTCCTCGAATAACGACGAATCGATCACGTCGCTCAACAGACGGCTTACCGCCTTACAGTCTTCCTGAAAGCCCTGAGAGAAGAACTCTTTCTCTTCTCCCAGGGCTTTCCTGTATTCCTCATGGATCTGGTAAAGTTTTTCAAGGGACTGAAAAAGCTGGACCGAACTGCGGTTCATCAGCTCGGGATTTTTATCCCATAGTTCAGGCAGAAGATCCTCAGGGTCGTTATATTTATCCAGAAAGAACGGGTCCTCCAAAAGCATGTCATAAAGCTGTCTCATGGTCACCGCCAAAATGTCGTTCCGGGGCACGGAATATTCCACGATCGTTTCCAAGTACGCCCTGACCCATGTAATTTCAGGCGAGACCGCGGCGCTTATGGTCTTGTCAAATATCTTTTTCAGCTGTTCGGTCTTGAACATTATCATAAGGTACATGATATGGTCCATCTGCCTGTCATTGATCGCCGCATGCGATATATCCGGCAGCGGCATAGCGTTCTGGAGATTCTTTTCAAAATATTTTTTCGTGAACTTTTCTCTACTTACGACCGTCCTTTCCCTGACCTCCCTGTAATAACCCCTTAACTCCCGCGGGAGTTCTTCCTCATCCTTATCGTAAATTCCCGGATCATATTCCACCGGATCGTTGGTCATGCTATGGGAAATGAACGCTACCACGGATTCTATGCCGTTATCCAGGACGACGCCGTACTCATCCATCATGTTCGGCTCAAGGTCTATTATCCCCACACCCCACATCTTTTTCTGGAGCTCGAAATATTCGTCTATCAGCCTTTTCGCCTCGTCGATCTTCTTTTCCCTTATAAGGACTCCCACCCTTTCCCTTAACGGTTCCCCCCTGTTCTGGATCATGACTTTACCCAATACCCTTTTGCTCTTCCTTTTTCCTATCATCTCAGTTATATTAAGGTCCGTAATATCGATAATGATCCCCGGAGCGAGCAGACCTCCTCCCCTTGTTTTTAATTTCTGCTCAAAAAAAGCGGCATTCTCATCATCAAAACCCCCTTCTTTGTTATAGACTTTCAGGACCAGCCCGCCGCCCGTAAAAAACACATCGAAAGAAGTCCCGGAGATCTTTTTCATGTCGTCCCCGAACGATCCGTTCTTATACTGGGAAAGATATTCCACTATATACTCTTTACCCATGGCCAGCAGCTGTTCGTTGAGCCTGTGCGGCATGACCCCTATCTCTTTCAATATCGCAAGGTTATCGGCCTCGATGAGCTGTCCTTTCTTAAAAAGCGTAAAAATACTTTCAGCGCGCGACTGGTTCGAGATCCTCATAATGCCGGGACAGTGCAGCGCCCTGGATATCAGGAACTCCTCGCCGCGCTTCCTGAGCCAGAATTTATACGCGTATTGCTGTATCTGTTTCAAAGTAGCTTCTTTCCCCGACTCGGCCCGTATCCTCTGTTTTTCCCGCGGGATACCTCTTGCCAGCCGGGCCTCATAATCCGCCTCATAAAAGAACTTCTCGATATAAATATTGTGCAAATGATCCGGGGACTTTTCGGGAAGCTCGTCATAAAGAGAAAGTATCCCCTCGACCATGCAGAAAGTATCGCCGTCTGACGGGATGTATTCCTTTATATCCCAGGCTTTATCGATAAAAACCCCGTTCTCATCGATATGCCCGGTTACGGTCTTCCCCCCGCCATCGCGGACGGCTAAGACCGTACAGGCGCTTGCCACAACTTCACCTGTCCTGTCATCTCTCATGTGGTCCGCTTTCTTACCGTTATCCTTTATTATGGACACCTTCCTTTTTCCTCCGTGAAAAGCGCTTATTAAATATCCCGTGCGGTCCAACTTTACGATAGGAACATCCTTACCGTCATTTTTTTTGGTCACTTTACGCCGGCCTATCGAGATCCCGATATTCATATTCCCGGAAACATCCGTCTTCCCAAGGGATAAATAGAAATTACCGAACATGACCTCCCTTGCCTCGTCGACCTTCCCGTCTTTTTTGGTGTAAGATACCAGGCATGGCCCGTCTTCCCTCATTTCCAGCTCTACCCACAAACTTTTGCCGTTGCGGAATATGACCTTCCCGTCAGGGTCCATTTCGATCTTTATCCTGCCCTTTGCGTCGGTATCATACAGGGATTTGACCATATCTCTACCTCCGGCGAACAGTTTCATCTGACGGATAAATTTGCTCACTTCGAATTTTTTAAGCACCTCCTCCGTAGTTTCACCGGTCTCGGGGTCGATCTCCCTGTCCTGTTTCTGAATGAGCCAATCATCGAAATATATCATCCTGGGACGCTTTTCCACGCGCCTCTCCATATCGTCAAGGATTATATCGACTACCGTGGTCTTACCGCTCGCCGGATGCCCCGTCCCCCCAATGATCGACGGCAGGCCTTGCCTTCTTTTTCCTTCCATTTTTTTGTTGAGGTCCTTAAAAAATATGCCGTTAAACGCTTCCTCAAAACTGTCGATACCGTACAGGCTTCTTTTCTGTTTTCTTACCAGTTTTATGTACTCCCCGGAGATCTCCGCTACCGCTTCATCTATACGGCCCGGAGAAAGGAACCTCAGGTCCGGCTGCGGCCGTCCCCCCACCACCGCCGTCTGGAACCTGAATATTCCTTTTCTTTTCGCTTCATCAAAAACTTCATGCCGCCTGTTCCAGTTCCAGAACTCGCTGGTAAAGAGATCTGCCCTGTGCGCCCTGATAAGCGGCTCTATTTTTGCGATAAAATCTTTTTTTTCGGAAGGGATATCTTCACGAGGCAGGAACCCGTTCTCCACCAGAAAAAGCCACTCAAAAGCCTCCGCGATGATCTTATTCACATGTTCTTCCATCAAAAGGCCGTCTTTCCGATCATAAGGAAAACTTCCAAGGATCATGTTCCTTATCCGGTTATATTTGCTTTTCCCGCCGGCCCCCCGTCCCCTTATCCCCTTTGATTCTATGGAAAGCTTCTGCATAAGGGCCTTTATCTCTATCCGTGTAACGGCCCTGATAATGGCGCTATCATCGGGGGTTTCATAGACTTCCTTAGGGACGAAATATTCAAAATAGAATATGCCTTTTTTCTTATTTTCCCTTAAAAGTAACAGGCCATCCCGATCAGTTTCCTCAAGCAGGCATCTCTCATCGGGAGTTACCGACGGA
>JBDRFA010000112.1:0-8190 GCA_043819235.1 Candidatus Omnitrophota bacterium | reverse complement strand
TTTCAATATAGGTCATTCCCCCGAATGGTTTATTCTCGCAGAAGCCGGCGATGATGAATATTTTTTCCCGAAAATCCGCATAAACAAAGATTATTGCCGGATAGTCGATATATACGATAATTATGCGAACAATGAATTAGTAATTGAACTTGAGAAGAAGGAGGCGAAATGAACCCAAAATTAAAGAAAGGTTTGCTTTTCATACCATTTGCTATTTTCTGTGTAGTGATCGGCGGGCTTTTTAACCTTATCTGCGGTATCGGGGATTTCATTAAAACCCTGGTAACTTCTTTTAAGGATTATTGGAGGTAGCCGTGTCGACATATGTTTATTTTTGTAATAAATGCAAACAGGAGCGTGAGGTCATCCATTCCATTTTGGAGACGATTGATAAAAAGACCTGGCCTTGTCCGAAATGCGGTAGTCCGATGAAACGGCTGATTTCAAGCGGGGTAGGGTTTAAATTCGAAGGGTCCGGGACGTATCATACCGATTACAGGCTTCTTGGGGGAAGCGGTTATTCATCAAAAGGGAAACAGACAAAAGGCGGGATTGAGGTGAAAAGTGGGAAAAAGAAAAGCATATGACCAAACATATGAATATCAGAGATATGGTTGTGGGTTTGTAGTTCCAGCGAATTTTATGACGGTTGCCGTTTTGACACGCATAAACCGTAAGACTTATAAAGGCAAAGGTCGTCCCAGGAAAGATGATTATGAAACCTTAACATGGGCAGATATTATAAGGGAAGCTCAGGAAAAAATGAAACAGCAAGAAGTAAAATTTTTTAATCTTTTTAAGAAGGAGAGAAAAAATGCCGGAAGAAAACACAAAAAGATGTCCGTTAATTAGCCAGTTTTTCCTGACGACTAAACCGTCATCTGCCCTGATGCCGGGAAAAGCTGAGATGGGAGGCGAGCCTATGCCTTTTATCGCTTTTTGCCAAGGCGAGAAATGCGAACTTTGGTCTAAAAGAGTTGCCGATGATGGAGGCATAAAAGAAGGATGTTGTTTCAGGTTGATGGCAGAAAAGTAAGGAGGAGAGGTTATGAAACGAAAAGAAATTACTGAAGAAATGAAAATCCACGAAGAATGGTATAAGGAGGCAAAGAGTAAGGGAATGTCGTTTGAAACTTTGCCGGAGTTTTTGAAAAAGCTGTGTGAAAATTACACACATGATTATGGAACAATTTGTCATGCCCTCACCGCTGGAGCGATAGCAACGATGTGGGCGATGAATAAAACAGATCAAGGGGGTATAACCGGGTTTCAGGCAAGCTGTATTATGTGGGAACTGATAAAAAATTGGATGAGCTATGAAGGGCCAATGAAATTATTACAATATGATGAAATGCTTTATCCACAAAATGAGGAGAAGTTCAAAACATCCATTTCTCCCGAAACATGGGAACGGATAAAAGAAAAAGCACGAGAAGGGTTGGCAAATCCCCAATGTGGTTCACCAAAAGTGCGTGAGCATTGGCAGAGTATACTTCGTGGGGTAATTCCGTTCGGATATTGTCTGAAAATGAAAGAATAAGAAAGGAGGTAAAAATATGTGGGATATTTTTGTTGCGTTTGGGATGATACTTTTGATTATAGTGTTACTTCTTGGCGGAGTAGTAGTAGTTGAATATTATCAGGCAAAAAAAGAGGTCGCCATATTTAATAAACAGTTTGATGCGAGCTATACTGCTTGGGATTTTTTTTGGGCTGGCAATATGATAAAAAATTATATACGAGGTTCAAAGATGAATATTGATTTAAAAGGAAAGGAGGTAGCAGAATGAAAAAACTCATAACACTAATCGTGGTTCTGGTCCTGGTTATGCCGGCGGTAAGTTTCGGCCAGGCGACAAGCGCCGAAGCGATAGAGAAATCTATCCAGCAGATCGACCAGGCAATAGAGAAACGCGAACAGGAGATCGCACAGCTTCGCATGGTCCGGCTGAAGCAGATCGGTAAACTGGAACTCTTGAAGGACCAGGAAGCCGAGGTAAAAGAAGCTGTTGAGAAAGAGGCTGAAGGAAAACTCGAACCGGAAGAATAAGTGATTCAGGGAATAGGGGTGAGATGGGATGTTGACGGTGTGGACACCGGAAAGAACTTATCATCTTGAATGATGAGGGAGCAGTTGAAGACGGGAAAGGACTGCCTCACCCCTACCAGAAAGGCAAGAAATGCCGGATTTAATAAAACAGTATTTCAGAAGCATAAGCAAATACCAGGTTTTACCTGAAGAAGAAATACGCGGTCTTATTGAAAAAGCCCAAAACGGCAGCAGGAAAGCGCGCAACAAAATAATGCTCCATAATCTCCGGTTGGTTATTACCGTTTCCACTAAATATGTCCATTCTAAAATCGACAAAATGGACTTGATCTCTGAAGGCAATTTCGGCCTTATTAAAGCCATAGACAGTTTTAACCTTAAACGGCATACCAAGTTTTCGACCTGGGCGCATTACTGGATCCGGCAATGTATGGGGCGATATATCGATAACCACGCCCAAACGGTGAGAGTGCCGGTATACCTTGCGGCGAAAATCAGGCAGATAAACCATAAAATTATGAACGATAAACGTCTTACAGATATGGAACACCGGTTCTGGATGCTTGGGCGGTTATATTTCAAGTCATTAGATTTCACCTTTGGTGACAGCAAAAATCCCGGTGACCTTGAAGATATACTTATCGTTCCCGGAACTATCCCGAAATTCTCCCGCCACGATATCCTGGTTCTTATGAAATGCCTTAATGAAAGAGAAGTCAGGATAATAAATTATCGGCTTGACGGGCTAACCCTTAAAACGATAGCCGATAAGTTCCATCTTTCAAGAGAACGTATCCGCCAAATAATAAATACCGCTGTAAAAAAAATGCAATCCCTCACTTGACTTTTACCCTAAAAAAAACCAAAATTGTGGCATAAGACGGTCCGGGACGCTGGACTTTTCATAAAGGGGCATTGTGAGTGCTAGCACAAGATATCTCACAGTGCCCCTATTTTTTAAAAGGAGCTTCTGGATGGAAAAAACCGCTGAAAAAGCCGATAAGAAGTTATCCGTTCTCCTGAACGTCCTGGCTTCCAGGGACGCAGGCAGGCTACAGCGCAAGAAAGCACGTCTTAAAGCATACTCACATCACGTCTTAAATACCGTATACCTCATGGACTTTATCACAACTGACGAATATTTCGATTATATTCTCCGGATAAACACATTCGGGTTTCTGCTTATACCCTCTAACGATCCGAACTTATTCTTATTCAGGGCGATAGCGAGGGGGCTATAAAATATACTTTTAAGTCTTTTAACCAAAAAAGGTTGTAATTTTAAAATGGCTGGCAAGAAGGGAAAATCAGGAAGAAAGAGTAAAAAGACAGAAGCCAATATAAACGGGCTTTTTGGTCTTGCGGTAGAAACGATAGATGAGTTTCTGAAGAGTGAAACTATCCCTTTGAAAGAAAAAGCCAAAATCGCCATTAAGTTAGTTGAGCGTGGTATACCGCAAAAAATCAATTTGGGCGGGCAGGAAGACAATCCGATAGAGGTAGTGGGAATTGAGGACAAATCCACCCAAGAGATCATAGAATTTATTGGTGAAAAATTGAGAAGCAGATAAATGGACATACTCAAATACCCTAAAAATATTGACGAGAATATACGTTTCCGCGCGAAGTTATTAGCGGCTTGCGAAAAAGACGCAGAACTTCAAGCTTATGTTGACGAATTATGCAGCCGTGATCCTGTTCTATGGATAGACCTTTTCTGCTGGACGAAAAATCTTGATAAAGACCCGGCGATATATCCTTTTATTTGCTACGATTTCCAGGAAGATTTCATACGGAAGATAGTGAGCGCAATAGACGGTAAACGCGACATTCTTTTAGAGAAAAGCAGAGAAATGGGCGCGAGCTGGATGGTTTTATACGTATTTACGCATAAATGGAAATATGAAGACGGTTCAGATTTCAGGGTAGGTTCCAGGAAAGAAGAATTTGTCGATAAAGCGCGTGTAATGGACACGTTATTCGAGAAAATGCGTCTTGTAATCGAAAAGATGCCCCTGTGGATGCTTCCAAAAGATTATACATGGCGTATAGATTCGACCTATATGAAGATACATAACCCTCAACTTGGAAACACGATTATAGGGGAAAGCGCAAATGAGGATTTTGGGTCAGGCGGCAGGAGCAAAGCTGTTCTCTTGGACGAATTTTCTAAGTGGGATGTAGGTATCGCTGATGCCGCATGGACGGCGACCGGTGACGTCACAAAATGCCGTATTCCTGTCAGTACGCCAAAAGGGTCAGGCAATAAATTCGCGATGCTTGCGAATGGAACGAATATAAAAATTGAGAAAGTCACGTTACCGTGGGTTTTACATCCGATAAAAGGTAAAGGGTTATACCTTTTTGACAGAAACGGCGAGAAAATACCGATAAAGTCGAAAGAAGAAGCAGTTGAGTTATGGGATATGTATAGGGAAGAAGTTATCCCCGGCATGAAAGGAGGGCGAGTAAGAAGCCCCTGGTATGATGCTGAATGCGAAAGGCGTGAAGAAGGTGAAATCGCGCAAGAAATAGATATAAGTTATCTCAAAAGCGGCAGCCCGTTTTACGATCTTGTGGAGCTTTTGAAGCAGAAGGAATGGGAATACGGGGTAAGGGCGAACCCGACAATGGAGATACCTAACGGCAGGTATATCAAGGCGAATATCATAGAAGTCCAGCATAAACCCAAGATACTGGAGAGGCCGGACGGGTGGGTAAGGATATTCGAGCTTCCCAAAGCCAACCATCAATATTTGGTCGCCGCGGATACGGCCGAGGGTCTGCCCAAAGGCGACGAATGCGCGGCCGTTTTAAAAGATAAGTGGACGTTGAACGTATGTGCCACGATCAAGGGCAGGATGGCACCGGAAGATTTCGCGTATAAGTTATTCATGTTAAGCAAACTCTTTAATGATTGTATGGCGGCGCCGGAGAACAACTCATTCGGCTATACCACGTGCCGTGATTACGAGGAGCTGGGCGGGAACCTTTACTATACGCGTCCGGCGAATCAGGCCAAACATTCCCTGGCGGTCCCGAAACGCGGATGGACGACTGATATCCGTTCCCGGCCTGAAATGCTCAGTATATCAGCCGAGAATATAAGGTGTCACGCGACAGAACTTCGTGACCCGGACCTGATATCGCAATGTAAGACGTTTGTTCATAATGATAAAACAGGTAAGGCTGAAGCGGATGGGAGTTTTCTTGATGATCTGGTGATCGCGAACGCTATCTGCGACGCCGTGATCAGGCAATACCCGTATAAACCGGCGAGCAGTATCAATAAATATAAACAAGTAGCGCGGGACATGAAAAGGATAAGAAACGGCGGTTTTAGCTTCGCGCCGAGGTAAGGAGAGAATAAATAATGCCAGAATCAAGCGCTGTAATGAAACCGGGACAGGAATACGAGATAACGGATTCCAGGAAAGAGTTTGATAAAGAGGACGAGACTCCGCGGTATATGGAACAGCTTTCTCTGGATGACGAGACTTCCCAGCGTCTGTCTAAAGAGGTCGTGGAAGAGCTTGACGCTATAAAAGAAGAGTATAAGAAGGAAAGCTATGACGTCAAATGGGCGTCTTTGGAGAACCAGTACGAAGGCAAACAGACGGCGAACGAGAACCAGATGTTCAACCTTCACCGGCCGACTACCAAAGTAAAATGCGATACCGTGGAGAGGTTTATCAAGAAAGCGTATCTTGAGATCGACCCCAAATACTCGATGTCGCCCAGGCCGGATTTCGCGGAAGTAGGGCAGGAAGTCTGCGAACGGCAGGAAGATTATATTGATTACAAGCTGGACAACGAATTCGACGGGATAGCGTTCTCGCAGCCGTTATCCAAAGTCGTCCATAACGCCGTCGTGAAGAACGGGGGCATCCTGGCGGTAGATTACGATATAGAGATAGAACAGCGCAAACGCGAGGAGACGTATGAAGGCACGCCTGTTTATACGGTAGAGCGGTACAACTCCGCGTCCGGCGAACCTTACGAAATGGAGATGAAACAGGACGAATACGAGGAGTTTCTCGCGAAACTCTCAAAAGCGCAGGAGAACGGTGAGTTGCCTGAAGAATATAAGTTATTGAACGTCGAGAACAGGGGGCTGGATTCGTTCCTTTCGAGCTATCCGGACGCGAGAGACAATTATCCCGGATACGTCAAGAAACTCGAAAACGGCAAGACTATAAATATCAGTGTTGATTACGAAGAAGTCGTATATAACGACCCGCGTCTGCGTAACGTATCGCCGTCAAATTTCTACGTCCGGACCAGCGTTGAAGGGTACCAGGGATTAAGGTCGACAAAACTTATCTGCGAAAGACGGAATTATACGTGGTGGGACTTAAAACGTGAAGAAGCCAAACCGGGCAGCCAGTTTAAAGATATCGACAGGCTGATATACGAATACGATATGGATGAAAGCCATCATAAGAAAGGCGGCCGGCCTAAAAGGAAGAAAACCAATACAGACAGTTTCAACAAGAAATCGGATTACAAATACCGCACTTACGATATACTCCAATGCACGTATTATTTCAAGCTGAAAGAAACCGATGAGGAAGAACGCAAGATCCAGTGCTGGATAGACGAAGAATCGGAGATCGTGCTTGGCGCGTTACTGTACCCGTATTACGGCGTTCCCTGCAACTATATCCCGTTTTTCATAAGCGATAAATGGGACGGTTTCTGGCAGCAGGGTCTTGCGGAGTACATGACCGACATGAACCTGGCGGAGAATTTAATGCTTAACTATTCGCTGGAAGCGGTGTATATGCGCAACACTATGACGCCGATAACCAAGAACGCGGAAGTGCTTGAAGCGTTCCTTGAAAAAGATTTCACGCATGGCGTACCATTACCCTGCGCGCCGAACGAAGTGGATTTCCTGCAGAAATACATGGCGAATATCGATACCCGCAGTTTAATAGCGTTCCTTGAGATCATATTAAGGGCGGAGGATGACGTTTCAGGCGTTTCGGCATACACTACGGGCAAAGAAAGCGAGATCGACCCGAACGCCCCGGCGAGCAAGACTATCGCGTTAATGCGTCAAAGCGGTATAAATATCGAAGAATTCATCAAATCGTTATTGCCGTCATTCAACAAAGTCGCGGATATACTGCTCCAGATGACGTACCAAATGGCTGAAGAAGGCGGCCGCAAATACCGGCCGAGGCCGGGCAGGGCGGTTAAGGGCAAAGATCCTTTCGGCACGATAACACGTGACGATATGAAAGCCCGGACGAATATCCAGTCGCAGGCGATGAGTTTCGCGTTTGATAGTTTAAACGCTAAACGCGAATGGGTATCGTTACTCCAGCTGATACGCGGTGAACTTGGTTTCGCGCGGAACAGTGAAGCGGTATGGTTCTTCTTCCGCGAATTGATAAAATCCTGGAGTCCGAAATTCAGGAATATCGTCGATAAGATATGGCCGCCATTTGACAAATTCAAAGCGGAACAGCAGAAAGTCGCGGTTGAAGCGGTCGCGAAATATATGCAGGCCAAGACGATGGAATCGCAGGCGACAGGTCAACCGCCTGAACTTAACCCGATGGAGATCGTCCAGCTTGTCAATGATATGACAAGCGAACAGATGACACCGCCGGATGAAAACGTTGTAAAAGCACGGGAAAAACAAGCCGAGGGAGGTATGTAATGGCGTTCGGACCAGGCGCAAAACCGGGTGTTTTAAGCCATAAATCGCCTTTTAGGGAGGTTTCAGCGGAAGAGAAGGCGGAGATAGCCAAGAAACAGGCAAAACTCGCTGAACAGGCAAAAACGGCGTTAGAGAGCGCGGAGAGATGTTTCCGGCATCCGGATTTCGTGAAATACCGGCAGGATTACGAGAAACTCGAACGCGAGTCGGTAGATTTTCTTATAAGTTACACGAAGACGGGTAGTTATAGTATTGAAGATTACGCGTTTGTCGTTAAGAGTATAATTCAGGATATAGCTCATTACAGGCAGTTTTTAGAATCTGTCAGGGGTGAGTATGAGAAAGCTGAAAGGTCGGTAAGGAATGCCGGTAAGGAAAGGCAGTAATGGTAAATGGAGGATAGGATCAGGCCGGTCGATGTATAAAAGTAAAGCATCGGCAGAACGGGCGTATCGAGGGTATCTTGGTA
>JBDRFA010000111.1:0-3001 GCA_043819235.1 Candidatus Omnitrophota bacterium | reverse complement strand
GGGAATTCGACCATTTCTCCGAACCTGAAATGATTCCACGAATGACTGTAATTTATATTGACATTCACGCTGCCTTCCGCAACAAGAGGAACCCCGACTTTCCCTCCGACAGATACGCCTCCGCCCAAGGCGTCGGAACTGCTCGCTTTGCCTTTTCTGAGTTTAGCGCTGGTTATAAGCCAGCCTTTGCCGGGATCCTTATCCAAAGCGCACGTGACAATAACTTCCATGTCATATTGGTCCCTTTGAACCGATTTATTCACGAATACTTCAGGAAAAGCCGGGGTCGGCGGCACATCGATCATTCTGGCTCTTTGCGGATAAGTCTGGTCGCCTCCATAGCCGTATTCAAGGTAATAGTCCGGAACCTTCGCCCTTACCGGAACCTCGCGGTATTCTACGCACACAACCGTGTAATTTAATGCCAGCCAGCTCCATTTGCTTCCCCACCGCTTGCAAACTTTTTTCACTATCTTTTTTCCGTTGTCGTCGTACAGATCTATATATACGGATCCCTTAACAAGTTTCACGGTGTATAAAAGTGAAGGGAATGTCGCTTTGCCTTCCGCGTATAATTGCTGGCCCTGGCGGACATATTGTATACATTCGCCGACAAGCTTATCATATTCTCTTCCCATAGCTTTCATTTCGCCCAATACCTTTTGAGCCTCGGTCAGTTCCAGATCTTCAGATAGTCTGATCCATTTTCCTCTCATGTCGATCCGGAGTTTATCTATCTTCCTGGCATTTGCAAGATAATTTTTGAACGGCGCCGCGAAATCCCCGTAGACGGGTATATTTCCCGGCCAGCCGTCATATCCCACCATCGTCAGGGGCGCGCCGTAATTGTCGTATAAAACTTTCCCCTGCCTGAGAACAGATTCCGATGTGGCGACATTATTGCCTTTTATCGCCGAATCCGATCTTGAGCCGAATACATCCTTCGGCTCAAGTCCGCCCTGGCCGGCAGGAATTTCCGGAGAAGACGTCCCGGAACCGTACTCCTCGTTGTTATGAACGGTCAAAGCGGCATAATTGTACGCGGCAGCCCTGCCTGATTTATCGATTATTATGAAGAACCCTTTGCTGTTAACGGCGGGGGAGTGCAGATAGAAGATCCAGTTAACCGAAGGCAATTCACCCTTGTCGGCTTTCCTTGAAAACAATTTAAGCGCCGAATCCGCCCTGTTTATCATTTTTCTGGCTTTCTCAGCGACTTTTTCGCGTATTTCTTTCCCGTCCCCTTTTTCTTTCCTAATTTCCGTTAAAGCCATTTTTGCAAGGCTGTTTTTATCTCTTGCGTCAACAAGCAAATTTCTCATCGCTTCCTGTAAAGCATTTTCAAAAGGAACGGTCAAATTTTTGTCTTTTGACTGGTCCTTCACGCTTTCTTCGGAAATCTGTATTTGTATCTTGCCCAGACCCATTTTTTTAAGTATATGGTTATATGGGTCCCAGGCGGTATAACCTATATCCTGATCCATTTTCCCCATTCTTCCGTCGCCTTTATCCCCCAGATCGGAAAGCTCATTTATCGAGGCGGCATGAAGCAAAGAGAAGGAGAACATTAAACCTAAAGTCAAACTTAAAATCCCGGTAAAACGTTTCATAACAAACCCCCTAAAATTATCCGCTTTAACCATCTGTTTAGAGTGTACCAGCCGCGACAAAGAAATTCAAGGGTGAAAAGGGGCAGTATATTTAAGTTATATGGCCTATACAAAAACAGGTCTTTTGACCTATAACCATGCGGCTCAACACCGGCGGATCCGTCCTCTGGCGGAAAACAACCCGGCGGGTCCGCCTCTGGCGGAAAGTTTTGCTGCGGACACTGGGCCCGGGAAGCAAAAAGGCCTGACCCCGGCAGGACCCCGCATCCGCCTTAGGCGGATGCGGGGGAAGCCCCCGAACCGGCAGCCGCCGGCATCAGGAACTCCCTATTTATCCTCAGAGGCGATCTTTTCTATGGCTTCTTTTACTCTTTTGGGGACTTGTAATATCATATCGCTGGTAACACAATCCCAATCCTCTTCATTTTTTAAAGATTCCATCTTTAATTCTTCGTCTATTGCTTTCTCGAGGCTCTCTTTGTTCGTTTTTTCCTGGGTGTATTTCTTATAGCACTGACAGATCCCGGCGGTCAAAGAAAGCTTAAGCTCTTTTTGAAATTTTTTATCCAACTTATCGAACAACCTGTTCTGAGAAAAATTCGCTATAAGTCTTACGCTTCCGGATTCGTTGTCGAATATCGGCTCCAGCTCGAACAGGATCTTAAACCCGTACACTCGTATCGCGCCATTGTAGGTTTTGTCTTTTTTTATTTCAAAATAAGCGTTTATGCTTTCCATAAATCTGGTCGAGTAGAGCGCTGAACACACAAGCGGAAGGGTGGCCTATCTGTTTCCGTCCCTTTCGGTTGACGGCGCCTCAATAGCCAGCCCATTGCACTGCATGTTCGCGCCCCCTCGCAGAACCGTACTTACGGATTTCCCATATACGGCTCTTCGATAATACTTATACGGCAACAACTCTCCACTCACACCGTATTATAAGCTTCAGTTTTGTAAGCGGTACTATTCCGCCTCTGTGTGCGGCTACCGTTTCCCTTCGGCTTTACATATTGTTGCCGGCCCCTTCACTCCACGGACATTACTCCGCTTCCTCACTACTATGAGCCGGTCCGACTCCCGAAAACCAAGGTTTTCCTTCCCTCTCCGGGTTGTTGGTCCCTTTCCGGTCATAAATGACCGGACTGGTTTCGGGTCTCCCAGGTCCCCGCAACTTCGCTTTTGTTGACATGCCGCGGTCTTCGACCCCGATGGAGCGACGCCGGTCTTGCCTTGGCGACCGTCGTCATGCGGCCTTCCTGATTACTAACGCAGTCGGCCTCCATGATTATTATTTTTCGGAGCTCAATCCCTTCACTTGCGTTGCGGCCTGCCAACTCCCTTCCCCACGCTTCACAGCGCGCGTTACCGCGCGCCATGCAGGGTTCAGTACC
>JBDRFA010000110.1:0-8225 GCA_043819235.1 Candidatus Omnitrophota bacterium | reverse complement strand
TAGGGGTCAGGGTAAAAACGCCTATCGGGCCGGTCAAACTTGACTGGGGATATCCCCTCAGCGAGAACCACGGGGATAAAAAGGAAGGGCAGTTCTATTTCAGTGTGAGCCATGGGTTTTAACGGCAGGAAAACTTAATAGCGAAAAAGTTGAAAAGTTAAAAAGTTAAAAGGTTTAAAGGTTCCTGGAAGTGATAGCTAAAAGATGAATAAGGAGGAATAAATATGAAGAATTTCTGTAAAAAGATGGGTGGCGGGCTCATAACGGTCCTGGTCCTGGCCGGGATGATAGCGGGGAAGGCTTACGCTGTCGAAGCCAAGATCGGATATGTGGACCTCAGAAAGGCATTTTATGAATACACGAAGACAAAGGAACTCGAAAAGTCCCTCAACGACCTGACGGAACAGAAACAGGCGCAGCGCACGGAGATGGCGCAGAATATCACGAAGATGCGGGGGGAAATGGAACTGTTGAGCGGCGACGCCAAGGCCAAGAAACAGGGAGAGGTGGACACCCTGCTTGTTGACCTCCAGGAACTGGACCGTTCTACCAGGCAGGAACTGCTTAACCGCAAGAACGATATGTTCCGCGAAGTGGTCGATGACATCCAGAAGATCGTTGAGGATATCGGGAAGAAAAAAGGATATGATTATATCCTTGATTCGCGGAATGTCATGTACGCAAAAGAAGAATACGACCTTACCGCTGAAGTTATCACGGGGCTTAACGGCAAACAGCCCTAAATTCCGTAAACAGGTGTTGGGACAGAACAGTGGTGGCGGCGGGGAACGTATATATCGAATATGCGTGACCCGCCGCTGTGCCTCAGGCTGCCGGAGGCAGGCCTAAACAATGGAAAAACAGCGTACGATCATTAAGGAAGCCCGTTTCTCCGGGAAGGCGCTTCAAACCGGGGTGGATGTCGACGTTATATGCCGGCCCTCGGGGGGAGATACGGGTATAGTTTTTAAAAGGAGCGACCTGGAGGGCGCGCCGGCCATCCGGCTGGGCGAAGCTGAAGTTTCCTGTGACCTCCTGAGAAGGAGTACTGTAAGTTCCGGAGAAGCCGCGGTGCAGACAGTTGAACATTTTCTCGCGGCGTTATGGGCCCTGGGCATAGATAATATCCAGGTAGAGATAAACGGGGCGGAGATGCCGGCGATGGATGGGAGCGCCGTGGAATTTTTAAGAGCGCTGAAAACGGCCGGGGTGACGGAACTTGCGGCCCGGAGGAGGGCCATAAAAGTGCGGGAGACCGAACGGGTCGAAGGTGAGAACGGCGGTTCGATCACGGTGTCCCCTTCCGATATTTTCAGCGTTTCGTATCTGATCGATTACGACGCGGCCTGTATCGGCCGCGAAACGTTCAAAATAGACCTCGACAGCGGTATTTTCGAAAAAGAGATCGCCCCGGCGAGGACATTCTGTTTAAAGAGCGAAGCGGAAGCCCTTTTAAAGGAGGGGTTCGGACGGGGCGCGACGTGTGAGAACACGCTTGTGATGGACGATAACGGCCCTGCCGGGACGGCCCTGCGTTTTAAGAACGAGCCGGTAAGGCACAAGATACTTGATCTGGTAGGCGACTTGTACCTGCTCGGCCGCCCGGTTATCGGACGTGTCGACGCGGAAAAGTCCGGACACGGCCTGAACGCCGCGATGGTCAGAAAACTTCGCGAAAAGTACATGGACCGTTCCGGCAGGGTCCTTTGACTTGATGTATAGGAAATTTAATCAGGTAGGCCTTTTAAGACTGACAGATATTGTTATTTCAAGTCAGATAACCGAATGGAACCGTTCACTATGCTCCTACCGGGGCCCCTCCGCCCGGTGTGGATCCTCCCCGTACGGAGCATAGTAAACGATTCCATAACAACAAGTTGTCATCCCGAGCGGAGCCCTGAAGGGGCGAAGTCGAGGGATCTAACTTGTATACTGAAATCTAAAAAAGAAGGGAGATGTTATGAGGGATAAGGTTATGGACGTGCAAAAGATAATGGCGCTTCTTCCGCACAGGTATCCTTTTCTGCTGGTGGACCGGGTTCTGGGCTATGAAGAGGAAAAATGGATAAAGGCCGTCAAGAACGTAACGATGAACGAACCGTTCTTCCAGGGGCATTTCCCGGGAACACCGATCATGCCGGGCGTTCTGATGATAGAGGCGCTTGCCCAGGCGGGCGGCATACTCGCTCTGGCAGGGAGCGGCGTAAAGGACAAGCTCGCTTTTTTCATGACGATCGATAACGCGAAATTCCGGAAACCCGTGGTTCCCGGGGACCAGCTCATACTCGACGTATCGATAACAAAGGTCGTGCGCAAGAGCATCGTACAGACCCACGGGACGGTGACCGTGGACGGAAAAGTCGTCTGTGAAGCGGACCTGATGTTCAGTATCGTTGATAAACAATAGGTACCCGACGACATGGGATGGCCCCTATGTTCCTACCGGGGGCCCCTCCGCCCGGTGTGGATCCTCCCCCGTACGGAACATAGGGGCCATCCCATGCCGGATGCCGTGGGAGAGGGTTTTTGTAAAGATGAAAACGCGGGGAAGGATATTATGAGTAAAGTCGGGTTGATAGCGGGCGGGGGGGAACTTCCGCTTGAATTTACGCGGGCGGCTAAGAGGCGCGGGGAACGGGTCGTGGTGTTCGCGCTTCTCGGGATGGCTTCTCCGAAGCTCGAAGAAGAAGCGTACAAGGTGTACTGGCTGAACATAGGGCAGTACAGGAAGTTCGCTTTTTTGCTCCTTAAGGAAAGGGTCCGCCGCCTGGCGCTTATAGGGAAAGTGGACAAGAACGTCATATATAAGGAAGGGCCGTATGATAAGGAATATACCGACGCGCTCAGGGGAATTGGAAATAAAAAGGACTATTCTATACTGGAAGAAGTCACCAGGCGTCTGAAAAAGATCGGTGTGGAAGTTATCGGCGGCATGGAATACCTTTCGGACCTCATGCCCGGTAAGGGGGTCCTGAGCCGGGCGATGCCGGATGAACGGATCGAAGGCGATATGGTGTTCGGGTTTGATATCGCGAAGAAACTTGCCGGTATGGATATAGGGCAGACGGTAGTTATCAAGGACAAGGCGGTCGTGGCGGCCGAAGCGATGGAAGGCACGGATGCCGCGATAGAAAGGGCCGGAAGAATAGCCGGACGCGGCTGCGTTATGGTGAAGGTGAGCCGGCCGGAACAGGATATGCGGTGGGATGTCCCGACCGTCGGGCCGGACACGGTCTCGCGCCTCCGGGAAAACGGGTTCAGCGCTTTAGCCATCGAAAGCGGGAAAATGTTCCTTGTCGACCAAAAGCGTTCCCTGGAAATAGCCGACGCCGCCGGTATCGTGGTCAAGGCGCTATAAAATAAGCAATACGGTCGCTACGGGGGGACCATTCACTATGCTCCTACCAGGGCCCCTCCGCCCGGTGTGGATCCTCCCTGTACGGAGCAAGAGTGAACGGTCCCCTGCCTTCATAACTGGTATAAGTGACGCGCGTGAGAATATATTCCGGGGTTATTGTTCCAGGAAACGTTTTACCGCTTCGGCGGCGCGGCGGACGGCGCCTTTTTCTCCGAGAGCGTGTGCCGCTTTTTTGAGGTCTTGTTTCATCGCGCGCATGCGGGAAGAGTCGTTTATTATCTCCAGTACCTGTTCGGACATTTTTTCGGGGGTGGCGTTTTTCTGGAGGAGTTCGGGGACTATCTGCTTCCCCGCGACGATATTTACAAGGCCTACGGACGGCAGGCGGACGAACGTGTAATAGAGCAGCGCGGTGAGGAACGCTGTCCGGTATGTTATTATCATGGGGACGTTCATGACGGCGGTTTCCAGGGTAGCGGTGCCGGAAGCCACGATAGCAAAATCGGAACCCGCCAGTACCCGCATCGTATTATCCTTAACGCGTGAAAGGCCGAGTCTTTCGTGGCCCGCGAGAGCTGCGTCATAGAGAGAGCTGTCGACGTTCGAATTTTCCGCTATCACAAAACACATGTCCGCTCGCGCGTCCAGCAGTTTTTCGGCTGTATCGAGCATGAGCGGCAGCAGGTTCTGTATCTCGCTTTTCCTTGAGCCGGGAAGAAGCGCTACGGTGAACGGCTTTTCCGGAGATCGAACGGGGCCCGGGGACTTTCCAGGAAAGCTTTCCGCGCCGGCGGCGTCTATCAGAGGGTGTCCCGTAAATTCGCAGTCTATCCCGTTCTCCTTAAGAAGTTTCTCCTCGAAATCGAAAAGGACAAGGGCCTTATCGACACACGCCCTGATCGTTCTTATCCTTCCCCGGCCCCATGCCCAGACCTGCGGTATTATGTAATATATGACAGGTATGTTCTCCTTATGGAGAAGACGCGCCACTTTCAGGTTGAACCCCGGGTAATCCACCAGTATGGCGAGGTCCGGCCTTTCGGAGCGGATCCGCTCGGCCAGATCGTTATATTGCCTGCGGACCAGAGGGAGTTTTACCAGGGCCTCCCATATGCCGACGATAGACAGGTTACGTATATGTTCGGCGAGCACGACCCCTTCGCTTTTCATACGGTCCCCGCCGATGCCCCAGTAAGAACAGCCCGGCATGAGAGCGTTGAGCTCTTTGACGAGTTCCGCGGCGCGCACGTCGCCTGACGGTTCTCCGGTCACGATAAGGATACGCTTTTTCATATTACGATTGTGGGGTGTTATATGGTTTTAACTTGATCGGTGTAGGGGCACGGCGCGCCGTGCCCCTACATATTTAAAACGGCCTCATTTTATTATTATGGGACCGGTCCATTCGTTTATCAAACTTAGAATAACAATACCGGTCAGACTTAAACGGTGTTATTTGTCGTGGATCTTTTCCAGTATGGCCAGGGCTACCTGGAGCGCCTGGCGGCCCTCGTATCCGGATACCAGCGGTTTTTTGCCGTCCCTTACGCAATTAATGAAAGATTTCAGTTCCACTTTTAGGGGTTGTTTTTTCCTGATGCGGATCTTTTCCTTGACGAGGTTGTTGTCGGAACCCGTGAAAAGAAAAGCTTCCTGGTTAAGGTAATCCAGCAGGATGTAAGAATCTTCCTGGAAAATGCGGATCTTGCGTACTTCTTCTTTTGTCACTCTGCTGGCGGTAATGTCCGCAATGACGTTGTTCTGGAAACTGAGCCGTACGTTCGCCATATCCTCATGCTCGGAAACTGTGCTGATGCCGACGGCTTCGATGTTTTTGACCTTTGAATTCACCAGGCCCAGGATTATGTCTATATCGTGGATCATGAGGTCGAGCACGACGCCGACGTCCGTTACGCGTTTTTTACGCGCGATGGAACCCAGCCGCTGGCATTCTATGAATTTTGGTTTACTGAGATAAGGTTCTATCGCGCGGATGGCGGAGTTGAACCTTTCGATATGCCCGACCTGTATGAAAACGTTATTTTCTTCGGCCAGTTTTATCAGTTCGTCGGCTTCTTCCAGCGTTTTAGTAAGGGGTTTTTCGATAAGCACATGTATGCCGGCTTTAATGAAATCTTTCGCTACGATATGATGGAGGCTTGTCGGAACGACGATGCTTACGGCGTCGACTTTATCGATAAGGGCGTGATAATCAAGATAATGGTCCGTCGAATATTTTTTTGCCACGTCCCTGGCGGATTCCTCGTTCGTATCGCAGACGCCGGCAAGGACAATGCCGGACTTTTTTGCCAGCAAAGAATACATTTTGGTATGCAGTGCGCCAAGATGCCCCGTGCCGACCACGCCTATACGAAGTTTATCCATAAGGTTCCCCGGTGACGATTAATATATAATATTAAAAATCGTTTCCAAAATATGTCCGGAAAATTATAGCACTATTGCACGGCAAGGGCAAGAACAATGCCGGGTTTTGGGTGGATATCACCGAGGAACACAGATACAATATATGTAGGGGCACGGCGCGCCGTGCCCCTGCGTGTTTCCCTCGACAACCGGCACCGTCTGTGTTAAAATCACGCCTGATATGAAGAATTATTTGAGGTTCGTGAAGCTTATGCTGCCGCATAGCGGGGTTTTCGCTCTGGCGGTGGCGTGTATGATACTGTCGACGCTTTTCAGCGCTTCGCCGCTTGCCATGATCATACCTCTGGTGGATAAGGTCATAACCGGCAAGGAGATCGTTATACCCGCGGGAGTGGCCGCGCCCGCGTTCCTCGTGGATATCGTAAGCCGGATCAACCATATGTCTTCCCTTACGCTGCTTAATATCATGTCGGTAGTCCTTGTCGTGATGTTCTTCCTCAAAGGGCTTTTCGAGTTCCTCCAGACATATTTTATGAGCGACGTGAGCCAGAGGGTCATACGGGACCTGAAGAACACCATATATAAAAAGCTGCAGGAATTTTCCATGGATTTTTACAGCCGCAACCCTACCGGGAAGCTTATGTCGCGCATAACCAACGACGCGGTGATCGTGCGGGACGCCATAAGTTCGGGGGTGGCGGACACTTTTTATCAGCCGATACAGATAGTAGTTTACGCGGCAGGCGTTATAGCGGTCAAAGTGTATTTCGGGGTACCGTGGAACCTCATTATCGCGAGCTTCGTGCTTTTTCCGCTGGTGCTCTACCCCGTCATACGCATAAGCAAGAAACTCCGCAAGATAAGCAAATGTTCCCAGGAGAAGATGGGGGATATAAACAACATGCTCCTTGAGACCATATCCGGCGTCAAGCTCGTGAAATCGTTCGGGATGGAAGATTATGAATGGAAGCGGTTCAAGGCGCATAACCAGACGTATTACAGGCTGGACATGAAATCCATCAAACGGATGAAGATCGTGAGCCCCATAACCGAATGCATGATAGTCTGCTGCGCCGCCGTGATAATGTGGATGGCCGGGAGCAGTATAGTTAACGGCGAGCTGTCGGCAGGCGCGTTCACAGCGTTCCTGGCGGCGGTCTTTTCGATGCAGAAACCCATCAAAAAGTTGAGCAACGTGTACGGCATAAACCAGCAGGCCCTTGCCGCGGCCGAACGGATATTCGAGCTTATGGACGAACCCGTTACGATCAGGGAAAAACCCGGAGCCATACAGCTTGGGTCCTTTGAAAAGGAGATAAAGTTCGAGGGAGTGTCTTTCCGGTACGAAGAAGAGGAAGTGTTGAGAGATATCAACCTTACTGTAAAAAAAGGCGAGATAGTGGCTCTTGTGGGCCCCTCGGGCGGGGGAAAAAGCACGCTGGTGAATCTTATCCCCAGGTTTTATGATCCGGTCCGGGGCGTGGTCCGCATAGACGGGACAGACCTCAAGGACGCGGCTATCAGATCTCTCAGGGAAAAGATAGGCATGGTCACGCAGGAGACCCTTCTTTTCAACGATTCCGTAAAGGCGAACATAAGTTACGGGCATGAAGATATAGACGAGGAACAGCTTATAAAAGTAGCCAAAGCCGCGAACGCGCATCAGTTCATCAAGGATTTTCCGAACGGGTATGATACCGAGATCGGGGAAAGGGGCCTCAAGATATCAGGGGGCCAGCGCCAGCGTATCGCGATAGCGAGGGCCATATACAAGAACCCGCCTATCCTTATTTTCGACGAGGCGACTTCCCAGCTCGACACCGAAAGCGAGAAAGCGGTGCAGGAAGCGATCAATAATCTGATGAAGGGGCGCACGGTCATAGTCATCGCCCACCGCCTGAGCACTATCCAGCACGCGGACAAGATCCTGGTAATAGACAAGGGCCGCATAGTGGATTCAGGCCCCCACGAGAAGCTTTTAACCTCAAGCCCTTTATATAAAAAGCTTTACGAGATGCAGTTTTCCTACTGAGTTTTGTCATCCCGAGCGAAGTGCCCGAAGGGCACGAAGTCGAGGGATCTATATTTTACTGTTTCAGATTCCTCGACTCGGTCGCCTCTAGCTCCCTCGCTCGGAATGACAGTGAATGTCGGTCGCCTCTAGCTCCCTCGCTCGGAATGACAGTGAAAGAGATTGCTTCGTCGGTCGCCGAAGGCGAAGAGAGCCGGGATGACATATTTGAAACGCTATGAACGCGATTAACGCTATTGTTGCAGACCTTCGAAAAAGATGGACGACGCTTTTGACAGAGCCGACCGGCTCAGGGAACTCAAGGTTATCTTTGTGCGGGAATCATTCACTTTATCGAAAAATATGCCCACGCGCGTGGTGTCTACCTGTTTGTCAAATCCCATGATGACGATGTACCCCGCTTTTTTATCGGACTGGTACACGGTCAATTTGTTCTCTTTGGCTATCGCG
>JBDRFA010000109.1:0-6074 GCA_043819235.1 Candidatus Omnitrophota bacterium | reverse complement strand
TGAGTATATGTTTTACGCCGTTATCTCCCGCCACGCGCACCGTATCGTCCGTACTGCCGTCGTTTATAACGAGGACCTCGATATCCGTGACGCCGTCGATGGCGCGGGGCAGGTCACGCAGGGTCCCGGGCAGGGTCTTCTATTCGTTGTAACAGGGTATATGTATGACCAGTTTACATTTTTCCATATTGATATCCTTTTGGCAACAAGACTATCACATCCAAACGCTAAAATCAAGGTCGACGCCGGCAATAATAAATAATAATATTTACAGTTCGGGTGTTTTTGTATAAACTTAATGCAGAGGAAGTCCAATGTGTTAGATCCCTCGACTCGGTCACTTCGTTCCCTCGCTCGGGATGACAGAGAGTAGCCATCCCGAGCGAGGGACAGAGAATTGTATCCCCTGCCTGGGACAGAGAATTGTATCCCCTGCCTGGGACAGAGAATTGTATCCCCTGCCTGGGACAGAGAGTTGTCATCTCGAGCGAGGGAACAACCATCTCTTTTGTCATCCCGAGCGAAGCGCCCGAAGGGCGCGGAGTCGAGGGATCTAACTTAAAGAAAGAAGGAAGGTATGAAAAGAGGTATTTTTGCCGCGCTGTTCGTGATCGTGCTGGTGGTAGTATTCACAAAAGACAAACTCATAGAGGTCGCGATCGAAAGGATGGGCACGTTCGTAACGGGCGCGAAGGTCGATATAGGGTCCATGAAGACGGGGATAATAAAGCCGGCTTTCGACATTATGGACCTGAAGGTATATAACCCCGAAGGTTTCGAGAGAGGGGTTATGGCGGATATCCCGGAGATACACGTGGAATACGACCCTTTGAAGCTCTTTAAAGGCACCGTTCACGTGAAGAAGTTCGGGATATATCTCAAAGAGCTGAATATCGTCAAGAACAGGGAAGGCCGCGTGAACCTCGGGGCCATCAACCCCGTGAAGAACAGCTCCTCCGGCGCCGAGATGGAGAAAGAGAACAGGGGTAAGATGCCGGATATAGACATAGATTCCCTGCATCTCAAAGCGGACAAGGTCGTTTACCGGGACTATACGTCCGCGCGGCCCGTAACGCGGACTTTTGACGTGAACATCGATGAAACTTTCGAGAATATAAAGGACCCCTATACCCTCGTGAGGCTCATAGCCGCGCGGGTCCTCAAGAACACGGCGATATCGAATATCATAAATATCCCCATGAACGGCGTGAAAGGTATCATGGATAAGGCGTTGGGCACCACCGGAACTACGTTTAAAAAGGCGGAAAAAGGCCTCGGCGGCCTGGTCTCCGGCGTTTTTTCCACGATCAGCGCCGTGGGAAAATAATGAATTCCCCTCTCCCTCAGGAAGAGGGCCGGGGTGAGGGACTGTCCGGTACGCGCGAGGCAGAAATTTATCGACAAATAAAAATAAGTAGTGTAAAATCTATGATATCTATGAAGGTTCGGTAAGAAGTCTGGCGCTTACGTATCGCATTAAAACGGAGAGGATATGATATATGGAAAAACAAAGCATACTGGTCGTGGACGATAACAAGGATTTTGCTGACGTTTTTTGCGATATATTGAGAGCGAATAATTATAAGGCCGAGAGCTGTTACAGCGGCGCGCAGGCCATAGAACTGGTTACCGCGAACATTTTTGATATATTGTTCCTGGACATACGTATGCCGGATATGGACGGCGTACAGGCCCTCAAAAAGATCAAAGAGATCCGTCCGAAGACGATGGTCATAATGATGACGGGCTACTCCGTCGATGAAATGGTCCACCGGGCCCTCGAAGAAAAAGCTTCGGATATCATATATAAGCCTTTCGAAATAGATAAGGTCCTGAGCCTGATAGAAAACATACATTGATCCCTTCTAACGGCTTCGGAGTCCCTATGAAACATTTCCTTCTCCTGTCGTTCTGCGTGGTATTGATATTCTTGCCCGTATGCCGGGCAAGCGCCGCGGATGTATTCCGGGAAGACAGATCCGCGTTCTTTTCCCCTGAACGGCTCACGCTGAACGAAATGGTCCTCGACAACACCTCAGATGAAAGCGGTCTGAAGAACGACCTGGCCAGTTTTGCCGGTAACTACAACAGGGGTATGGACTCCATCTTCGGCGGCGACATCGAGAACGCGAAAGAGAGTTTTCTCGCGGCAAGGGAAGCATGGCCGGAGTTCTTCTGGACGGACCTCATGCTGGCGCTTATCGATGAATGGTCAGGGGATCACCCTGCCGCGGCAAGATATTACAAAAGCTACCTCAACAAACTTAAGGATTTTCACCGGGGCCACTACAGGATATCGGGCCCTCTGATCCGCAGCCATGCGCTCTCGGGCATAGAACGCTATGAGCCCGCGCGGGATATCGTCAGGGACCGTCTTGAAGCGCTGGGCATCGACCTGGACAAGGTGCGTCCTGTATCATCCTTTCCGAATTTTTTTCTTCCGGGCGCGGGCCTGGTATCGGTTCTTATGCTGTGGGCCCTCGTCAGGAACCGGCTCATCCCGTACCTGCGCCTGCGCGAACGCGTAAAACATCCGCCGGAAGGCTTCTGGGGATGCCCCGGCTGCGGCGCCATCATCCCCGACCTGGTAAAAGAATGCGCCAAATGCGGCAAGCCGAAGGGTGCGGGAAAGCCTAAAGCCTAAAGCCTAAAGCTTACAGCTTTAAGCTTTAAGCTGTAAGCTGTAAGCTGTAAGCTTTAAGCGGACACGACATTATGAACATCGGAAAATTCTTCAAATTCTGTTTCGGATGCGAACCGGATATATTCCCCGAAACCATTATCGTTACTCCGTTCATTCCGGCTGGAAAGTTCAGCGCGGAATGCGCGGACATAACGCCTTTTAAGGGCCGGCTGTATTCGGGTTTTACCGCTTCCCGTAACGGCCGTAAATTCGCCGCGGTCCATTGCGGGCTGGGGGACCGGATGATGGGGGACGCGGTCCTTCTCATGGGCATAACGTCCGTACGCAGGATACTGTTCGCCGGCGCCTGCGGCGGGCTGGGTGAAGCGGGAATAGGCGACCTTATCATATGCGAAAACGCTTTCAGCGGCGAGGGTTTTACGAGATACCATATCCCGGAATCAGGTATCAGGAACGTCTTTAACTCAGGCGCCATGATACCCGCCGGCCCCGCGTGCGCGGAACGCCTTAAAACATCCCTTAAGTACGGCCCGGTATCCCCGGTAACCGTAAGAAACGGGAATATTTTCACGATAGGTTCGCTTATGGCCGAGACCGCGGAGAACTTACGTTTTCTGGATGAGAAAGGTTTTATCGGTGTGGACATGGAACTTTCAGCCGTGTTCCAGGCAGCCCGCGTGACGGGCCGCGATGCCGCCGCGCTTCTTCTGGTCAGCGACCTGCCCGTGTCAAAACCTGTATGGGAGGGAACGGGCAAAGACGAAAAAGCACGGTACAATGCCGGCATGTCCGAACTTATAAGAACATCGACAAATTTCGCGGTGTCCGGGATCGAAGGATACAAACAAGCAGGAGGTGAGACAGTATGAAGAAAGCCGTAATAATACTTGCCGAAGGATTTGAGGAAACGGAAGCTCTGGTGACAGTGGACATACTAAGAAGAGCGGACGTGAACGTGATTATCGCCGGCCTGGGGACGGACCTGGTTACAGGCGCTCACGGTATAACCGTCAAGGCCGATACCGTGCTGGAAGATAACATCCCTCTTCCCGACGCGGTCATCCTGCCGGGCGGTATGCCCGGGACGAAAAATCTCGCCGCGTCCCATATGGTCAAAAACCTTATCCTGAGGATGGACGCCGAAGGAAAACTGATAGCCGCCATATGCGCGGCACCCGCGCGCGTCCTGGCAGCGGCGGGCGTACTTGACGGCAAGAAAGCCACCTGTTACCCCGGCGAGGAAGAACATTTCACGACGGCCGTAAAATACGTAGAGGCCCCGGTCGTCCAGGACGGCAACATCATAACCAGCCGCGGCCCCGCGACGGCCTTCGACTTCGGTTACACGATAGCCGTCAACCTGGCCGGCATCGCCAGGGCAAGCTCGGTAACCAAAGGCATGCTCTACGCGAAATAGGGGGTACACAAGTTTCGCAAAGCGTATAGCGTTTGGTGGGTAGCGTATCGTGTCAACGAGAGACGTGAGACGAGCGACGAGCGACGCGAGGGTCCCCCCTGTGCCGTATCGACTCTTCACCAAACTTATCCAGTATATGCCCCAGCGCCGTGTGCAGGTTCTCTTTCTTCCCGGCTTTGGCCGTATCGTCGTCAAAAAAGTCCAGTTTTTCCGAAGCGTCATGAAGGTTCGACACGCCCACCCCGAGAAGGCGTACCGCGTTCTTCCCGATGTCGAATTCACCGAGTTTCGCGCAGGCGCCTGGATAAATATCGTCCACAAAGTTAGTAGGGGACCGGAGCGTTTCGGACCGTGTATACGTCCTGAAATCGGAGAACCGTATTTTCAGCGTGACGGTCCTGCCTTTAAGGCCTGACTTGCGCAGTCTGCGCGAGACCTTTTCGCTAAGCGCCATCAGCGCGTCCAGCACTTCGTCCCTGTTGAGCGTGTCCCGTTCGAACGTATGTTCGTTGCTGACGGATTTGACAGTATCGGCGGCTTCGACGGTCCGCTCGTCTATACCGCGGGCAAGTTCCCACGCATGCCGCCCGTTCCTGCCGAATATCCTCTCAAGCTCTTCCGGCTCCCGCCGCGCGAGGTCGCCGATGGTGTTTATGCCCATCCCCTTTAAAGCTTCCCGTGTTTTTTCACCCACGCCCCATAATTTCCCAACGTTCAGGGGATGGAGGAACTCAAGAAGCCCCTCCCGCGTCACTACGACCAGTGCGTCCGGTTTACGTATATCGGAAGCGATCTTCGCCGTCATCTTGTTGGGGGCCAGCCCGATCGAAGCGGTAAGCCCCGTCTCTTTCTTTATTGTCTCCTTGATCTTCCGGCACGAGGAAACCGGCGTCCCGAAATGCCGGTAACTCCCTGTAATGTCCATGAACGCCTCATCCACGCTTACGGGCTCTATATCGGGCGTGAACCTCTCGAGTATCCCGAATATTTCCCGTGATACGCGGGAATATTTGGACATATGAGGCACGATAAAAGCCGCCGACGGACATTTTTTGTAAGCCGTGGATATAGGCATAGCCGAATGTATCCCGTACTTCCGTGCCGCATAAGAACACGCCGCGACGACCCCCCGCCCCGTACCCCCCTTAGGATCCGCCCCCACAACGATCGGCCTCCCCCGGAGCCCCGGATCATCGCGCTCTTCCACCGACGCGAAAAACGCGTCCATATCCACATGTACTATATACCGTTCCTTATCCATCATACCGGTAACCCCATGTCCTAGATTGTAACATAAGTGCCGGACAGAGTATAGCGGCCCGGCATGCCTTTATATTTGACAACACTTCATATTTTGCCTATAATTGATTTCCGTCAATATAAAGTAAAAGCAGGCCATTCCCGCGAAAGCGGGGGACGAAAGAAGATATAAACGTTCATTTCCCGACATTTTCAGCCTGAAACTGAATAACGGCGGCAATATAAATATTAATTCTCCGGTAGCTCAACGGTAGAGCGGTTGGCTGTTAACCAATAGGTTGTAGGTTCGAATCCTACCCGGGGAGCCAGTTCAACAAAAAAGCCTGCAATGCAGGCTTTTTTGTTGAACTGAGCATTAGAGATTCGAAATTAGAAAAATCTCTAATGCGGTCAAATCTCTAATCTCACCAAATCTCAAATTTCACCAAATTTCATCCAAACTATCCCAATATCCGCCCAAACTCAGATCCCCGCCCAAATCCCTTGCTTTCGGGTGTTTTCATTCTTGAGGCAATTGTTTTTTTATGTAATCAAATAATCTCTCGCAATCTTTTAGGATTTTTTCAGATTCTGATCGAAATACTAATCTTTCTTCGTATTCAGCCATGTTTTTAATGCTAAGTATTCTTGAAACTCTGCTTGCGTTTGCATCTATTTCTTTACTGTTTGTGATCATTTTAAAGAGTTTTATAGCATCACCTTTAGCGCTCAGATAAATTCCCCCTTTTTCGCTCACATAATTCCCCCCTTGCT
>JBDRFA010000108.1:0-29191 GCA_043819235.1 Candidatus Omnitrophota bacterium | reverse complement strand
ACTTTTTATTACGTTGAGTAATCTCGGGGATATTATTTTGACCACTCCTGTGCTTGGGCGGCTGCATAAGGAGTTTCCCGGGGCTTATATCGATGTTATCACGGGAGCGCCCGGAAAAGAGATATTCATGCCGCATCCTGCAGTGAGAAAGGTGACAGTCCATGTGAAGCGCCGGAGCATCGGCGGGCGGTTGCGGGAGGTAATGGCCATAAGGGGAGAGAAGTATGATATGGTCGTCGATCTGAAAAATACACTAATACCGTATCTGGCCGGCGCGAAATACCACACGCGGGTTTTTATTCCCGTATGGCCCGGCATGCGCTCCGCCAGAAATAACGGCATCCATAAGAGGGATGAACATCTGGCGAAATTATCTCATATGGGCATGGATATTTCAGCTCCGGCGGATTTTTTCATGCCGTCCGGAGACACCGAAAAAAAATTCATAGACGGGATCCTTGCCGCCGCGGGAGGGGAGAAGACCGTCGTGATCGCCCCCGGCGCCAAGAGCCATCTTAAACGGTGGCCCGCCCGTAAATATGCCATGCTTGCGAACAGGCTGGTCGCGGAATTCGGGTGCAGGGTCTATTTGACCGGGGACGCGGCGGATAAAAAGGTCATAGAAGAGGTCGCGGGGCATACGGCGGCAGGAACGGTCTCGGATATCTGCTGTAAAACTTCCGTGAGCGCTTTGGGAGAGCTTATGCGGAGATCGGACCTCGTCATAACGAACGATAGCGCGCCGCTGCATGTCGCCAGCGCCGTCAATACCCCGACGGTCGCTGTTTTTGGCCCTTCGGACGAAAAAAAATACGGGCCGTTGGCTGGCCGCAGCCGGGTCATAAAACCGCGTGTCCCCTGCAGGCCCTGCGGGAAAGCTCTCTGCTCTCCCGGCCCCGATGAGGGCTGCATTACGCTCATAGGGGTCGATGAAGTCTTCGAAGCCGCGCGTGAGATACTCGGAGGTTAAGGGGCGGCGGCTCCGAGGAAGAGAAGGATAGCAGTAATACCATTTTAACCTGACTGGTATTGTTATCCTGAGTTTGATAACCGAATGGAACCGTTCGCTCTTGCTCCTACCAGGGCCCCTCCGCCCGGTGTGGATCCTCCCTGTACGGAGAAAGAGCGAACGATTCCATCATAATAAAATGTTTTCGTTTTGTGTCTCAGCTGCAATACTGATCAGGTTAAAACCGTATAAGCTTTGAGCTTACAGCCTACAGCTATAAGCTGCTAAAATCATGAAGATTAGACGTATTCTTATTACACGGACAGACAGGCTGGGGGATGTGGTGCTTTCTACGCCTATTATACGGTTTATGCGGGAAAGGTATCCGGACGCGTATATCGCTTTTATGGTGCGTCCGGAGAATTGTGACGTTGTCGCGAATGATCCGTATCTTGACGAGATCATTGTTTACGATAAACGAGGGCCTCAAAAAAGTTTTTCAGGCACGTTAAAGTTCGTCTTTTCTCTCAGGAAAAAGGGTTTTGACACGGCGATAGCCCTGCATCCCGAGAACCGGGCCCATATCATATTGTTCCTTGCCGGGATACCCGTGAGGATAGGGTATGACAGAAAACTGGGATGGCTGCTTACCGAAAGCTTCAGGCATCGGAAGCAGGAAGGGGATAAACACGAGGCCGATTATAATTTTGATCTTCTGGAACAGGCGGGGTTCGATACCGAAGGCGCCGACAGGAAACCGTATATTTTCACGGGAGATAAAGAGAAAAGCGCCATAGACGCTGTATTTGCCGGGAAAGGCCTGGGACGGGATGTTATCGCCATCCACGCGGGCGCGAGCTGTCCGTCGAAGAGGTGGCCCCCGGAAAAGTTCGCCGCCGCAGCCGATATCCTGGCCCTTAAGTATAGCGCAGATATCGTTCTGGTAGGGGGGAAAGAGACGGTAGAGTTCAGCCGCCGGGTCGTTTCCGCGATGAAGAACAAGGCCTGTGACCTTACGGGTACGCTCCGTGTGGCGGAACTTGCCGAATTTCTTTCACGGTGCCGCCTGTTCATCTCAAATGATTCCGGGCCGGTACATGTCGCGGCCGCTGTAAAGACCCCGGTTATCGCGATATTCGGAAGGCGGGACCCGGGGCTTTCTCCGAAAAGATGGGGCCCTCTTGGCCCCTCTGATACAGTGGTTCACGGAAACGACGGATGCGCGATATGCCTGGCCCACAATTGCGAAAAGGATTTCGCCTGCATCAATGCCGTCACCCCCGATGCGGTCATCGCAGCAGCCGAAAAGATCCTCGGCCCACCACCCGCCACTCTCCATAAATAAGTTGTAGCCAAGGGAAGGAGAGGGACCTCCATGCTCCTACCGGGGCCCCTCCGCCCGGTGTGGATCCTCCCCGTACGGAGCATGGAGGTCCCTCTCCTTCTCTAGCTACGAGCCGTATGCAGCATCATAGGCCATACCGGAAGATTATCGTACATATCGTGCTATTGTTCTTGCCCCTTTTCGGTAAAGGTCTTATAATAATAAATAATCAAAATCGTAGGGGCGCCCCTTGTGGGCGCCCTGAACAATGGAACGGGTGTCAAAAACGATAATAGGGCGGGCACAAGGCCCGCCCCTACGGTTCTTGGTTAAAACTCGGGAGGGAAGATGGGCGAAAAGTATGAGATCAATGTTAATGATGAAAATTTTAAGAAAGAGGTTCTTGAGGCGGATTCGCCGGTTCTGGTGGATTTCTGGGCGGAATGGTGCGGGCCTTGCCGGATGATAGCCCCGACGATCGGGGAGATCGCCCTGGAACAGAAGGGCAAAGTTAAGGTATGTAAATTAAATGTGGAGGAAGGAGCGCAAACAGCCTCTAATTATGGTGTTATGAATATCCCGACCCTGATGATCTTCAAGAACGGAGAAGTGGTTGACAAGGTCGTAGGTATAATACCTAAGAGTGATATTATGTCAAGGCTTAACGCGTGTCTCTGATCTCAAGGTCGAGTACCGGGTATAAGCAGGCCTGCCCCTTGGGTAATTGACATTGATCGGAAGCGCGTGATACAATGCTTGCTCGTTTGGGGCTTAAGATAAAGAGCAATTCATGGAGGAGTAAGTACGTGAAAAAGTATAAATATTCCACACTGGCGAATATCATAAAGAAATTCGATTCAAAAAGTGTTATTGTCATAGGAGACCTTCTGCTGGACCAGTTTATAAGCGGAGAGGTGTCCCGCATTTCTCCCGAAGCTCCCGTGCCTGTAGTATGGGTTAAAAATGAAGGGTATATGCCTGGCGGGGCCTGTAATGTGGCATGTAATCTCGCCGAATTGGGGGCAAAGGTATCATTGATAGGTATCGTGGGGCAGGATGAAAAGGCGGATATGCTGAAAAGACTTCTTGCGGAAAAGAATATTTCCGTTGAAGGTATTATTGCCGACAAGGAAAGGCCCACGATCCTTAAAACAAGGGTTATCGCCAACCGGCAGCAGGTCGTCCGTATCGACAGGGAAGATATCAGGGATATTACCGGTAAATACGTGAAGAGGATCCATGACTATCTTATACGGAACATAGATCGTTTTGACGGGATAATCATAGAGGATTACGGTAAGGGCCTTATCACGCCCGAGCTCCTTAAAAAGGTTGTTCCGCTGGCGAAGAAGCACAATAAGATCATAGCGGTGGATCCCAAGGAAAACCATTTTTCGTTTTATAAAGATGTGGATGTCCTGACACCTAACAACCATGAGGCTTCCAAGGCCGTAGGGTTTAAGATAGACAGCGGCGAAAAACTCAGGAAAGCCGGCGATCTCATGCTTAAAAAACTTAAGGTGAAGGTAGTCCTGATCACTCTCGGGGAAGACGGGATGATGGTCTTCGAGAAGGGAAAAGCCCCCCGTAAAATACCGACCCTGGCCCAGGAAGTCTTTGACGTTTCGGGCGCGGGCGATACGGTGATAGCGACGTATGTACTGTGTATTATCAGCGGGGCGTCCCCGATAGTCGCCGCGCATGTGGCGAATTGCGCCGCCGGCATCGTTGTGGGCAAGGTCGGTGTCGCTGTCGTGAATAAAGAGGAACTTAAAAACAGGTTGAAGCGGGAAACCGGGAGGGCGAAACAATGAAAGTAGTGGCTGTGATACCCGCCAGGTGGCAATCTACCAGGCTGAAAGGTAAAGTGCTGGCGGATATAAACGGTAAACCCATGATACAGCATGTATGGGAAAAGGTAAAGCGGGCCCATGAGGTCGATGAGATCATAGTGGCGACGGATAAGGAACGGGTGATCAAAGTAGTTGAATCTTTCGGCGGGAAAGCGATATTTACCTCACCCGAACAACCTTCCGGTACCGACAGGATAGCCGAAATAGCCAGCTTTACTGACGGAGATATTTTTATAAACGTGCAGGCCGACGAGCCTCTTGTCCATCCTCTGATGATAGACGAACTGGCGCAGGTATTTTCATATGAAAAGAATATCCAGATGGCCACGCTTATCAAACGTATCCACAATAAAGAGGAGATAACCGACCCTAATGTGGTTAAAGTCGTCGTGGACAGAAGAGGGTTCGCGTTGTATTTTTCCAGGAGCCCGATACCGTATGTCCGCGGGGATAGCGCGGATATGCCCGGGGGTGAGGTGCCTTCCGAGGATATAAGCGGCGGGTATTTTAAACATATCGGACTGTATTCATATACCAAAGATTTCCTTTTTACTTATACCAACCTTCCTAAATCCAGGCTGGAACTGGCGGAAAAGCTTGAGCAGCTCCGCGTCCTGGAGCACGGTTATAAGATAAAGACCGTGGAAACGCGGTACGATACGATCGGGGTCGATACACAGGAAGACCTTGACAGGGTGAGGGAAATCCTGAAACAGGGAGCCCAATAGCATGACAGGGGAAATTAAATTCGTGAAAGCAGGCGGGATCACGATAGGCAGGGGAATGCCTCTTGTCCTGATCGCGGGCCCCTGTGTCATCGAATCCGCGGAGAGCGCGCTGAAACATGCCCGCAGGATAAAGGAGATAGCGGCGGAATGTGATATGCCGTTCATTTTTAAGGCCAGCTATGATAAGGCGAACAGGAGTTCGATAGGTTCTTACCGCGGTCCGGGTTTAAGTAAAGGCCTGGATATTCTGCGCGGCATACGTGAAAAGACAGGGGTTCCGGTCGTGAGTGACGTTCACAGTATCGAGGAGGTAGCGCCCGCTTCAAGAGTGCTGGATGTTATACAGATACCGGCCTTCTTGTGCAGGCAGACCGATCTTCTGGTCGAGGCGGCGAGAACGGGGAAAGCCGTGAACGTGAAAAAGGGCCAGTTCATGTCGCCGTCGGAAATGAACAACGTCATATTGAAGATAGAAACGGCGGGGAACAGGAACATACTCCTTACGGAGAGAGGGACGACTTTCGGGTATAACATGCTTGTCAACGATTTCCGTTCCCTCGTCATAATGGGGGAGACCGGTTATCCTGTTGTATATGACGCGACCCATTCCGTGCAGATGCCGGGAGGTAAAGGGTTATCCAGCGGCGGGGAATCCAGGTATGTGCTGCCGCTTTCAAAGGCCGCTGTCGCGGTGGGTTGTGACGCGCTGTTCATAGAAGTGCATGAACGTCCCGAGGCGGCGCTCAGCGACGGCCCGAACATGTTGAGGCTGGATGATCTTGAGGATTATCTGAACCAGGTAAAACGGATCGCTGAGGCGGCGAGGAAGATATGAGTATTTCAAGAGCCAAAAAAGTATTGATGAATGAAAGCAGGGCGATAGCCCGGCTCGTGGACAGGATCGACGGGGAATTTGAGAAGATCGTCAAACTCCTGGCAAGGAGTAAAGGGCGCGTCATAGTGACGGGTATGGGAAAACCCGGTTTTATCGCTCAGAAGGTTTCGGCGACGATGTCCTCGACCGGGACCCCTTCACTGTTCCTGCATCCCGCCGAGGCTCTGCACGGTGACCTCGGGAGGGTCACGAAGGAAGATATCATAATAGCTTTTTCCAACAGCGGAGAAACTGAAGAGGTTGTCAGGCTGCTTCCTGTCCTGAAAAAGATAGGGGCGAAGATCGTCGCCATTACCGGGAACAGGAAGTCAACCCTGGCGGTGCACAGTGATTTTGTTATTGACAGTTCGGTCAGCCGGGAGGCGTGCCCTATGGGGCTGGCTCCGACCACATCCACGACCGCGATGCTGGCGCTCGGGGATGCCCTGGCCATAGCGCTTCTCGAGAAGAAAAATATACAGCCGAAAGATTTCGCCTTATACCATCCCGGCGGTTCCCTGGGGAAAAGGCTTCTTCTGAAGGTAGGGGATATAATGCGTCCCAGGGCGGAGACCCCGATCGTCACGGGGAATGAGAAGGTGAAGGATGTACTTCTAAAGATAACGGGCAAAAGGGCGGGCAGTGCGAGTGTCGTAGACGGCAAGGGCAAGCTTATCGGTATATTCACCGACGGTGATCTGAGAAGGCATTTTGAGGAAGGCGAAGGCCTCCGTAACTGTAAGATATCCGATGTCATGACGAAGTCTCCCGTAACGATCACGGAAGACCGTTTAGCCGCGGAAGCGTTTGACATACTCCGGGCCAGGAAAATAGATGAGATCCCGGTCGTCGATAAGAAAGGCCGCCCTGTGGGCATACTGGATGTCCAGGACATACTGAAGGCGGGGCTTGTGTAGTGGATCGTGAATGGTGGATCGTGAATGGTGAATGGTGAATCGTGAATGGTGAATCGTGAATGGTGTAGGGGGGGGGGGATATGAAACACCCTGAGGGCATATATATGGACAAATATTCATGCGATATAATAGAGCGCGCGAAGAAGATAAAGCTTCTTCTCCTCGACGTCGACGGGGTCCTTACCGACGGGAGGATAGTTTACGGCAATTACGGGGATGAGATAAAGAACTTTGACGTCAACGACGGGCTCGGGATAACTTTCGTGAAACGTTTCGGGATAAAGTGCGTGATATTGACGGCGAAAGCTTCGCGCGTCGTCGTTAAACGCGCGAAAGAGCTCAGGATAGATAAGGTCTACCAGAATTTTCACTATAAAATAGAAGCGCTCGGTAAGATACGCAGAAAATTCCATGTGACGGATGAAGAGATCTGTTTTGTCGGGGACGACGTTATAGATATCCCTGTGCTGAAAAGAGCGGGCCTGGCGGTGGCACCCTCGAGCGCCATGGATGTCGTAAAACCTTTTACGCACCTGGTGACCGAAAAGAAAGGCGGGCGCGGAGCGGTCAGGGAAGTATGCGACCTTATACTCAAAGCCCAGGGGAAATGGGAACAACTGATGTCCAGGTATATCGAGTAACGGAGCTTGATTTTCAGGGTCAAGGCAGAGGCGTGAAGGCGGGGTGAGGGGGTGTAAAGGTTGAAAAGTTAAAAGGTTAAAAGGGATATAGGAAAATCAATACGTTAGATCCCTCGACTCGGTCACTTCGTTCCCTCGCTCGGGATGACAATTCTTTGTCCTCGGAACAATTTTCTGTCATCCCGCTTGTCCCGAGCGAAGCCGAGGGGAGCGGAGCCCCGAAGGGGCGAAGTCGAGGGATCTAACTTGAAAGAGAGCATACACATGTACACAGTGAAGGTTCAGTCGGTATTCAGCAGTGCCCATAACCTCAGGGGGTATACCGGTAAATGCGAAGAACTGCACGGGCACAACTGGCGGGTCGAAGTTGTGGCGCGCAGCACGGAGCTCGATGAGACCGGCATGGTCGTGGATTTTAAAAAGCTGAAGGGTGCGTTGAAAGAGGTCATAACCGTGCTGGACCATAAGCATCTTAACGGCCTCGAGCCTTTTAAGGAGATCAATCCGACCTCCGAGAATATCGCCGGCCATATTTATAAAAGCATGTCGATGAAAGATCCGGAGTTAGATATCAAGGAAGTGACGGTCTGGGAAACAGATTCGTCGTCGGCGACATATTCGGAATAATTTGCCCGGGGGTAAGGGGGGTGTAGGGGCACGGCGCGCCGTGCCCCTACATCGGGACAAGAGAGGGACGAAAAGTTCCCGGTGGCGGAATATGGGAGATAACGTGAAAGAAGCGGTGGTGTTATTATCCGGGGGGGTAGATTCAGCGGTTACGCTTTATATCGCCAGGGAAAATTACCGGAGCCGGTGCCTCATTTTCAATTACGGGCAGAAGGCCGCCAGGGAGATAGACTGCGCAGTGAAGATAGCCGGTAAGGCGGGGTGCGAGTGCCACGTGCTGGATATCTGCCTGCCCTGGAAGGGGAGCGCTCTTCTGGACAGGGAGAAAGAGATCCCCGCGGCGCAGGCGGGTGTTCCGGGGAAGATACCGGATACGTATGTGCCGGCGCGGAATATGATCTTTTTGAGTTTTGGGGTTTCTTTCGCGGAGACGATAGGAGCTGAAGCTGTTTTCATAGGGGCGCATCAACTGGATTTTTCGAATTATCCGGATTGCCGGAGCGGTTTTTTCGAGAGTTACCGGGAAACTGTCAGGCGCGGTACGAGAGCGGGGACGGAAGGAACGGAGATAAAAATAGAAACTCCGATAATCGACAAGACCAAAAGCGAGATCGTCGGTATCGGCACCGGGCTGGGCGTGCCGTTCGAGGACACATGGTCCTGTTACAGCGGCGGAGCCCGACATTGCGGCAAGTGCGAGTCATGTATGTTCCGGATACAGGCATTTAAGGACGCGGGGGTAGAGGATCCGGCGTTTGGGCGTGGGGCAGGGTCTGGGGGGCGAAGTGGACCTTGCTAAGATCTCGGAAATATTCCTGTCGTATCAGGGAGAAGGGCCTTTTGCCGGGAGCCGGCAAATGTTTGTCCGTTTTTACGGCTGTAATCTGGATTGTGTTTATTGCGATACGGTCCAGAAGAGCTACAAATCTTTCTCGAAAGAGGAACTCCTGGGCAGGATATTTAATTTTGAGGAGGATTATAACGAGTTGAGCCTTACGGGCGGGGAACCGCTGTTGTACGGCAAGTTCCTGTCGGAATTTCTTCCGCTTTTCAAAAAATATAAAAGTCAGGATGTCTATCTCGAAACCAATGGTACGCTTCCGGATGAACTTGAAGGGGTAATAGGCCTTGTGGATGTGGTCGCGATGGATTTTAAACTGCCTTCTTCGACCGGGGACCCTGAGAAAGTATGGGAGCTGCATGAGAGGTTCGCCCGGATAGCCGTGCGGAAAGAGTTGATCATAAAAGCGGTTATAACGAGTTCGACGACTATTGATGATATAAAACGGATGAGCCTTATCATAGCCGGTCTGAACAATAAGGTATGCACCATAGTGTTGCAGCCTGTTACGCCGGTCCGAGGATATGACGACGAGATCGATCCGGAGATGGTCTATTATTTTAAGGAATACGTTAAAAAGTCCACGCCTAACAACGTGATAGTACTCGGGCAGATGCATAAGCATATGGGGGTGAAGTGAGTTGTAGCTGGAGGTGTGAGGGGGGTAAAAGGTGAAAGGTTTAAAGGTTAAAAAGTTAAAAGGTCTCTACGGGAAACAGGTATTTAGTTCGAACTTTTTAACTGTTATACGTTCCCGTCGGAGGCGGGCTAACTTAATATGAAGAAAAAGGCTTATGACGGATTACAGGAGAACGTCCGCAGGATGAAATTGCCCCGGATAGACGTCTGGGAAAACAAGTACGGGGATAAAGAGTATATCGTACGCTGCGATACGTCCGAATTTACCTGTATCTGTCCCAGGACCGGGCTGCCTGATTTCGCGCATATTTTCCTGGAGTATTCCCCCGGACGCTGGTGCATTGAACTGAAATCGTTCAAGGAATATTTGCTGGCCTACAGGGATACAGGGATATTCCATGAACACGCGGTCAACCGCATACTTGAAGATCTTGTCAGGAGCTGCGCTCCACGCTGGATGAGGTTGAAAGGCATTTTTAACTCTCGCGGCGGGATCGCGACCACGGTCGAAGCGGAGTATAGAGAGAGGCAAGGGTAAATGGGAATGTAGGGGCACGGCGCGCCGTGCCCCTACGCGGTGCAGCTTACAAAACATGAAAATAAAAACCAGAAGATATTACATATATTATTGCGCGAAGATATTGTTTTTTCTTATATCGCTGCTTCCGCTCAGGGTGAGCCAGGCTATCGCGGGGCGAGCGGGGCGAGCCGCTTTTCGGTTCGTGCCTAAGTACAGGGATATAACACTCGCCAATCTGAACGCGGTTTTCAACGGTGGAGGCCGTTCTAATGAAAAGATAGCCGGTGAGGTGTTCGCCAGCGTCGCTAAGAACGGGGCTGAATGGATAAAACTTTCTCTTGCCGATCCGGGAAAGATAGGCGATCTCGTGACGGAGTTTGAGGGGGCCGAGCACCTGGACAGCGTTCTTGCCGAAGGGAAAGGCGCGGTCATACTGGGTTTTCATTTCGGGAACTGGGAGCTTCTGGGGCTTTATTTGAGGCATATGGGGTATGACGGGGCGCTTATCGCCAGGAGGATCTATTTCCATAAATATGACAAACTGATCACGGGGATGAGGACGAGATACGGGGCCAGGGTGATCTACCGCGATGATTCTCCTAAAAAAATGTTGAAAGAGCTAAGGAACGGCAATGTTCTCGGTATTCTTGCCGATCAGGATGTGGACAGTGTGGACGGCGTTTTTGTGGACTTTTTCGGTAAGCCGGCGTACACGCCGACAGCTCCAGTGAAAATAGCCATGGCTGCCGGGACAAAGATCGTTCCGGCGTTTGTCCTGAGGAAAAAGGATAATACTCATAAGTTGATACTGGAGAAGCCTATCGATCCGTCTTTGGGGGATCATACTGAAGACGATATAAGGCGATATACGCAGGCCTGGACGGATATTCTCGAGAACTATGTGAGGAAATATCCTGAGCAGTGGGTATGGATGCACAGCCGGTGGAAGAGCCGTCCGGCCAGTGAAGCTTGCGAAACGAGCGAAGTTGCAGGGTCAAGATGAAAAAGAAAATTATTTTAATAATTGTTTCAGCCGTTGTCATGACCGCCGTGTGGTGGCATTTCTACCGGAGCGGGACCGGTTTTCCCGGTAAGGGCCCGGCCGAAGCGCCCGTGGGAACGAAAGACAAGGCTGCGCTGGAGCAAAAGATCCTGGCGTTCAGCATTGACGGGCGCAGCCCGAAGGGCGCGAAACAGTGGCATCTTGACGGTGATTCGGCGGAGATCGTGGGCGAGGATATACACCTCAACGACCTGACGGCGGTCGTGTACGGAGAGAATGTTGTGATAAACCTGACGTCCGATAAAGGGATCTACAGAAGGGATAAGGGCGAGGTGGAACTTATAGGCAACGTGCACGTCGTTTCTGACGACGGTTTTACGCTGGACACCGATAAGGCCAGGTGGCTGCAGGCGACCAAAGAGATAGATACCGATTCTCTCGTGCATATCAGAAAAGAAGGCATGAGCGCCGTAGGCCAGGGCGGCATGGCCAATTCCGATGAAAGGAGAGCGGTGCTCAATAAAAACGTGAACGTGACGATCGAACCGGATACGAAGGTGGACTGCGACGGTTCGCTGGAAGTGGATTACAATCACAATCTTGCCGTTTTTCGCGATAATGTCAGAGTGGAAGACAAGGACGGTAAGATGTTCGCGGATAAACTCACCGTGGAATTCAACCCTGAAACACAAAAGCTGTTCCAGGTTACCGCGGAAGGGAACGTGAAGATAAAAAAAGGGAAAAGTTATACCATAAGCGAAAAAGCGATATACAGGGACAGCACGAAAAGCGCGCAGCTGCTCGGGAACCCCAGGGTATTGATCGATCCGGATGAGTTGTCCGATCTTGAGGGCCTGGGGGAAAAGAGCGCCCCATAGCCCGCGAAAGGGTGGAGACTGAAGATGCATTTATTGGAGACCAGGGACCTGGTGAAAAAATACGGGGGTCGGAGTGTTGTCAAGGGTGTCAGCATAAACGTAAGAAGAGGGGAAGTCGTGGGCCTTTTAGGGCCCAACGGAGCCGGTAAGACTACCACATTCTACATGGTCACGGGCATTGTAAAGCCCGATGGGGGGCAGGTGGTCTTTGACACGAAAGATATCACAGGGCTGCCGATATGCCAGAGGGCCCTTTCAGGTATAGGGTATCTTTCCCAGGAACCGTCGATCTTCCGAAAACTTACGGTAGAAGAGAACATCATGGCAATAATGGAAACCCTGGGATTTCCCAGGAAGGAAAGGCAGCGCCAGCTGGATATTCTCCTCAGCCAGCTGAAGATATCCCATTTGCGCAAAAATAAGGCATATACATTGTCCGGAGGGGAAAGGCGCCGCCTGGAAATAACGAGGACGCTGGTCACGAACCCGATGTTCATATTGCTGGATGAGCCGTTCAGCGGTATAGACCCGATAGCGGTATATGATTGCCAGGAAGTTATAAGGGAGTTGAGGGGGATGGGCCTGGGCATATTGCTCACCGACCATAACGTAAGGGAAACGCTGACGATAACCGATCGTTCTTACATAATGTACGAGGGAAAAATACTTATATCCGGCACCAAGGAAGAGCTGATAAACGACCCGAAAGCCCGGGAAATATATCTTGGGGAAAGGTTCAGTATGTGATGGGGCGGCTGTAAGCTGTAGGCTTTAGGCTATAGGCTTTAGGCTTTAGGCTTTAGGCTATAGGCTTTAGGCTATAGGCTATAGGCTATACGCCCATCCCCGCCTACAGCCTAAAGCTTACAGCTTACAGCTAAATCAGGCGCGCCATGTCTACATAAGGTCACGCAAAGCGCCTGATTTAAGGTGTTGAAAAATGAAATGCATAATGGTATATTATTATTCTTCTATCAGGGGTGTGTATGATATTTTGGATTAAACTTACTTAAAAAAGGGGAATTTTATGGAGATTAAGATCACCGCGAGGAATTTCGACCTTGATGACCCGTTGAAAAAGTATATTCACAAGAAGATAGATAAACTTGAACATCTTTATAAGCGCATTTTTCACTGCGAGGTCATTCTGGAAGAGGAAAAAATAAGGAAAAATGTCGAGATCATACTTTTTCTTAAGAGCAACAGGATAGTCGTGAAGGAAAGTTCGACCGACATATACGCTTCTGTCGATATCGCCACGGATAAATTGAAGAAAAGGATAACACGGTTGAGCGGGCGGTTGGCGTCCAAAAGGAGGAAGGCCGTATTCGACAGGATCATGTATTCGGTCAAGCGCTTCAAGGGCAGGGAAGAGGAGAGTTTCCCGGAACCCGGAGGAAAGATAGTGAAGGTCAATATGTTCGCCGATAAGCCGATGCTTCCCGAAGAAGCAAAACTTGAGCTGGAGCTTATGGAAAGGAACTTTATCATGTTCAAGAACGCGGATACGGGAGAGATAAACGTGTTATACAAAAGGAACAACGGGAACGCGGGGCTGATAGAGCCGAATTTCTGACGTTATAGCGTTGGAGTTATAGAGGGTCAAGGGGGAGAAGAAATATAGCGGGGATATAATATGAAAATATCTTGACCCTTGACCCTTGCTACTTGACCCTTAAAAAAAGGAAGGTAGCCGTCAATGAAGTGTAAGATAAAAAAAATGTCCGGTACGGGCAGGCAGTTCGAGATAGAAATGCCTAAAGAGGCGGTTGAGGAATTGTTCTCGGTCGTGTTGGAAGATATAAGAAAAGAGGCGAAAATACCCGGTTTCAGGCCGGGAAAGGCCCCCTTGGACATTGTGCGCAAAAAGCACGCCGAAGACGCCATGGATGAAGTAAAAAGGCGTATGATCCCTGTGGCGTACCAGCAGGCCCTGAAAGAACATGGCATAGAACCGGTGAGTTATCCTGAGATCTCGGAAGTCGCCATAGAAATGTCAGGCGCGCTCACGTTCAAGGCAAAAGTGGATACTTCCCCGGCGGTGGCCCTTAAAAAATATAAGGGGCTGAAAGCCGCGTCTTCCGCTATCGAGGTGACGGATGCCGAAGTAGAGGAGGTTACATCCCGCATCAGGAATATGCACGCGGAATTCATCGATATAGACGGGCCCCTGGCGAAAGGTAATTTCGGGATATGTGATGTCGAGACGCATGGCGAGGCCGGGGTGATCGCGAAAAAACGCGAGAATATGTGGATCGAAGCGGACAAAGAAGCGTCCCTTCTGGGCATGGGGGAGGAACTTTGCGGTTTGAAAAAGGGAGACAAGAAAGATATAGAAGTTACCCTGCCGGATAACTATCCCGATAAGAAATATGCCGGCAAAAAGGCCGTGTTCAAGGTAGAGGTCAAGGGCGTAAAGGAAAAGAAACTTCCGGAAACAGGCCCCCAACTCGCCCTGAAAATGGGGAAGGAAACGATGGAGGATGTCCGCTCCGAGCTTCGCGGCCAGCTTATGGCCCGGAAAGAAGCGGATGCCCGGATAGGCATGAAGAACCAGATAATGGAACAGCTTCTTGCCGCGCATTCTTTCGATATCCCGGAGACCATGGTGGAAAGACAGCTCAGGGTGCTTGTCGAAAAAGCGGAAAATGAATTGCTTCAGAAGGGTGTCGCCAAAGCGGAGATAGAAGGATATCAGGAAAAGATAAAGGGGCAGCTGCGTAAAGACGCCGAGAACAAGGTCCGGTTGTATTTCATATTCAGCCGTATCGCCGATCAGGAAAAAGTGGAGGTGACCGACGAAGATATCGACGGCTGGCTTAAGGCGCTGGCGGCGTCATATAACCAGCCATTTGAAGAAGTGAAAAAATATTACCAGGAACGCGACCTTATGGACGGGCTGAGGGAACAGCTCCGGGAGGATAAAACGCTGGACCTGCTTTTGTCGGAAGCGGCCGTTTCACGGAAAGATACCAAAGCGTAGCGAACGAGGAAGATCAAAAATTATCAGGAGGTATAAGATGACAATAGTGCCGATGGTGATAGAAACGGAAGGAAGGCTGGAAAGAGCATACGATATTTATTCACGTCTGCTGAAAGACAGGATCATCTTCATAGGCGCCCCTATCGATGATGACGTCGCGAACATAGTCGTCGCGCAGTTATTGTTCCTGCAGACGGATAACCCGGACAAGGACATAAACGTTTATATAAATACTCCCGGAGGGAACGTCACCAGCGGCATGTCCATCTATGATACCATGCAGTTCGTCAAGCCCGATGTCAACACTTACTGCGTAGGGCAGGCGGCCAGTATGGGCGCGGTGCTTCTGGCGGCGGGGACAAAAGGGAAAAGGTACTCGCTGCCGCATTCCAGGATCATGGTGCACCAGCCGTGGGGAGGGGTTCAGGGAGCCGCCGCGGATATACATATCCAGGCAAAAGAGATACTCCGGATGAAGGAGGAACTGGAAGGTATTCTTTCCAGGCATACGGGGCAGTCTCTTGAGCGCATAAAAACCGATACCGACAGGGATTACTTTATGACCGCGGAGGAAGCCAGGGTATACGGGATCGTCGATCACGTTGTCGCGAACATACAGAAATAAGTTTTATCCGCAGGGCCGGCTTCTACGGCTGAGGGCCTGACAGGAAAGAGGAGGAAAGGGGTATATGAGGAAATATAGATTGATGGCGCCGGGGCCGACGCCTGTGCCCGAGAAAGTCCTGATGAAAATGGCCGATACCATTATCCATCACAGGACACCGCAATTCCAGGCGGTCCTGAAAGACGTGAACATTAAATTGAAAAAAGTTTTTCAAACCCGGAACCCGGTGCTGATATTTGCTTCAAGCGGAACGGGGGCCATGGAAGCGTCCGTGGTGAATTTTCTGTCCGGCGGGGATAAAGCCCTTGTGATAAGAGGGGGTAAGTTCGGCGAACGTTTCGGGGAAATAGCGGAAGCATACGGCGTGAGTGCGGTGAACTATGACGTCGCATGGGGAGAACCGGCGGATCCGTCCGTTGTCGAGAAAATGTTAAAAGAAAACCCCGGGATAAAAGCCGTGTATGGCACTTTATGCGAGACGTCGACGGGTGTGGTGAACGATATCAAGGGTATAGCTAAAGCCGTCTCAAAGTCCGGCGCGATCTTTGTTGTCGACGCCATCAGCGGCATGTTCGCTGACGAACTGAGGCCGGATGAATGGGGAGTGGACGTAGTGGTTTCCGGTTCGCAGAAAGGGTTTATGCTGCCCCCGGGGCTCGCGTTCTTAAGTGTCAGCCCGAAAGCCGAGAAACTCGCGGAATCTTCAACTCTCCCGAAATTCTATCTCAGCCTTAAGGCGGCTAAAAAATCGTACATGAAGGATGATACCCCGTGGACCCCGGCTATATCGCTTATTATGGGGCTTGACAGTGTCCTGGACATGATCCTCGGAGAGGGGCTTGATAACGTTCTTGAGCGCCATGCGCGTCTGGCGAACATTACCCGTGAAGCGGTGAAGGCCATGGGGCTTAAGCTTTTCGCTTCCAGGGCGTCGAATGCCGTTACCGCGGTAAAGGTGCCTGAGGGTTTTGACGGGTCGGTTCTGGCGAAAAAAATGCGGGATGAGCAGTATATCACTATAGCGGGCGGGCAGGGAGAATTGAAGGGGAAGATCTTCAGGCTGGCCCATCTCGGCTATATGGACGCGTATGATACGATAAGCGCCATTGCCGGGGTAGAGATAGTTCTCAGCCAGATGGGATATGACGTGAAGTTCGGCAAGGGAGTGGCAAGGGCACAGGAGTTGCTTAAATAGAGGGGAGTAAAAATGATCAAAGTTCTTGTGAGTGATCCTCTTTCTAAAGAGGGAGTGGATATTCTGAAGGCGAACAATTTTAAGGTCGATGAGGTTTCCAAACTTTCCGAGAGCGAGCTTATAAAGAAGATAAAAGGGTATGACGCGCTTATTATCAGGAGCGGCACCACGGTGACCGGGAAGATAATACATGCCGCGGATAAACTTAAGGTTATCGGGAGGGCCGGTGTCGGGCTGGACAACGTTGATGTCGAAGAAGCGTCGAAAAAAGGCATAGTCGTGATGAACGCTCCGGCCGGGAATACCATATCCACGGCCGAGCACGCTTTCAGCCTTATGCTCGCGCTTTCACGCAATATACCGCAGGCCAACCAGTCCGTAAAACAGGGTAAATGGGACAGGAAGAAATTCATGGGTGTCGAGCTTTACGGAAAAACTTTAGGCATTATAGGTCTCGGGCGCATAGGCACGGAATTTGCCAAAAGGGCTCTCAGCTTCGGGATGCGTATACTGGCTTTCGATCCGTTCCTTTCCCAGGAAAGGGCTAAAGCGCTTAACGTTGAATCCGTGGACCTGGACACGCTTTTAAGGGAGTCGGATTTCATTACGATACATACCCCTCTTACGGAAGAGACCAGGCATCTTCTTGACGACAAAGCGTTCAAGAAGATGAAAAAAGGGGTCAGGATCATTAACGCCGCCAGAGGCGGGATAGTGGATGAGAAAGCCCTGGTGAAACACCTGAAGGCCGGTAAAGTGAGCGGCGCCGCGCTCGACGTGTATGAAGACGAGAACGAACCGCCTGTCGCGAGCCCGGTCATGGAGATGGAATCCATAATTACCACGCCGCATCTGGGAGCTTCCACCGAGGAGGCGCAGGTCAATGTGGCGATCGATATAGCCAAATCGGTCTCGGACGCTCTTCTCGGCAGAGGGTTCCGTAACGCCGCGAATATCCCCGCGATGGAGGGAGAGGCGCTTGAAACCATCCGGCCTTTCGTGAATCTGGCGGAGAGGCTTGGATCCATACAGGCGCAACTTATCGATGGTACTATCAAGTCCATCACGGTGGACTACATAGGTGAAGTGGCGGACATGAATGTTTCGGTCATCACCCGCGCCCTGCTCAAGGGCGTGTTCAACCATATCCTGGAAGAACAGGTCAATTATGTTAATTCCCTGATGATAGCCCGGGAACGCGGCATCAACGTTATAGAGAAGAAAACTTCAAAGATAACGGATTTTAAGAACCTGATCAGCGTCGAGTTCGATACGGGCAGCAACAAGCATTTTATCATGGGGACGCTTTTTGCCAACAATGAAGCCAGGGTGATCAAAATGGACAAGTACTATGTCGAGGCGATACCTGACGGATATATGCTGGTGGTCTCGAACAGGGATGTCCCGGGTGTCGTAGGTACTCTGGGGACTTTACTGGGAAAGCACGGGATCAATATAGCTGAAATGAGTTTCGGCAGGGATAAGAAGACAGGCGAAGCGATAAGCCTCTTGAACGTGGACAGCGAGGTTCCCGCCGCGATCATAAAGAAGCTTAAGCGGGTAAAAGATATCAATGACGTAAAACAGGTACGCGTGATGGTACCGTCCCGGAAGAAGTGAAAAGGTCCGGGTTTAAAAGTTAAAAAGTTTAAAAGTCTAAAAGTTCAAGGAGAGCATATGGCGCGCGAACTTAAAAATGTGATACGCATTATTGACGTTACCAACCGGGACGGGGTACAGACGTCCAGGCTGGGATTAGCGAAACTTCAGAAAACTATCGTCAATATCTATCTGGATAAAATGGGGATATTCCAGTCCGAATTCGGGTTCCCTTTCACGTCACACGAGTTCAACTATCTTAACGCTAATCTTGAGCTGGCCCGGCGCAAGGTCATATGCCCGATGCGCCTTTCAGGCTGGATAAGGGCCATAGACGAAGATGTGGAAAAAGCGGTCAAAAATACGAGCGTCGAATATCTGAACCTGTCCATATCGACGTCCGACCAGATGATAAAAAATAAGTTCGGAGGCAAAACGGACCAGGCAGGTATAATTAAAACCGCCGTCAGCGCTGTTAAACTGGCGAAAAAGCGCGGGATCAAAGATATCGGTATCAACGCGGAAGACGCTTCGAGGACGGATATGAAGTATCTCATAGAGTTCGCGTTGGCGGCTAAGGCAGCCGGCGCGAAACGCATACGTTATTGCGATACGCTCGGGTATGACGACCCGTTCACGGTCTATGACAGGATAGCGGCCCTGGCGACCGAGACGAAGATGCCTGTTGAGCTTCATTGCCACAACGACCTGGGAATGGTGGTGGCCGTGAGCGTTGCGGGCGCCAAAGCCGCCATCGATTGCGGTGTTGACGCGTATATCAATACTACCGTCAACGGCATGGGGGAAAGGGCGGGGAACGCCGATCTTGTCAGCTGTATCCTCGCGCTCAAGTATTCAAGCGGGTTTACCGGGAATTCGAAATATAGGCTGGATCCGAATATTAACCTTAAAATGGCCTGGAGGATAGCCAAATACGCTTCCTACGCCTTCGGTGTACCAATACCCGTGAACCAGGTCGGTGTCGGGAATAACGCGTTCGCCCATGAATCGGGTATCCATGCTGACGGGGCTTTGAAAGACAGAAGGAATTATGAGCTCTATGATTTCGAGGAACTCGGCAGGGGCGAACCCGAAGTTATCGAAACGGGAAGGAGCATTACCGCCGGAGAGTACAGCGGCATCAAAGGCTTCCGCAATGTGTATCACAAGCTGGAAGTCAAGTTTCATGACGATAAGGAAGCGACGGAGATACTTGAACTTGTGCGTTACGCGAATGTCCATACGCAGAAGCCGCTGGTCAGGGATGAACTTTTGTTCATTGCTAAATATCCCGATATTGCGAGAAAGATATTTACGATGACCCCGTAGGGGGTTCCGTTATAATATGCAGGGGCACGGCGCGCCGTGCCCCTGCGCGTGAAACGTCCCCACCATCAAGGAGAAACAGATGAAGAATATGCGCAGGAAAGTGTTAGTGGGTATCTGTTTTCTGGGCATGGTATTTTTGTGTATTTCGGGATACGCGGCGGGAGAACAGCAGAGAAAGGAGCTTACGGAAGAAGACATTCCCTTTACTAAAGAGGAGATGCTCGAAGTGGTCGAAGGGCGTTTAGGCCGTTTCCCCGAGATCGTTCAGATAATAAAGGGGCTTTCCGTGAGTAAGCCGGATGAAAAAGGCAACATGGAATATTCCTACGGAACAGAGGACGGAATAACGAGCCGGTTGGCGGATCTGGATAAGATGGCATTATACAGGCTTTTTGTGCGGGTCAACAACGAGGCCACGGTCATTAACACTAACAGGCTCATGCAGCAACTCGCTCAGCAGCAGCAGCTGCAGCTCGAGCTGCAGAGATTACAGCAACAGCAGCAGAATCTGTATCAGCAGCAGCAGAACATGCGGGTTTTACAACAGCAACCGCCGCAGCAACCGCCACGGCCGCCGCAGCAACCGCCGCAGCCGCCGCCACAACCGCCCAGGCGATAAAGAGATGAAAGGAAGGATTATATGGGAAAGGTAACTGTATTAGTCGGTGCCCAATGGGGTGATGAGGGAAAAGGCAAGGTTATAGATGTTTTAACCGAGGATGTCCAGTTTGTCGTCCGTTATCAGGGCGGAAATAACGCGGGGCACACGGTCGTTATCGGTGAGACGAAGTACGTTCTGCATCTTATACCGTCAGGGATATTACATGAGGGAAAGACCTGCGTGATCGGACACGGTGTGGTGGTCGACCCGAAAGCGCTGATCGAGGAAATAGAGATGTTAAAGTCCCGGGGGATAGGAGTAGATGGCCGCCTTAAAATAAGCGACAAAGCGCATATTATATTCCCGTATCACAGAAAGGTAGATGAGTTCAGGGAGACCGTCAGGAAAAAAGGCAGGATCGGGACCACAAAAAAAGGTATCGGGCCGTGTTATGCCGATAAAGTCGCCCGTGTAGGCATACGTATGGCCGATCTTTATGACGAAACATATTTTCGGAACAGGTTAAAGGATAATATAGAAGAAAAGAACAGATTAATGGAAGGGGCGGCCGGATTTACGGGTTTTCCCCTGGATGCTATTTTTGACGAATACAGGGGATATGCCGAACTCTTAAAGGAGTACGTATGCGATACGACTTTCCTTTTGAATGAGGCGCTCAAGAGAGGGGAATCCATCCTGTTCGAAGGCGCTCAAGGCACGTTCCTGGACGTAGATTACGGGACGTATCCCTATGTGACTTCTTCAAATTCCACTGCCGGAGGCGCGTGTACGGGGGCCGGGGTGGGCCCATCCCGTATTGACAGGGTGGTGGGAGTCGTCAAAGCGTATACCACGAGGGTCGGGGAAGGACCGTTCCCGACGGAATTTGGACCGGACCTTATGGAAACGATAAGGAAAAAAGGCGGGGAATTCGGCGCTACCACAGGCAGGGCCCGCAGATGCGGATGGTTTGACAGCGTTCTGGTCAAGAATTCCGTGGATATTAACGGAATAGACCAGGTTGTTATTACGAAGCTTGATGTCCTTGACGAACTCAAGAAGATCAAAATATGCGTCGCGTACAGATATAAGGGAAAATTGTATTATAACATCCCGGGAGATCCGAGATTCCTGGATAATTGTGAACCTGTCTATGAGGAATACCCGGGGTGGGAAAAGGATACTTCGCGCATTACTTCGTATGAGGACCTTCCCGGGAACGCCCGTAAGTACCTTGACAGGATCAAACACCTGATAGGGACCGATATAATGCTTGTGTCGGTAGGCAAGAGCCGGCAGCAGACTTTAACATATAAATAGCAGGGGAATAAAGATCAACAATTATTCAAGGGGGCGGTTATGCGGTTTAAGAAATATTCAGTGTTATGTATCGGTTTGTTGATAGTTTCCAGCCTGGCGATGTCAGGGTGCGCGGTCAATTTTTATAAACAGAGCCCCCAGAGCCGGAAAAAAATAAGCGATCTCAAGGCCCGGATCAGTGACCTGGAGAAACAGCGTATGGAAGAACGTGAGAGGTTCGAAGAGGTCAAGCGCGCATTGGATAAAAAATTCCGGGACCAGGTATCCGACAATCAGATGTCGTTTGAAGTGACGGACCGCGGTCTTGTCATCATATTGTCGGATGATATCCTTTTCGATTCCGGGAAGACCGAAATAAAGGAAAAGGCTTTTCCGGTCCTGAATAAAGTATCCGAAATAATAAGGGAAAAGGTGCCGGACAAGAATATAGGTGTCGGCGGACATACCGATAATGTGCCGATAAAACATTCCAAATGGGCGTCCAACTGGGAACTCTCAACGGCGCGCGCCACTAATGTCCTGTATTATCTCGAGAAGCAGGGGGTGTCCCCGTCAAAACTGTCGGCTACCGGATATGGCGAGCATCGCCCTGTAGCGTCGAACGATACCATCCAGGGACGCGCGAAAAACCGAAGGGTCGAGATCGTGATCCTGCCGGAGTTCGTGGAAAAAAGGCAGGAGGACGTAACGGAGAGCATCAAGTAGTTGACCCTCCGAAAGTTTCCAAAAAGGCATTTAATGCAATTACCGCGGCATATAGCGATAATCATGGATGGTAACGGCAGGTGGGCCAGACAGCGGAACCTGCCGACGATCATGGGCCATCGGGCCGGGGTAAAAAGCGCTGATGTTATAACCACCGTGTGCGCGCGTTTAGGGATAAAAGCCCTTACGTTGTACACTTTTTCCACGGAAAACTGGACGCGTCCTGAAAAAGAAGTGGATGCCCTTATGAACCTGCTGGGTAAGTCCCTGAACGATAATATCGGGAAGATGGGACGGAATAACATAAGGTTCAACGTGATAGGCCGGATAGAAGGCCTTTCGCCGTCTTTGCAGGAGAAGATATGGAACGCTAAAGAGGTGACTTCGGCCAACGCCGGCATGATATTGACTTTGGCCCTGAATTATGGAGGGCGGCAGGAAATAATCGACGCCGCAAAAGCCCTTTTTAGCAGGGTCCCCGCGTCCGGTGAAGATATTACTTCCTTTATCGAGAAAAATTTCGAGAAATTTCTGTATACCAACGGTCTCCCCGACCTTGACCTGGTGATCCGTACCAGCGGTGAAATGCGTATTAGTAACTTTCTCTTGTGGCAGGCCGCTTACGCGGAATTTTACATTACGGATGCCTTATGGCCGGATTTCGGGGAAGCGGAATTCATGAAAGCGCTTGAAGAGTATTCGCGGCGGGAAAGGAGGTTTGGTGGATAAATTCATCCGGCGGACAATAGTCAGTTTAATATTAACGGCCATAGTGTTGTTTGTCATATACGGGGTGTCCAACTGGCTGTTCACCCTGGTTATCGCGTTATTCATCGTTCTTGGCCAGATGGAATTCTTCCGGCTGGTGGCTAATAGAGGCATATTCATTTACAGGTATTTCGGAACGGTGGCGGGGGGGCTCATCCCGGTCGTTATTTTTATGAGTTCAAGCGGGTGGCCGGAGCTTAAGAACCTGGAACCTCTGCTTATCGTTGCCGCCAGCCTTCTGGCTTTCACATTGCAGTTCACAAGGACCGATAACGCGCGGGACCATCTTATAAGTACCGCGCTTACGTTATTCGCGCTTTTCTACATAAGCTGGTTCTTTTCCTTTTTCATAAAACTGAAATTGCTGGAGAACGGCGCCAATCTGGTGGCTTTTCTTGTGGCGGTTACGAAGAGCGCGGATATAGGCGCGTATGTCATAGGGGCACGATTCGGGAAAAATGAGCTTATTCCGAGGATAAGCCCCAAAAAGACCAGAGAAGGCACTCTGGGAGGCATCCTGGTCAGCATGATCGTCGCCGTAACCCTGGGCAGGTACCTTACCGGGTTTTCGTTCCCGCATCTTTTGATCCTGGGGTTCACTTTAGCCACGATCGGTCAGGTGGGGGATCTCGCGGAAAGCCTTATAAAAAGGGATTGCAACGCTAAAGATTCCGGGTCTTATCTGGCAGGTATCGGGGGCATACTCGACCTGATAGACAGCTTGCTCTTCACCGCGCCGGTTTTTTATTTTTACGTGAAAACAATATTATGAAAGATATTATCCTTCTGGGGTCTACAGGTTCCGTGGGCAAAAACGTTCTGGATGTTGTCCGCCGGTATCCTGAAAAATTCCGTATTAAAGCCCTTTTCAGTAACAGGAATGTCACTTCTCTTGCCCGGCAGGCGGAAGAATTCGCTCCCGATATCGTCGCTATAGGGGATGAACGGTTAGCCGGGGAGCTGGACAGTAAAGCCCCGGTAAAAACCGGGAAATTGTACGGGGAAAAAGGCCTGGAACGATTGGCGGCACGGGAGCCGGCTGATATGGTTTTCATGGCGATCTCCGGTACCGCGGCGCTTAAGCCGCTTGTGAGCGCCCTTTCCGCCGGCCGGCGGGTCGCGCTCGCGAGCAAGGAACCCGTGGTCAGCGCGGGGAAAATACTTATGGAACTGGCGGCGCGGAATTCCGCTATGATACTCCCCGTGGACAGCGAACACAGCGCCATTATGCAGTGTATGTCCGGCAGGAAAAGCAGCGAGGTCAGGACGCTTTACGTGACAGGCAGCGGCGGACCGTTAAACCACAGGGATGAGAAAGATTTCGATTCCCTTTCCATCGAGCAGATCCTGGACCATCCGAAATGGAATATGGGCAGAAAAATAACGGTTGATTCCGCCACATTGATGAATAAAGGCCTGGAAGTAATGGAGGCCCGCTGGCTTTTCGATATACCGCCGGAGAAGATCAAAGTGGTGATACACCCGGAAGCCATTATTCATTCTATGGTCGAATTCGTGGACGGGACGATAAGCGCCGCGCTGTCCTGTCCCGATATGAGGTTCCCCATATTGAAGGCTTTGTCATACCCGGAGATACTGGAAAGCAGCCTTCCCAGAGTGGATTTCGGCATGATAAAGAAGCTGACGTTTTTCGAGCCGGATATGAAAAAATTCCCGGCTCTGGCGCTGGCATTCAAAGTGCTTGATTCCGGCGGGACCTTACCGGCGGTCCTGAACAGCGCGAATGAAGCGGCGGTAGATCTTTTTTTGCGCGGGAAGATCAAATTCACGGATATCGTGCGTCTTGTTGAGAAGATCATTAAAAAACATGATAAAATAGACGATCCTTTACTTGAAGACATAATCGTTTCTGAGAAATGGGCCGCGGGGGAGGTGCATGCATCTTGTTGACGCTGATCATAATTTTCATCGTTTTTGGCGTGTTGATAGTAATTCATGAATTGGGTCATCTCGTGGCCGCGAAAAGGGCGGGTATCGCCGTGGAAGCGTTCTCTCTCGGCATGGGGAGAAGGCTTTTCGGGGTCAAGATAGGAGAGACGGATTACAGGGTTTCCATGATCCCTTTCGGGGGATTCTGCCAGATGGCGGGAGAAGACCCGGGATCCGCCAAGGGGAAAGAGTATGAATTCGGGTCGAAACCCGTTGGGTACCGTTTCTGGGTGGTCGCGGCGGGGTCGATAACCAATTATATTTTCGCGTTCATACTTTTCTCGGTTATATTCATGATAGGTGTTCCTACGCTCATGCCTGAAGTGGGTGAAGTGCTTAAAGGATACCCCGCCGAAACGTCCGGGATAGAAGCGGGCGATAAAATACTTACGGTCAATGGCAGAAAAATGGAATACTGGGACGATATCGTTGACGCGATCAGCAAGGGTTCTGCCGGGGGAGCCGCCCTGGAAATGGAGATAAAACGGGGAAACGGCATAATAAACGTGGATGTCAAACCGGACATTTTGAAAGTGACCAATATTTTCGGGCAGACCATTTCCCGGCCCATGATAGGGATCGCGCCCAGGAGTGAAGTGATACCGGTTTCGTATAATCCGCTGCAGGCGGTGTATCAGGGGGGGAAAAGGCTGCTTGTGTTGACCGGCATGACGTATAAGGGAATATGGCTGATCGTGACGGGAGGGATGCCGCTGAAAACGTCCGTTTCCGGACCGATCGGGATCGGGCGAATGATAGGTCAGGCGGCGCAGATGGGGTTTGTCCCGCTTCTGATAATAACGGCTCACATAAGCATGGCCCTGGCGGTATTTAACCTGCTGCCTTTTCCGGTACTTGACGGCGGGCATATTATCTTTCTTGCGGCGGAAAAACTCCGCGGGAAGCCTTTAAGCCTGAAAGTACAGGAGTTCGTAACACAGATAGCCCTGGTCATGCTTATATCGTTCGCTGTGTTCATAAGCTGGCAGGATATCAAAAAGTTCACCCCATTTGGTGAAAAAATATCAAAAGACCAGCACACAGAAAGCCCGGTCGGGAAATAATACGGCTTTAATGTGGCTAGTGGTGCTATTTCCAATGATGAAGAGATGGGACCGTTCACTATGCTCCTACTGGGGCCCCTCCGCCCGGCGTGGATCCTCCCCATACGGAGCATAGTGAACGGTCCCATCCTGATAAAATGTTTTAGTTTTGGACCATTACTGCAATACCGGTCAAGTTAAACCCTTATAAATGTTCTTATGCGGACCAGCTATACGAACGCGAACCGGACGGAGCACGATGATAGAACGCAGGAAGACTAGGACGGTTGATATAGGCGGGGTTAAGATCGGGGCGGGGTATCCGGTGGCGATCCAGTCTATGGCTAAGACCGTTACCGCGGATATAAACGCGACGGTCGGGGAAATAATACGCCTGGAAAAGGCCGGATGTGAAATTGTGCGTGTCGCCGTCAAATCTACGGAAGATGCCAGGGCGATATCCGGGATAAAGGAAAAAATACACATACCGCTGATCGCGGACATCCATTTTGATCATCGCCTGGCCCTGGAATCCATACGGTACGGGGCGGACAAGATAAGGATAAATCCGGGTAATATGGGCAGGACGGATGATGTCGAAAGGATCATTGACGCGGCCGCGGCTAAAAAGATCCCTGTGAGGATCGGTATAAATTCGGGGTCTTTAAAGGATATCACAACTTCACGGTTGTCTCCGCCTGATGCCATGGTAAGCGCGCTCTCGGGATATCTGGACCTTTTCAGGCGCAGGGGGTTCGACAATATCGTCATTTCTCTTAAATCTTCGGATGTGGCCTCTACTGTAATGGCATACAGGAAAATGGCCGGATCGTGTGATTATCCTTTTCATATAGGGATCACGGCCGCGGGGCTTCCCTCGAACGGGATAGTGAAGTCAAGCATGGGTATAGGGGCTTTGCTCATGGACGGCATCGGGGATACGATACGGGTGTCGCTCACGGGAGACCCTGTATGCGAGGTCGATGTGGCCCGGCGGATACTTTCCGCCGCGGGGTCCAGATCGTTCGGCCCTGAGATAATTGCCTGCCCGACATGCGGGCGCTGCCAGGTGGACCTTGTGTCGATAGCCGGGGAACTGGAACGGAAGATCAAGAGCTTCAAGCTTCAAGCTTCAAGCTTCAAGGTTATTGCTGTTATGGGGTGTGAGGTTAACGGTCCGGGGGAAGCGAAAGCGGCCGATATCGGGATAGCGTTCGGGAAAGGAAAAGGCGCGATTTTCCGGGCCGGAAAGATCATAAAAACGGTAGCGGCATCAGCCGCCGTGGATGAGTTGTTACGGATGATAGACGAGTGAACTCTGACTTGCGAAAAAAGTTCCACAAGGGTAAACGTTTATAACAGAAGGAGAAGAGGATATGAGGTGGTCGAGCGCGTTTATTCCTACTTTAAAAGAAGATCCGCAGGAAGCGGAGGCCATAAGTCATAAGCTTATGATGAGAGCGGGCTTGATCAGACGGCTTGCCTCCGGAGCGTACACATATCTTCCGATGGGATATAAGGCATTACGTAAAGCCGAGGGCATTATCCGCGAAGAGATGGAAAGGGCCGGCGCTTCGGAACTTTTGATGCCGGCGCTGCAGCCGCCGGAACTGTGGAAAAAGACGGGACGTTACGATGATATCGGGGCGGTGATGATGAAGATAATCGACCGGCACGGCAGGGAACTGGTGCTGGGCCCGACCCACGAGGAGATCGTAACGGACCTTGTAGCGGGCGAAGTGCGCTCATACAAGGACCTTCCCCTCATCCTGTTCCAGATACAGACAAAGTTCAGGGACGAAGTCAGGTCCCGGTTTGGCGTGATCCGAAGCTGTGAGTTCATCATGAAAGACGCGTACAGTTTTGATATAGACGCCGGATCCATGGAGAAAAGCTATAAAAAAATGTATGACGCGTATTGCCGGATCTTTGAAAGATGCGGCCTGCCTTATATCGCCGTGGAGGCCGATCCCGGGATGATGGGGGGGACCGTTTCGCATGAATTCATGGTACCCTCGGACATCGGTGAGGACCGGATAGTTCTCTGCGCGGGGTGCGGGTATTCCGCCAGTACGGAGGTCGCTTCCGTGAAGTACACGGGAACGCATCCGGTCAGCGCGAACGCGCCCGGCAAAATGGAGGAGATCCGGACGCCCGGAGTGAGCAGTGTGGAGGATGTGAGCGCTTTCCTGAACGTACGGCAGGAGGAGATCATTAAGACGCTTATATGTATCGCGGACGGATCTCCGGTAGCCATCCTTGTGAGAGGAGACCACGAAGTGAACGGGACAAAGGTCAAAAATCACCTCAGGGCCGGGGTATTTGAACTCGCGAGCGAGGCGAAAGTGGAGGAAGTTACCGGCGGCGCTATGGGGTTTTCGGGGCCGGCCGGCCTGAACGTCAGGATACTGGCCGATAACTCCTTGCGGGGTATCGTCAATGCCGTATGCGGCGCGAATGAAAAGGACAAACACCTGCGCAATGTGAATCCCGTGAGGGATTTCAAAGTGGATGAATGGATCGATGCCAGGGTGATAACCGGGAACGACCCGTGCCCTAAATGCGGCGGCGCAGTAGAGTTCAAGCACGCCATAGAGATAGGCCATACTTTTAAACTGGGGACGAAATATTCCGAGAAGCTGGGCGCGCGGTTCCTGGACGCCGGGGGTAAAGAACGGACGGTTATCATGGGTTGTTACGGTATCGGCGTCAACAGGATACTTGCCGCTCTTATTGAAACAAGCCACGATAAGGACGGGATAATCTGGCCGCTATCCATTAGCCCTTGTGAAGTCATCGTGATCCCGGTAAAGAAGGAAAATGCGGAATTGAAGAACGAGGCGGAACGTATTTACGGAGAATTAAAAGACGCCGGTATCGATGTTCTCATAGATGACAGAGAAAAATCCCCGGGGATAAAATTCAAGGACTCCGACCTGGTAGGTTTTCCGTTCCAGGTAATAATCGGAAACAAAAGCCTGGAGCAGGGCAAGGTCGAGATAAAAGAAAGGGCTTCCGGCGGCAAAATCCTGGTCGATAAGAACGGTGTCCTGGAGTATCTGCAGGAACAGATCGCCGCAGGGAAGGTCCGGTAAGTGATATGTGTGTGGCGCGATAACTGTGAGCTATGTTCTCGACGCGATAAGAGCGGGGGAAGGGTTTTCCGTTCAGAGCGATTTTATTAACGCCAAATCCCGCATTTTTTTGGCGCTGCGGAACTCGCCCGCCTCTGGCGGGCTCAAACAGTCCTCGCGCCCAAAACCTCGTCCGGTTTTGGGT
>JBDRFA010000107.1:0-8135 GCA_043819235.1 Candidatus Omnitrophota bacterium | reverse complement strand
GCGGAACTCGCCCGCCTCTGGCGGGCTCAAACAGTCCTCGCGCCCAAAACCTCGTCCGGTTTTGGGTGCCCAAAAAAATACGGGATTTGGCTAAAAATCGCAATTCACTCCAAACCCTTCCCCCGCTCTTATAATGCCTGTGCATGTCATTGAAATTGAGCGAAGCGCGCGGCGGGGTTCCCGAAGCTAAAACTTACAACTTAAAGCTTATGGCTAAAACACATGATGCTTAAAGATCTTAGACAGATATGGGGGGAGAGCGGGTTTCGGCCGGTGAAAAGGCTCGGGCAGAATTTTCTGGTTGATAATAACGTGAAAAATAATATCCTGGAGGCGTTTGGCCTGGAGGCCGGGCGCACCGTTGTGGAGATAGGATCGGGGTTCGGGGTGATGTCTTTTGAAGCCGCCGTGCGGTGCGGGAAACTGGTGGCGGTGGAGAAGGATAAGAGGATATATTCGATAATGGCCCCGTTCTTCGAAAAGGCCGGGATAGAGCTTATCCTGGGGGATATACTGGACCTCGATATTTGTCGGATCGCCGGGGGTGTGGAGCATATTCTTGTTTTCGGGAACATACCTTATTACATATCCACGCCGATCATCGAGAAGGTGATAGAGGAGCGGAGCTGTATCGATGTTGTTTATCTGGTGATACAGGAAGAGTATGCCGACCGGGTTATTTCCGGGCCGGGTTCGAAGACGTACGGGTCGATCAGTTGTTACGTGCAGTATTATATGCGTCCGAAAAAACTTTTTAAGATAAGTAAAAATTCCTTCTTTCCGCGGCCGCAGGTGGATTCCTGCCTTGTCAGGTTCGAGATGCTGCCGTCCCCGAGCGTCAGGACGAAGGATGAGAAGCTCATGTTCTCCGTCATACGCAGGGCTTTTTCGCAAAGGCGCAAAAAAGCCGTGAACCCTTTATCGGAGGGCGGGTTTGGAACTCTCACGAGGAGCGCGTGGGAAAAAATATTTGAAGAGTGCGGCATCTCTCCCTCAAGCCGCGCGGAAGACCTCTCCCTCCAGAACTACGCCGCTCTGGCGGATGTTTTAGCGGAAAAGATCGAAGAGTAGCGACGGTACGCGTCCATTTTCCCCGGAATTACGCGTGCCGCAATTTGCCCCAACGTAGGGGCGCGGTTTCCGCGCCCTTTACCATGATTGTTATGATCACCGATTATGAACCAGACGGTTGAGGGCGCAAGAAGAGAGTGTCAGAGGGTCAGGGGGCGCATAGCAGTCATCCCCATTCGCGCGTAGGGCGCATAATATTAATAATCATTAATGGCGGCAGTTGACTTTTAATTATCGTTATGATAATTTAAGCGATATGAAGAAAGAGAACGGGCAAAAAAATATTACGGAAGATGTTGTGCGATATGTGGCTAACCTGTCGCGGTTGCGGTTCGAAGAGGCCGAGGTGGGTATGTTTCGGGGGCAGTTATCCGCGATCCTGGATTATGTGAACCTGTTGGACGAAGTGGATACGAAAAACACACAGCCGACGACGCATGTTCTTCCTTCGATGAAAAATGTTTTCAGGGAAGATGAACCTGCGAAGTCCCTTCCTCCGGAAGAGGCGCTTAAGAACGCTCCCGCGAAAAACGGAAATTTTTTTGTGGTACCGAAGATCATAAAGAATTATTGAGATCATGAAAGATATATTTAAAAGCGTAGACACGTGCCGCAAGTGGCAGAAGGAACACCCGCTTTCCCTGGAGGATGCCGCCGGGTTCATTACGGAAAGGATAGGGGAGATCGACGCGGATATTAAAGCGTTCGCGCGTATCGAGCCGGACCGCCTGGCCGCGCGCGCCCGGGAACTGGACAAGGCGGGGGAAAAGGGGCGCCTTTGGGGTGTTCCGGTGGCGGTCAAAGATAACATATGCATAAGGGGAGACCTTACCACTTGTGCCTCTCGCATACTTGAGGGGTTCCGGCCGCCATACAACGCTACGGTTATCGAAAAGCTTACTCAAGAGGGAGCTATTCTTGTAAGCGGGGCGAATATGGATGAATTCGCTTTCGGGTCTTCCTGTGAGACTTCCTGTTACGGGCCTACCAGAAACCCGTGGGATACCGGACGTATCCCCGGCGGGTCCAGCGGCGGGTCGGCCGCCGCTGTCGCCAGCGGCGAAGTCGTTGCCGCGCTGGGATCCGATACGGGCGGGTCGATCCGGCAGCCTGCCGCGTTATGCGGCGTGGTCGCGCTGAAGCCCACCTATGGGAGGGTTTCACGGTACGGCCTTATCGCGTTCGCGTCAAGCCTCGATCAGATCGGGCCCATTACGCGGAATGTAGCGGATTGCGCGGCTATCCTCGAGGTGATATCGGGGCACGACCACAGGGATTCCACCTCGGTCACGAGGGACGTCCCGGATCTCAGCAAAAGTTTATCGGGCGATATCGAAGGTTTAACGATAGGGATCCCGCGGGAATATTTTGAGATGGGTGGGGTCGAGAGAGGGGTTAAAGAGCGGGTGGATGAAGCGGTAAGGGCTTTCAGGAAGATGGGGGCCCGGACCATCGATATTTCCATGCCGCATACTAAATATGCCGTCAGCTGCTATTATATTATCGCGCCCGCCGAAGCCAGTTCGAACCTCGCCCGTTATGAAGGGGTGCATTACGGGAGGAGGAGCAAGAACGCCGGAGACCTTATCGAGATGTATATCGCCAGCCGGAACGAGGGGTTCGGGCCGGAGGCGAAAAGAAGGATACTTCTCGGTACATATGCGTTAAGCAGCGGTTATTACGAAGCGTATTACCTTAAGGCGCAAAAAGTGCGCACGAAGATCTCGGAGGATTTCAGGGAAGCCTTTCGCCTTTGTGACTGCATATTGACCCCGACGTCCCCGACGACCGCGTTCAAAATAGGGGAAAAGATGGATGACCCCCTGAAAATGTATCTGTCCGATATTTTCACGATACCGGCTAATCTCGCGGGGCTGCCGGCTATTTCCGTCCCCTGTGGAATGGGGGAGAATGGCCTGCCGGTCGGTTTGCAGCTCATGGCCGCGCCGTTCAACGAGGAAGTCCTCATACGGGCCGCCTACGCGTTTGAAAGTAATACGGATCATCACAGGGCGTTCGCGGGAGATGGTAAGCTTTAAGCTGTAGGCTTTAGGCTATAGGCTTTAGGCTATAGGCTATAGCCTAAAAGAGGTGTTAATGAAGGGTAAATATGAAACAGTGATCGGGCTGGAGGTGCACGTACAGCTCGATACGGAGACCAAGGCGTTTTGCGGGTGCAGGACCGCTTTCGGAGCCGAACCCAATACGCAGGTATGCCCCGTATGCCTGGGGCTTCCCGGGGTCCTGCCTGTTTTCAACAAAAAGGCCTTTGAATACGCGGTGAAGGTCGCGGTCGCCCTTAACTGCGATATCCAGAAAACGGTTAAATTCGACCGCAAGAATTATTACTACCCGGACCTTCCGAAAAATTACCAGATAAGCCAGTATGATATGCCGCTCGCGTATAAAGGGGAGATAAGCATTACCGCGGCAGACGGATCGGCCAGGCGCATAGGTGTTACCCGTGCTCATATCGAGGAAGACGCCGGTAAACTGATACATGACCCGGACAGGCCTTATAGTTATGTCGACCTTAACAGGACGGGTACACCTCTTCTTGAGATCGTTTCTGAGCCCGACATAAGGGACCCGGATGAGGCTCATAATTATCTTGTCACGATCAAGCAGATAATAAAATATCTCGAAGTGTCGGATTGCAATATGGAGGAAGGCAGCTTGAGATGCGACGCCAATATTTCCCTGAGAAGGACCGGGGAGAAGAAGCTTGGGAATAAGGTGGAGATCAAGAACCTGAATTCGTTCAAAGCCGTCAGGGACTCGCTTGCCTTTGAAATGAGAAGGCAGGAAGGGGTGCTGGAAGACGGCGGGCCGGTCGTTCAGGAAACCCGCCTGTGGGACGAAAAGAACAATGTTACCATATCCATGCGGTCAAAGGAAGAAGCGCAGGATTACAGATATTTCCCCGAGCCCGACCTTGTCCCTTTTGAGGTCGATGAAGATCTGATCGGGAGCATACGCCGGGCCATGCCCGAATTGCCGCAGGACAAAATGCGGCGGTTCCTGGACCGGTACGGCCTTGGCGCCAAAGACGTAGAGGTGCTGATCTCGGAAAAGGATATGGCGGATTACTACGAACGCGTCGTCAGTTTTTGCCACGATCCCCAGGCGGCGGCTAACTGGGTAAAAGGCGAGGTCATGAAACACTTGAAGGAAAAGGGCGTGGACATAAACGGCCTGGGTGTGACTCCCGAGAACCTTGCTAAAATAATTGTAATGGTGGGGAAAGCTGTTATCAGCGGTTTGTCGGCAAAAGAAGTGCTGGAAGCTCACCTTGCGACCGGTGAGGCGCCTGAAAACATAGTGAGGGAAAAAGGTCTCGAACAGGTGTCCGATGAGGGAGAATTGGAAGGCATCGTCCTTATGGTGATAGAGAAGAATGCCGGCCCGGCCGCCGACTACAGGAACGGGAAGGATAACGCGTTAAGTTTTCTTGTCGGACAGGTGATGAAGGAGACGAAAGGGAAAGCTAACCCGAAACTGGTGAATGAAATGCTCAGGAAAAAACTCGGCATAAATTAAGCGCGCCGTATACCCCAAGTCGCGCGAAGCGCTTAATTTAAGGTATAGGAAATTCAAAGTTGGACTAAAGACCATAGACAATAGACCATAGACTTTTTCGCGGAGTAAAATGGGGACGTCACCCATTTAATCAAAATAAAAAAAGTCATAAAAATGGGTGACGTCCCCATTTTAAAAACAATATTCCGTAGGAGCGGCCTCCCGGCCGCGAACAAGAGCTGTGAAAAAAGGAAAAAGTAAGGGGTAGCGGCCGGGAGGCCGCTCCTACGGGAGAACAGTTTTTCCTGCAGATGCGGGCTAAGATTACAGGTAATTATTTCGTAAAATTGGTATTAGTTCGAACTTTTTAACTTTTACACTTTTAACTTTTTAACTGTTATATGTTCCCGCCGGAGGCGGGCTAACTTGTTTAGGAGGATACATGAAAATAAGGTCCTTTATCGTGATCGCGGGGCTTGTTCTGGTTTCCGTCACCGTTTTCAACGTCTGTGCGGAGCCTGTTAAGGGCGCGGATGACAGTAAGGAGCTGTTCCGGCAGATACAGCTTTTTGCGGATTCTGTCTCGCTGATAACCCGCGATTATGTCGAGCCGGTGAAAATAAAAGACCTTGTTTACGGCGCGATCAGAGGCATGATGGACACTCTTGACGGGTACAGCCAGTTCATGGACCCGGAAAGTTTCAAGGAGATAACCGAGGATACCAGGGGTGAATTCGGGGGTGTCGGGATGGAGGTTGGCATGCGCGACGGGGTTCTTACGGTGATAGCGCCTATGGAAGATACCCCCGCGTATGAGGCCGGGATAAAGACGGATGACAAGATAGTTAAGATCGACGGGGAGACAACGCGGGATATAACCCTGGACGAGTCCGTGAAAAAGCTGAGGGGTGACCCCGGTACAACGATCAAGCTCACGGTCGTCCGCGAAAGCGAGGATAAGGCCCTTAATTTCACGTTAACCCGGCAGATCATAAAATTGAAAAGCATCAAAAACCCTATGGTTATCGCGGATAATATCGGTTACGTGAGGATCACGGAATTTCAGGAACGCACCGCAAGGGACCTCCGGAAGAGTATCAACGACCTTAAGAAAAAGGGTATCGGGAGCCTCGTGATAGATCTCCGGAACAATCCCGGCGGATTGCTCGACGCCGCCGTGGAGGTTTCGGACCTTTTCCTCGAGCCGGGCGAGATGGTCGTATACACCGAAGGGCGCGTACCCGATACGAGGATAGACTTCAGGGCGAAAAAAGCGGCTATATTCAGGGACATGGTTGTGGTCATACTGGTGAATAAGGGGTCTGCCAGCGCTTCCGAGATATTCGCCGGGGCGCTGAAAGACAATAAAAGGGCGCTTCTTCTGGGAGCGCAGACGTTCGGGAAGGGGTCTGTCCAGACGGTAATCCCCCTTAAAGATGAGTCGGCGCTCAGGCTCACCACGGCGGCGTATTTTACTCCGTCCGGAAAAAATCTGAGGGATAAGGGCATCGAACCGGATATATGGGTTGAAGAAAAGCCGGCGGGCCGCGCGAATGATATCGCGAAGAAAAAGGAACAGAAAGAAAAAGAGAAAAACGAGGTCTTCAACAAGGTAAGAGACGAAGATAAGAAAAAGGCAAGAGACGAAGATAAGAAGAAAGAAGGCGCGGGGCGTGAGGAGCGCCGTTCGAAAGATAAAGACGTTCCGGAAGGCGCCGGGAAGGGCGCGGAACCGCCGGAGCAGGAAGAGAAAACCGGCGGCGTGGAGAAGGATGCGGCGGAAAAGTTATTGGAGAACGACAACCAGCTCCAGGCGGCAGTAAATGTCCTTAAGGGGGCGGAGATATTCAGGCGTTATAAGGCCCCTCTGCCTGAGGCGGATATGGAGAAGGCGGTCCCGGAAGGGGAAGCGAAGGATGAGAACGTCCCGGTGGAAGAAGAAGTGCCTGCGGCGGAAAGGGAACAGTGATATGGCCATTTAGTGTCGGGTTTAAAGGAAAAGGTGCGGGATGGATCGGCGGGTGATCTTATTGATCAGTGTGGTCTTGGCCGGAATAGCTTTGCTCTTGTGGAACCTTAAAACAACGGATATAAAGAGCGGTATTTCGAGCCCGGAGAAGTCGGTGCAGTGGATACGGAATGCCGGTAAAGCGGCGCCGTCGGCACCTGATGCCGGAAAGGTGTCCGCAAAAGAGCCTGTTCCGCCCATGGTGGCGCTTGTCCTCGACGATTTTGGATACACAAAGAAGAACCTGGAAAGCCTGAAGGGCCTGGGCATCAAGGTTACTCTGGCCGTTCTGCCGAATACAACTTATGCTAAGAGCGTTTGCGAATTCGCCCGCAAAAATAATATGGATGTGCTGCTGCACCTGCCCATGGAGCCCGAAGGGAAAAAGGATCATCTGGAAAAGAACACCATACTTATGGATATGGACACAGCGGAGGTTGAAAATATCATCTCCAGGGCGTTCCTTTCCGTGTACGCGGCAAAGGGGATATCGAACCATATGGGGTCAAAATCCACCGCGAATGGCCGGATAATGTCCATTGTGATGATGGACCTGAAGAAAAGAGATATGTTCTTTCTGGATTCGCGTACCACGGAAGATTCGATATGCGGCGAGGCCGCGCGTGATGCGGGCGTCCCTTATCTCAGGAGGGACATATTCATCGATTCGGATATGGACCGGGGCCGTATCGCGGAACAGATGAAAAAGGTGGAGAAAGCGGCCCTGGCTGGCGGCGTCGTAGTGGCGATCGGGCACGACCGTACGCTTACGGTGGGCGTCATGCGTGAGGTCGTCCCCGGGATGGAACGTAAAGGCATTAAGTTCGTTAACATATCGGAACTGGTGAATGGGGGGAAATGATCCATCTTAGTGCGGGGACGTTCGATTTTTCGATGAGAATATCTCCAGGGGTGTCCGCTATACTCCTACCCGGGCCCCTCCGCCCGGTGTGGATCCTCCCGGTACGGAGTATAGCAAACACCCCTGGAGATATGCCAGGAAACCGTGCAAGCTTGCGAGGCTATGAGAAGGTATCCCCGACAGTTTTTTGAGTTTTGGACTGATCTATTGCGAACGGTATAAGTTATGATCACTTTGGGGATTGAGACTTCTTGCGATGATACGGCGGCGGCCGTTGTGAAGGATGGTATAGTGCTGTCCAGTGAGGTGTCCTCAAGCGTGCATCTTCATTCGGATTACGGCGGCGTCGTGCCGGAGATCGCGTCGCGGTACCATACCGAGTACATTTTTTCGGTAATGGAAAAAGCGTTGAAAGACGCCGGGGTCGGGATGCCGGATATAGATCTTGTGGCCGTGACCCGGGGGCCCGGATTATGCGGTTCTTTACTTGTCGGGATAGCGTTCGCGAAAGCGGTCTGTTTTGCCGCGGGGGTGCCGATCATAGGGGTAGATCACCTGCATGCCCACATCGCGTCCTGTTTTCTGGGAAAAGGGAGAATTGAGGAAATGTTCCCGTTCATAGGCGTTGTTGTTTCCGGGGGGCACACAAGCATATACGATTGCGGGGGCCTGGAC
>JBDRFA010000106.1:0-9851 GCA_043819235.1 Candidatus Omnitrophota bacterium | reverse complement strand
TGCCAGTCGCGCCGTTGCGCATTTGCCTGGTCAGTTGACATTGACTGTAAAGTATGCTAACTTTAACCATTAATTAAGTTATATTAAAGGGGATATCAATGGGAAGGTTTGTTGTAGGCATAATAGGCTGCGGCAATATGGGCAGCGCTATTGCGCAGGGCCTGATAGATAAAGGTGTTATCGCCCCCGGATCCATTTTACTTACGGACAAGGATGAGGAAAAAGCCGTCCTGTTATCCGGGAAAACCGGCTGCCCGGTCAGGGACCTCGTGTCACTCCTCCGGCATTCCGACTATCTGGTCATATCGGTGAAACCGCAGGATTTCGCGGAATTGAGCGGTATGATATCGGCGGACATTTCCGGTCAGACGGTGATATCGGTGATGGCGGGTGTAAGGATCAGTACGGTCATGGACCGGCTCGGTCCCGGTATAGCCGTCGCAAGGGCAATGCCTAACATGGCGGCGCTTGTTTCGGAGAGTATAACGTGCGTTACATATAACGGCCTGGTCAGGGCGAAGGATGAGGTCAGGGACATTTTAAGCGGGATAGGCGCTGTAATGGAGATAGAGGAAGACCTTATGGACGCTGTTACCGCCGTTTCAGGCAGCGGCCCCGCATATCTTTTTTACCTGGCGGACGCGATGATAACCGCGGGGGTAAAGGCGGGCCTGACGGAAGAACAGGCAAGGCGGCTGGTGACGCGGACGCTTTACGGGTCCGCGGTCCTTATGGACAAGACGCTGGACCCTCCCCGGGAACTTATAAAAATGGTCGCGTCCAGGGGAGGCACCACGGAAGCCGCTTTATCCGTTCTTGAGAAGAATTCCGTGAGAGCCGCCATAATAGAGGCCGTTACGAGGGCGAAAGAACGGTCCAGAGAGATGTCGGGAGGATAAGCGATGTTCATTTTAGCGGAAATATTGAAGAGCCTGGCGCTTTTAATAACTCTCATATTCAACATTTTATACTTCCTTCTTGTCATAAGGATCATACTTTCATGGGTCAACGCCGACCCGTACAATGAGATAGTGCGGGTGATATATGCCGTGACCGACCCCTTACTTCTGCCCTTTCGCAGGCTTTCTCTGCAGATGGGAGGCATCGATTTTTCGCCGATCCTGGCTTTTCTGGTCCTGAGCGTGGTAAAAAACCTTCTTGTCAATATCATCTACCAGATAGCCTCCCGGTTGGGGTGATCGCCGGGAAACATAAGGTCAAGAGGTCGAAGGTAGCGATAATTACCGGCCTGACCGGCAGGAACAAAGTCGTGGAGATCGATAGAGATGAAAAATAGAATAGGCATAATCGGCGGCAGCGGATTGAGCGATATTGAAGGGCTTGAGGCGGCAAGTGTAAGCAGGCGCCGGGTGGATACGCCTTTCGGCAGGCCGTCGGACGAGTTTGTCATCGGAAAGATGCACGGAAAGGAAGTGGTGTTCCTGCCCAGGCACGGGCGGGGGCATAGTTTGCTGCCGACAGAGGTGAATTGCAGGGCTAATATATACGCTTTCAAGCTTCTGGGGGTAAACCGGATCATATCCGTTTCAGCGGTAGGGAGTTTGAGGGAGGATCTTTGCCCCCTTGATGTTGTTATTGTGGACCAGTTCGTGGACAGGACTAACCAGGCAAGGCCGGATACTTTTTTCGGCGCCGGCATAGTCGCGCACATATCGTTCGCGAAACCGGTCTGCCCCGAACTTAGGGAAGTGGCATACAACGCTAACATCGACGTAGGGGTTAAGATACATAACGGAGGGACATATATCAACATGGAGGGCCCGGCTTTTTCTACAAAAGCGGAATCATACCTTTATAAAAGCTGGGGGATGGATGTCATAGGTATGACCAATATAAACGAGGCGAGGCTGGCACGGGAAGCCGGGATCTGTTATATGACGCTGGCGATGGTAACGGATTACGACTCGTGGCATGACGCGCTGGAATATGGCACCGTTACGGTCGAGATGATACTCGATAACCTGAGAAAGAACGCGGAGACCTCTAAAAAAATGCTCGAGAACATCATACGGGAAATGCCGGGAAAACGTTCCTGCGGCTGTTCGGAAGCGTTACGTGACGCGATCATTACGGACAGGAAGCTGATCCCGAAGGAAACGCTGGAAAAACTTAAACCGATCGTTGAAGGATTTATCTGAAAATATGGGACAGACTGAAAATAAAACAGGGTATAAGGATACGCTGAACCTGCCGAAGACGGCGTTCCCGATGAAAGCCGATCTCGCGCGGAAGGAGCCCCGGATACTCAAGATCTGGGAGGAAACCGGCATATACGGCAGGATCATGGATAAACGGAAGGGCGCGGAAAAAAGCTTCATACTGCACGACGGCCCGCCGTACGCTAACGGGCATATCCACATGGGGCACGTCCTTAATAAGACGCTCAAGGACATATATGTAAAATATTTCACGATGACGGGGCACCGGGCCCCCTATATCCCGGGATGGGACTGCCACGGGCTTCCCGTGGAGCATCAGCTCCTGAAGGAACTTAATATCACCAAGCACCAGATAGATCAGGTGGCTTTCCGCCGGAAAGCTTACAGGTACGCGATGAAATTCGTTGGTATCCAGGCGGAGGAGTTCAAGAGGCTGGGGGTGTTCGGGGACTGGGATAACCCCTATCTGACGCTTACAAAAGAATACGAGGCGGATGTACTGGAGGCCCTGTCGGAACTTTACGGGAAAGGGTACATTTACAAGGACCGTAAACCCGTCAACTGGTGCAAGCGGTGCGAGACGGCGCTTGCCGAAGCGGAAGTCGAGTATGCCGACAAAAAGTCCCCTTCGGTTTTTGTCAAGTTCAGGGTGAAGGAATTCAAGTTCGGTGAAGGCATGGAAAAATGGGTGGAGAGATATAACCTTATCCGGGATACGTCCAACGCGTATTTTGTCATATGGACGACGACTCCCTGGACGTTAATGGCGAACAGGGCCGTGGCGTTAAATCCGGATGAGGAGTATGTATGGCTTGAGGGGCCCGGTGGAGATGCACTGATAGTCGCGTCGAAACTTAAGGATAGATTTCTTAAGATCTGTAATTGCGAAGAAAAAACTTCGCAAGGTTTGCCGGGAAGGGATCTTGAAGGCGCGATCTATGAACATCCGTTCATAGACGGACAGGAAGGCAGGGTGGTCCTTGCCGATTACGTTTCCATGGAGGACGGTACGGGGTGTGTCCATACGGCCCCGGGACACGGGCAGGACGATTACAACACCGGGAGAAGGTACGGGCTGGAAATATTCTCTCCGGTGGACGACGCGGGTAGATTCACGCATGAAGCGGGGGAGTTCGCCGGCCGTGATATTCTTGAGGCAAACGGCGCGATAATCGATAAGATGCGCCGGAACGGCGCGCTTATCAAAGAGGGGGAAGTGGAGCATTCTTACCCGCACTGCTGGCGGTGTAAGGAACCCATAATATACAGGGCCACCGAACAGTGGTTCCTGAACGTGGACCACCTTGATCTCAGGGGAAGGATAATAAAGGCCATAAACGAGGACGTTGAATGGGTGCCGGAGGCCGGAAGGGAAAGGATCAGCTCAATGGTCAAACTGCGCCCTGACTGGTGCCTTTCCAGGCAGCGGTACTGGGGGGTGCCTATCCCGGCTTTCAGATGCGCCGCGTGCGGCGAAACGTTCACGGACTCCGTATTGATAAAGAAAGTGGCGGGCCTGGTCAGGGAGAAAGGCGCCGACATCTGGTTCGAAAAGGATGCGGAAGACCTGCTGCCGGGAGGGACAACCTGTAAAAAGTGCGGGAATACGGTCTTTAAGAAGGAAGACGATATCCTTGACGTGTGGTTCGATTCCGGGGTGAGCCATAAAGCCGTCCTTGAACGCCGCGAAGGTCTTTCTTCGCCGGCCGACCTTTATCTGGAAGGGTCGGACCAGCACAGGGGATGGTTCCAGTCGTCCATTATAACGTCGGTGGCCGCGAACGGCAGGCCGCCGTACCGCCGGGTACTGACACACGGGTTCGTGGTCGACGGTGAAGGTAAAAAGATGTCTAAGTCCACAGGCAATGTCATCAGCCCGCAGGATATCATGAAAGAATACGGGGCGGATATACTTCGTCTATGGGTAGCGTCAAGTGACTATGAAGGCGATATCAAGATCTCCGGGGAAATACTCGAACGCCTCGCGGACGGGTACCGGAAGATCCGCAATACGTTCCGTTTTCTCGTGAGCAACCTGTACGATTTCAACCCCTCAAAGGACGCCGTAGAGGTGGATGAAATGCCCGAGATGGACCGGTGGATGCTTTCACGGCTTTCGGGTCTTTTCAGGGACGTTTCCGGATATTATGAAAAATGGGAACTGCACAAGGTGTACAGGGCCGTTTATGATTTTTGTGTTTATGAGGTGAGTTCTTTTTACCTTGACGTTTCAAAAGATACGGTGTATATTGTGGCGCCTGGATCTTGCGAGCGGCGGTTCGCGCAGACGGTTATCTTTAACATCCTGAGCGTGTTAAGCCGTGTTATGGCGCCGATGATCCCTTTTACCGCGGAAGAAATATGGGGATACATGTCTTTCGATAAGAAAGAGGAAAGTATCCATTTAACCGATTGGCCGGACATCGCCGGAGATATGGCGCGCTGGGAAGACGCCGCGCTTGACGATAAGTGGAGGGACATATTATCGTTAAGGGGCGATGTGATGAAACTTCTTGAGGTGAAACGGGGGGAAGGGCTTATCGGCAGTTCCCTGGAAGGGGCGATACGGATATATCCGGTCAGCGATAAAATGCGCCTGTTTACGCGCGAAAACCTCGGTCTTTTTCGCGTTCTTTTCAAGGTGTCGCAGGCAGAGGCGCTTACGGAAGATGACGGCAGCCTTGAAGATATACCGGGACTGGGCATAAAGATAGGAGTGGTAAAAGCGTCCGGAGAAAAATGCCGGCGTTGCTGGAATTTCAGCGGGACCGTGGGTATCCACAAAGAATTTCCGGATTTATGTGAACGGTGTTATAATGTGATCGCAGAAAGGAGCGGTAATGGTTTTCAGGAAAAAAACGGATAAGGATAAGCCTTTCACACAAGAGGACCTTAAAAGCATAAGGGCGGAACTTGTGAAAAAAAAGGCCCAGATCATCGAGGAGATCATAAACCTTAAAGGCGGGGTCAATCATCAATCCTTTAAGGACGCTTCGGGCGATCTTTCCGGGTACTCTTTTCACATGGCGGATATGGCGACGGACCTCTACGACCGCCAGTTTTCCCTGGAATTGGCCGAAGGGGAAAGAGAAAGGTTGTTCGACCTGGATGACGCGATAAAACGTATCGATAACAATAAGTACGGCAGGTGCGATATGTGCGGGGACGCGATCCCCAAACAACGTCTTAAAGCCATGCCGCAGGCGGAATTTTGCATCAAATGCCAGGAGAAACAGGAAAAAGAAACGGGCAAATAGCCTTGTGTTACCTTATTGTATGCCTTATTGTGGCCCTTGATCAGGCGTCAAAATGTTTTATAGGGAAGATGGTCTCTCAAGGCGGCAGTATCCCCCTGATCAATAAGGTCTTCCATATCACGCTTGTTCATAATACCGGAGCGGCTTTCGGGATATTCAGGGGGCATCCCGGCCTCTTTATGGCCTTCGCGGTCCTTGCGATCATACTTATCATCTATTTTCTCCGGATAAAGAACCACTTGTTGAATATCGCCGAAAGGACCGCGCTTTGTTTTATTCTCGGGGGGGCCCTGGGCAACCTGGCGGACAGAATACGCCTGGGATATGTGGTCGATTTTATCGACCTCCGCGTATGGCCGGTGTTCAATTTCGCCGATACTTTTATTACGGCAGGAGCGGTTATGCTGGGCGCGGGGATGATCGTTTCAGGCAGGACGCGCGGCGGTAATGTCAGGGGTAAGTAGCAAGCGGAAAAGCGGAGGGTGCGGGAGATATGCATCGTATAATTTTTCAGACAGGGCTGTTCATCGTCTATTCTTACGGTCTTTGCGTGGCCGTCGGTTTTCTTTTAGCGGCGATCCTGATAGTCAGGGACGCGAAAGGGGCGGGAGTCCCCGTTAACGGCATCCTCGATTGCCTTATAGCCGTTTTTGTGGGAGGGATCATAGGGGGCAGGCTTTTATTTGTCATCATTAACCGGGAATACTATTTGCAGAACCCGGCGAGGGCGCTTATGTTCTATGAAGGCGGACTGGCTTTCCAGGGAGCTTTTATCCTGGCCGTTATTTCGGGCATGGTGGCGGCGCGTCTTAAGAAGATCTCTTTCCTGAAGGCCGCGGACCTTATCGCGCCATACATATTTCTTGGCCAGGCTTTCGGCCGGTTAGGGTGTTTCCTGAACGGGTGTTGTTACGGCAGGGTAACGAACAGCGGGTTCGGGGTGATCTATCCCGGAGAGTGTGTGGCCCGTATACCCGTCCAGGCTTATTCAAGCCTTATCCTTTTTATCCTGTTCGCCGTTTTGCTGAGGACTCGAAGGAACCGCACTTTTGACGGATATGTTTTTGCCTTGTATATTATCCTATATTCCGTGTTCAGGTTTTTTATGGATTTTCTGAGAGGTGACAACCTTGCCCTGATCGCCGGCATCAGGATCTCCCAGCTGATAAGCATAACAATGTTCATCGCCGGCATTGTTTTTTACGCGGTTCTAAAAAGAAGAGAATTTAAATGATACATATCGTAGACGCGGAAAATAGCGGTTTGCGTGTGGATAAATATATCACCGTCAAACTGGGGGAAGGGTATTCCAGGACCTATGTGAGATTTCTCATGGATAACGGGTGTGTGAGTGTGAACGGCAAAGCGGTCAAGATGCATTATGCCTTACATGAGGGTGATGAAGTGGAAGCCCGGCTTTTGGACCCTCCGGGTGTCGATGACGTCGAGCCCGAGAACATACCGCTGGATATCCTTTACGAAGATGAGTGGATCGTTGTAGTGAACAAACCGGCAGGTATGGTGGTCCACCCCGGAGCGGGAAACAAAAACGGTACCCTCGTAAGCGCGCTTCTTTACCACTGCGGCAGTCTGCCCGAGACGGATAACAAATTAAGGCCGGGCATTGTACACAGGCTGGATAAGGATACTTCAGGCGTGATCGTGGCGGCGAAGAACGCGAAAGCTTTACGGTCACTGTCCAAACAATTCCAGAACAGGACCGTCAAAAAACGGTATATAGCGCTGGTAAAAGGATGCGTTCAAATGGATAACGGTTGTATCGAAGCTCCCCTTGCAAGGCATGCCGAGGACAGGAAAAAGGTGGAGGTCGACCACGCGAACGGAAAAGCCGCCCGTACCGTCTATCATGTGATCCGCAGGTCCGATAAATTCACGCTCCTCAGGCTGGAACCTGAAACCGGCAGGACGCACCAGATACGTGTTCATATGAAACATATAGGCCATCCTGTCCTGGGCGACGTTACATACGGCGGGAAAGACGGGAAGATGGCGCGCCAGGCGCTCCATGCGGAAAGCCTGGGATTCACGCATCCGGGTACGGGCAAATATGTCGAGTTCACGATCCCCATGCCGGAGGATATACGGAAAGTCGCTGAGGCCTTGGATGATAGCCGGTGAATGGTGAATCGTGAATGGTGAATGGTGGGGGGGGAGGAGATACAATGGATTGGAGAATAAAAAAAGCGGATGGCGGGCTTAGGGGGGAATTGACGGTTCCGCCGGACAAGAGTATTTCGCACAGGGCCGTTATGTTCGGGGCGATATCCGGGGGGGATTGCCGGATACACAATTTCCTTTCCGGTGAAGACTGCATGCGAACCTTTGAGGCGTTCCGGGCCATGGGGATAGAAATAACCATGAAGGGCGGTGTTGTTACGGTCAGGGGCAAAGGCCTCAAGGGGCTTACAGCTCCGGCAGGCGACCTGTATATGGGCAATTCCGGGACCTCGATGCGTATTATCTCAGGCATAGTCGCGGCCCAGGGCTTCGGCGTACGGCTTACGGGTGACGAGTCGCTTTCCGGAAGGCCGATGAGCCGGGTCATCGAGCCTTTGAAAATGATGGGAGCGCGCATAGATACGGTCAACGGAAAATTTCCGCCGATATTGAGCCGCGGTGTCAGAAATAACCTGAAACCGTTACGTTACACGACGCCTGTACCCAGTGCGCAGGTAAAGTCCTGTATCCTCGCCGCGGGCCTGTACGCCGGCGGGAAGACGTCCGTTACGGAAAAGTTCCAGTCAAGGGACCATACGGAACGGATACTGGAATATTTTTCAGCGGATATCGCAAGGAAAGGTTTGACGACGGAGATCGATGGGCTGAAAGAGCTGGCCCCGAAAGATATAACGGTACCGGGAGACATATCAAGCGCGGCCTTTTTTATCGTTGGCGGCCTTACGGTTAAAAGGTCCGATCTCATATTAAAGGATGTCGGATTAAATCCCACACGCGACGGGGTTATAACGGTACTTGGAAGAATGGGTGCGCGGATCGATATTCTTGATAAGCGTGACGGTTTTGAGCCGGTGGGGGATATCAGGGTGAGGACGTCGGACCTTCACGGGACGGTCGTGGAGCAAAAAGAGATGCCGCTGCTTATAGACGAGGTCCCGGCGCTGATCATAGCGGCCGTCATGGCCGAAGGCAGGACCGAGATACGGGGAATATCGGAACTCAAAGTTAAGGAGACAGACAGGGTCAAGACCATGAAAGACAATCTTCTCCGGCTGGGTGTTGAGATCTTTGAAGAAGGGGACTGCCTGGTGATAAACGGCGGCGGAAAGATTTTCAGGCCGGCGGAACTGGACAGTTACGGCGACCACCGTATCGCGATGAGCATGGCGGTGGCGTCACTGCTTTCGGACGGGGAATGCCTCATAAAAAATACCGCCTGCGCCGATACGTCATACCCGGGGTTCCTGAAGGACCTGGAAAAGGTAAGGGCATAACGTTTTCGCAACCCATCCCAATTGTCCGCGACCTTGTCGTCGCACGTCGCACGTCGCAATTTGCCCACCGTAGGGGCGCGGTTTCCGCGCCCTTCGGGCTTCCTCAAACGCGGATACCCGGAAAACCGCATTTAGCCGGGTTATGCCATTTAAACCTGATTGGTACTATTATTTCTGGTGATAACCGAGATGGGACTGTTCACTATACTCCTACCAGGGCCCCTCCGCCCGGTGTGGAGGCTCCCTGTACGGAGCATAGTGAACAGCCCCATCATAAAAATGTTTTTGTTTTGTGCCATAGCTACAATACTGATCAAGTTAAAGCCGTATTATAGGGCGTGCAGGATCCAACACGCGAAACACGCAACACCAGAAATATGTTAGTTATAAAAAAGTAAGATGAAATCGCCTTGCCTTTAAAAAAACACAAGGTATACTTGTAACAGATAGGTTAAACGAAAGGTATTGTTCTTTGAGAAACAATTAATGCAATTAACGGCAAACCATTCGAAAGAATGGGGCGCAAAACCAGGGGCCTTATCGTCGCACGTCGCACGGTTCCCGTCGCTCGTAAAACGAGAGACGAGCGACGAGAGACGAGAGACGAAAAAGGCAGCCGGCTACCGATCAAGCGTATCGTTAAAACGCCTGATACGGTTTTATGTAAAAACCCGGCCCTTTACTGGTCGGGTTTTTTTGTTTTAGGATCGAGTAAAATCGAAATTTTGTTACGATAAGATAAAAAGAACAAACCAAAAGGAGGTAGCAACTTTTAAATCGGTCGGATCGGCGGCAAAGGTGTTCTTTACCGCCAAAGTCTCCAGTAAGAAGTTTTTGGAGAAAGCCCGACATTGTGGATAGTGCCGTTCTGTGGACAACGCTTCGCGTTGACACACAGAACTTGGATAAGTCTCCGGCTTCGCCTACGACTTACCCACACT
>JBDRFA010000105.1:0-7691 GCA_043819235.1 Candidatus Omnitrophota bacterium | reverse complement strand
ATAACGGCCTTCTCATGTATGATCCCTTCGAACCGGGCCGCGTCCTTCCTGAAAAGCCTCAGATGTTTGTCCCCGCGGTGCCCCCCGTATTTCATCTCCCTGCCGAATATGATATTCGTCCTCGGGATATAATACCCCTGGTGTTCCCCCGCCGCGACGGCCCGCAGTATTTCTCCGGCAAGGGGACGGCTGACACGTTCATCCGCGTCGATGAACAATATCCATTCACCCGCGGCTTTCTCAATACCGAAATTCTTCTGAGCGGCGAAATCGTCGAACTCGCGCTCGAACACTTTAGCCCCGGAACGCATGGCCAGATCCCTCGTCGCGTCCGTGGAACCGCTGTCGACAACGACCACCTCATCGGCCCAGCTCACGGAAGCGACACACGCCTCTATATTTTTAACCTCGTTACGAACAATTATCACGGCGCTTATCGCCATTTTATCCGTCTCCTTACAGGGTCAAGTAGCATCCCTCGGCTTCGCTCCCCTCGGCAAGCTCGGGGCTATGCGGGACAAGCGGGTCATGGGTCAAGTTAGATCCCTCGACTCGGTCCCCCTCGGCTTCGCTCGGGGTCCCTCGCTCGGGATGACAGAGAGTTGTCATCCCCCAAAGTTGTCATCCCGAGCGGAGCCCCGGAGGGGCGGAGTCGAGGGATCTAACGTATTAGATCCCCTCTACCTGAACATACCGAATATTTCCCTGTCGCTTCGCGCGCAACGCGTTTTCTTCTCGGCGGCGCGCGCCTTCAGTACATCCGGGATCCTCGTAAAAGCCTCAAAACAACCTTTAACGGCGCCGGTTTCACCCCGCGCGGCCCAGCGGGCCAGTCTTAAAGGCAGGAATAACACATGCATAAGCCAGTATTTCCAGTACGATATGTTCTTCCAGAAGAATAAAAGGCTGTTTCTGGAGTCTATGGCGGAAATCCCTTTTACCCCGAACGCTTTTTTAAAACTTTCCCCGCCTTTATGATACACGACCGACGCGGGCTCATAATAACATGCCCAGCCTCTCTTCCACGCGCGAAAACATATATCCGAATCCTCGAGCCTCCCCGGAAGGTACAGCCTGGGATAACCTCCCAGCGCCAGGAACCTGTCTTTCCTTACCGCGCCGAACCCGGACTGGAACGTGTGATCGGGCCTGTCTAACTCCTCTTCCCACCCGGGGTAACGCGCCAGGGCGCCGAACCACCCAAACTTTATAAAACCTTTAGAGCGTCCCCCCTCGAGAGCGGTACCGTCATAATTATAACATTTCGGGGCCGCGAGAAAAGCGTCTTCCTTCGATTCAAAGACTTTTACCATGGGGTCGATGAAACCGGGATCTACCTTCATATCATTATTTAAAAGCACCGCTATTTCCTCCGGCTGGTCTTTCACTATATCGTAGTATGAACAGAAAACTTCGTTCTTATGTTTGACCACTTTGATCTCGGAACCGAACCGGCCGAGCGCTTCAAGGCTCCTGTCGGTGCTTTCGTTATCTATAACGGTGATATTCACCTGATATTGGGAAGCGTGTTTTGCCGCTATGATCGACGGTATGCACTCGGGCACAAGCGTTTCACCGTTGTAATTCAAAACTATTATATTTACCTTCATCGGATCCCTCTTTCGTTTTCCCCAAACCCCGAGTTCCGTTCGCCCCGTTAAGACTTTATTTCATAAACCGTATATTTAATATTCCCGGCGTTCCTGGAAACAGGTTTGTTTTCGTACAGGGGAATAAGATACTCGTCTACGAATCTTTTAGATCTCATAAGTTCCGTAAGCCGCACATCCGTACCTTGTCCTTTTTTCGCGCCTTCCGGGTCGGCATACAGAATATGCGTGAACCCTTCCGACTTCAAAAGACCGATAACGGCGCCGGGCGTATCGTATTTCTTATCATACCGGTCAAATATCCACCAGTAGAGTTCCCTTTGGGATGCCCTGTCGATAAAAAATGTATGGGCCTCGTTCACCACCATGATCCGCGCCCCGGGAGAAAGATCCTTATTCACATACATCGAAACTTCATAGGCCCTCTCGTTGGCCTTTAAATAATCCGTTTTACTTTCAAGCCCCGACACTACCCGAAGAGGCTCAAGATTACGGTAAATAGAGAACATTACCGAAAGCCCCAGAAGGACGCATACCGCTCCCAGAATGATCTTGTCCAGGACCCGTTTCGTCCCGGCCACATCAAACAATATATACGCGGAAATGACACTTAAGAACGGTACTACCGTCAGAAAAAACCGCATATGCTGGTACTGGATGAACCATAAAGCTATATACGCGGAGGCAAAAACCAGAACAAGTTTCAGCCTGCGGTCGATCTTCCTGAGGAACACAACCGCGGGTATTACGGCCAAAAATACGGGGCCCAGCTTCTCTCCGCCGAACTCTCCCGGCGACATTGTCATGCGCCAGGGTAAACTTAAAAGGCTTTTCAGGCTCACTATCATCCTCTGCGAACTCCTTATAGACTCTTCCGAAAGAGATCTGATTACTTCCGGATCCAATCCCCCGCACCCGAATATGTTCGCGAAAAAAGGAAATACGGGAGTGCCCCTCGTAATATACTGCCGGATATACCATGTGCCGGAAAACACGGCCGCCGAGGCCGAAAATACCAGTAATGCCTTGAAAGCCGAAGCGGCCGATCTCGTCCTGAAAACGTCAAAGATCATCATGGCCCCAAGGATCACCGGGACCACGACAAAGAAATATTTGACTGACATGCCGAATCCGCACATCATCCCGGAAAGGACGGCCCGGGAAATTTTTCTGTCCTCCGTGTACAGGACGAAAGCGTAAAACGCCAGGAACGCGTAGAAAAGAGACCCCAGATCCACATAAGTATGCGTCGCTTCGGTGAATATGGCCGGCGTAAGAAAAAATATGGCCGACGCGAGAATGGCCATCTCACGCGAAAAAAATCGTTTCACGAAAGCGTACACGCCTAAAGCCGCCGCGCATGCCAGGGAAAAATGGACTAACCCCGCCATCGGAAAAAGCCCGAATAAAAGCGCCAGCGTGTAGTACATCTCGACAAGATACGGCCAAAGGGAATTCGTGCTGTCCCCGGGGATAAGGCCCACCATGTGATGTTCGGCGAAATATTTCGCGTCCTTCAGGTGATACACCATCGAATCGTTGCTGTAAGACGGGCTGAGCGCTCCGAAAAGCGTCATAATAAGCGCCACTCCCGTCATACCCAAAAGGACTTTGCCGGTATTATCCAGTTTCAAAGATCTAACCGCCGAAAGAGCTCCGCGCGTTTCGTTTAAACATTTTTTTATTTCGGGCAAAACACATAACGCTACAGCTATCAAGGCGCCTGCCGCGGCCCAAAGGTACAGGATCTTGAATATCCCGAGAACCAGCACCAGATAAGAAATGATCCCAAACCCTATCCCGAAAGAAAATACGGCATTTCCCGCGATGCTCCCTGAATCGACGCGGAACAGGCCCATCACCTTCCGCCCCAACGCCCAGAGGATCAAGGCCAACCCCGCAAAAACGATCACGCTCGCCAAATACTCCATCAGGGTTTTCTCCTTAGATCAAATATCACATATCCCAGGGACCTGCGCTCCAGCTTTTTCCTTATTTCCCGGGCGAAAGGTTCATTCACGCCGTTGAGCGCTTTCCATGAAAAATAGTCCAAAGACCGTTTCACGGGCTCAGAGTAAAGCCTGTCCCCGGCCGCGACTAAGTTGTAATGCCCGAAAAGATACTCTTTGAATCCCGGATCCGAATCAAGTTCATCCAGGTTCCCGCAGACAAAATACGCCGCGCCTTCGGCCCTGCGCCGTTCCAAAATCCCTATATTGTCCTTCCCGGCCGGCAGGTACTCCGACCAGCCTTTCCGGTTGCAGTAATAAAGCAGCATCGCGTCCGGCCCGAAAGCCGTAAGCACAAGATCGTCTTTTCGCGTCATGGCCTCGACTTTTTTGCCGAGATCCTGCTGGCATTCAAAGATCGGCTTGTATTTTATGATCGGGAAAACTATCAGGAATATGTTCACTGACGCTAAGATCCAGAACACGCTGACAATGATCTTTTTCGCCGTTCCGGGCCTTATTTTGTCATAAACATAAAAATAGCATATTGCCGCCAGGATCGCGCCCGCGGGAAGAAAATGTATTTTGTAATAATCCTGAACGCCCGCTATCGGCACGGCGAAAATGAAAAAAAGCGCCGAAACCAGCCACGAAACAAGCAGGAACGTAAGGCCCGGCCGCTTTTTTATGAACAGCCCCCCGATAAACAGGACAAATATGAGCGGTGAAAATATTATCCATATGGTCTGTCTGGCTATAAGCGCCCAGTATCCGGCTGAAAAAGAGTATTCTTTCAACCTCTCAAAAAGATATTTCGGCCCAAAAAGCGCGTCCCCTGCCACCTGGGTATAATCTGTGGGAAACGCCGCTCTCACACCCGCCGAATGTATCCCCCACCACCAGAAATTGACCATAAGGACAAAGCACGCGGGCAATATGAAATAAGGTATAAGCGCCGTTTTTCGGTATATGAAAAAAAGAGCGGCTATAAAAAGAAACACATAAAGGTTGGTTATTTTAAGGAGGACCAGGACCGTAAGCGCGAACGTGCTCGCGAACAGATAGCGCGGCTTCCCTTCTTCGAACCACCTTATGAGGTAATAGAGCGCCGCGAATAAAGCAAACAGCATGAAACTTTCCGCCTGGAACACCCTGCCCATCACAATGGATACAGGCGCTAGTGTGTAGAAAATGAGCGCAAGGGCCGCGGTCCTGAAATCAACAACGCGGGAACATAATTTGTAAAAATAAACCGCGGAAAAAGCAAAGAGGATAATTACCGGCAGCCTGAAGATCCAGTTCGCCTGCCCGACGATCCTGTACAGGAACGATACAGCATACGGCAATACCGGCAGTTCAAACATGAAATAGCCGGGAGCCGCGCCTTCGTTATCCACCCGGGGAAGCAAAAAGCTCGACCCGGGATCGAGAGCAAAATTTCTAGCTATGGCCGTACCCATGGCCTGGCGCAGGGGGTTGAAATCGAACAACGCCCCGTTAATGTTATATGCCCTGATAAGCACCGCGCCCAGTATTATAGCCGCAATGATGTAAAACCGCCGCCTCTCCAACTTACGCTCCTTGTGACTTTCCGACACATAAGTATTGCGTCCCCATGGCCACGCGGCCCAGCATGGGTTCTAAAAACCTTAACGCGCCAAGTGCCTGCGGAAAAAACACGATGTACCGCTTCTCAAAAATATCTATATCCGCTTTCCGCATAAGTTCGGCGACATCCCTTAACTTTAGAAGCGTGGCCTCTTTGTCAAAAACGCACAATTTGACGATCAGCTTCGTAAGCGGATTATACGGATTGTGTTCAAATATAAAAATATATCCGTTTTTTTTCACTAACCCTGCTACGTCCTTAAGGAAAGTGACCCTCTCTTCAGCGTCCACGTGATGCAATACATTGGCTATGATCACCGCGTCAAACGGCTTTCTGCCGACCTTTGTCAGGTCGTCCGTGAACATGACATCCGGGATATGCCGCGCGGCGGCCTTAACCGCTCCCGATGAAATATCATAACCGGTTATTTCGACATCACTCTTGTCGAAATGCTTTTTCAGCTGTCTTACCACAAGCCCTACGCCGCAGCCGTAATCAAGGATGCGCCCCTTGAACCCCGCTCCAAGATAATCTTTTACGTACTTTGCCTTGTATCCGGCAAAGTATTCGGTACTCCCGCCGAAGATCTTCGCCTTCTTGTCCAGGATATTTTCGTAATCCGAACTAAATTTATCAAAATCAGCCATTGTTGAACATGTCCTCCAATCTGGCGGGTTTAAACCCGAGTTCATGCGCGGCCAGAGATATATCGGCTGATTTATCGGAAAGCAGTCTCGGGATCTGGTCCACGGCCAGGAACCTGTCCTTAAAAACCAGCGCCAGAACTTCCGCTAAAGCGCGGAACATGAATACGGGGATGTGGATCTTTATCTTACTCACACCGTTCAGCGTAAGGACCTTGTCGATAAACTCGTTGTAAGTGAACTCCTCCGGGCCGGCTATATTGTAGATCCTGTTTTTCCTGCCGGGGTTATCGATAACACCGGTTATCGCCCGGACCACATCGGCAATGTGTACGGGCGCCACCTTGTACTTCCCGTTCCCCAGAACGGGTATTACCGGGAACTTGCGGATGTTCTTAAGCACCATATCCACGCCTTCTTTACCGGAAATACCGTAAACCTCCGCGGGGCGGATAATGACCCAGTCCAGACCGCTTTCTGAAACATGTTTTTCCGCCAGCGATTTCGATTCGCTGTATGCTCCGCCCCGCTCGGATATCGCGCGGGTACTGACATGTATGAACCTCCTCACCCCTTTCGCTTTGCAGGCATTGACAAGGTCCAAAGTCGCTTCCGCGTTTACCCGGAAGTACCTGGCCTTATCGTTCGTGTGGGTTACCGCCGCCATGTGCACCACGGTATCCACCCCTTCTAAAGCGGCGCTGTAACTTTTAACATCGAGAAGGTCTCCCCTGAGGCCCCCCACCCGAAGGCCGGAAAGCCGGGATATTTCGTTTTCCGTAACGCACAGCAAAGTTATGTTACCGTACCCCTTATCGAGCAGGCTTTTTACGAGAAACCCGCCGATCTTGCCGGCGGCGCCGGTCATTAATATCTTTTGATCTTTCATTTAAAAAACTCCCTGATACGCGCAAAAAACAGATTTTTCAGGAATTCAAAAAGCGTATTTCCCTTAACGAAAGAATTCCTGTAATTGCATTTGTAAAATTTCGAGGGCACCTGCCCCATTTTAAGCCTGAGCCGCCTCGCCTGTATCATGATCTCCGCGTCAAGGAACCAGTCGTCCGAAACAAGTTCCATCCTGTCATACGCTTCCCGTTTCAATATCTTCGGCTTGGAATTCATATCCCACGCCTTTATCCCGGGGAATAGGACGGAAAAGAGCGTGTTATATATCAGCGATACGGCTATCCTGGCGAAACCGTCATAACGTAAAGCCCGGTACGTTTTAACCAGATCAAGGCCGTCCGACTTTATTTTCCGGTAAACCCTGACGATATCCCGGTAAGGCATCTGTTCGTCCCCGTCAATAAGGCATATATACCGCCCGGAAGCCCGTTCGAGCCCGCTCCGCGCGTCCCAACCCATCATACCCTGTTTGACCATCGCCACGACTTTGATATTATCCCTCTTCGAGGCTATTTCTTTTACGATCCCGGGAGTCGTATCACCCCTGCCTTCGAAATAGTTCCCGACCAGGACGATCTCCCATGACGGGACAAACCGGTCCAGCAGCTTTATGGTCTTCGCCACAAACCCGTATATCCTCTGCCCCGCGCCGTAACAAAGTATCACGACCGATATCTCAGGGACCATGCTTTTCAACCTCCCCGGTTACACCCTCTTGACCTTTTCCCCTGACTTTACATAGGATTTCGAACACTTCTTGCACCCGGCATTATCGCCTTTAAAATCGAGTTTTTCCCCGCATTCGCAGAACCATCCCCTGACGCGCGCGGGGTTGCCGTAACAAAGAGCGTAATCCGGTACGTCTTTCGTCACTACGGCCCCGGCCCCTACGAACACGTATTTCCCGATATTATTGCCGCATACGATCGTAGAGTTGGCCCCGAGGCTCGCGCCTCTTCCGACCACGGTC
>JBDRFA010000104.1:0-2747 GCA_043819235.1 Candidatus Omnitrophota bacterium | reverse complement strand
GGTCCAGGAAACGGGAAGGGCGGCTCATGACGCCGTCGGGTGCAGGGGTTTTTCAAGAGTGGACCTGAGGCTGTCGCCGGAGGGAGAGATATTTGTCCTGGAGGTAAACACCATACCGGGGCTTACGGAAAGAAGCCTGCTGCCGATGGCGGCGAAGTCCGCAGGCCTGACTTTTTCCGAACTGTGTGTTAAGATGCTTTGCGGAGCTTTAACAAACCCAAATTCTGGGATGAAATAACATAGAGGGGGCGGCGTGGGGAAGAAGAAAAGGCAGGATAAACGGGGGATGGCCCGGCAGAAAAGGAAAAGGTCCGGGGAGGGTTTTCCCGGAGCGAATTTTATGCGGGGAAGCAGGGTATCGGTATTTTTCTTATACATTATCTTTATCGCGGGCGGCATTTTCGGCCTCAGGTATTTTTTCCTTAACAGCCCGGTGTTCGATATAAAGGAGATAGTTGTTAATAAGGATTGGGGGTATTCCTTTCGGGAAGGAGAAGGAAAACTTAAACGGCTTTATATCGGGAGGAATATGTTCACGGTCGACCTGAAGCAGGTGCAGAGCCTTATAAAGGACGATTTCCCGCAGCTTAAAAAAGTCGAAGTTAAGAAAATTTTTCCGGATAGAATGGAGCTGGACATAGTTTCCCGAGTTCCGGTGGCCGTAATAAATTCCGGCGGAGGGGTCGTAATAGATGCCGATGGAATTGTCCTTACCGTGGGTGAAGTGCCCCGGGACCTTGTAAAGATCAAAGGCATCAACTTTTTTCTTAATATACCCCCCAGGGGGGGCAAGATAACTAACGGGTCGCTGGATAAAGCACTGGACCTTCTGGGGCAATTGAACCGGAAACTGGGTAAAGACAGAAGTAAGGTCGAATATATGGACATTTCCGATAATAACAATATCATACTTTACGTCAGCGGTGTGCCGGTAAAAATGGGCATAGACGGTTTTTCGGAAAAAACTGACGAATTGAAGGAAATGCTGGCGGACCCGAATATCGACATGAAAGATATAGAGTATATCGACCTGAGATTCGAGGCCGCGGTCATAGCGCCGAAGTGAGGGAGGGGGGATGAACCACTGTTTTGCCGCGTTTGACGCGGGGTGTAAGGATATGAGTATCGTGGTCGCCCGGTGGAAAAAGGACGGGGATTATGCGGTGGAAGACCTTTACCGCACGGCATCGAAAGGTTTCAGAAAGGGAACGGTCGTCGACGTCGCGATGGCCACGGATTCCGTAGCCTCCGCCCTGGGTAAACTCAGGAAAAAGAACGGAAAGAACTTTCATGAGGTATATGCGGGGATAAGCGCGGCTTCGATAAATACTGTTATATCGTCAGGGACGCTGCTCCTGTCAAAATATGGAAAAAGCATCAGCGAAAAAGATGTACGCGAATGTGTGCGTCTCGGGTCCATCGCGAAGGTCCCGTTGGACCGGGAAATACTGCACAGCTTCGTGCTGGGGTTCAGTATAGACGATGAGAAAGAGATATGTAACCCGGTCGATCTGGAAGGCGTAAAGCTTGGGGTTAAAATGAGCAGCCTTACGGTCAACTCTTCGGCGGTACAGAATATGGCCAAATGTATTGCCGGGGCGGGATTCGTTCCCGCGGGATTTGTGTTTTCCGGGCTGGCTTCATCTTTCAGGGTATTGAACGACGACGACAGGGAAAAAGGCGCGCTTTTGCTGAACATATATCAGGACCAGACCGAGGCGCTTATTTTCCATAAAGGGATACTGAATAGTTGTAAAGTTTTCCGGGCGGGGACAGATGATATTTTAACGGACGGCGCCGGGTTCTATGCGGACATCCGTGGAAAACTTATGTTATTGCCGGGATGGGAAAATGTGGCCTTAGCTGTTGTCACCGGGGACGGGACGCTCGAGGATAACCTTATCGAATCTCTTGAAACGTCCCTGTCAATACCGGTCAAGGCCGGCACCTGTATCGCGCGCCCGTTCGAGGACCTTCCTGCGGACAGGGCAGGGTATATCGGCAGCCTGGGGATACTGGATCATCTGAAGAAGGAAAAGATGCGGGAAAGGCCCGGAGGAAATATGTTGAAAAGGGGCGTTAACAGCGTTCTGGGCTTTCTGGATAAATACTTCTAGCGCATCTTGATCCCCGACAGTCTTTTGAGTTTTGAGCGAAACGTATTGCTTCCGTGAGCTAATCTATTACCCCGCCGGTCTTCATTGTTAGCTATAAAAAAGCAAGAAAAAGGCTGTTTATTTTGGTTTTTCTTGTGGTATAATATCACCTATGACACATTAGGACAATAAAAAGCGTATTCATATATTACCTGATTGAGGGTAGGGGCGCCCCTTGTGGGCGCCCTGAACAAAGGAACGGGTGTCAAAAATGATAATAGGGCGGGCACAAGGCCCGTCCCTACGGTTTTTGTAACGGAATTTCAGTAAAAGGGGCAGAGTCGGTATGATGAGCAGAGTAAAAAATGCGGCAATAAGGTTTGCGGCAATATTCGTACTTTTATCCTTCTCCGTCAACGAGAATTGCGACGGACTGGGAGTATGGTTAGGTTCGCAGAAACCTTCAATAGCGCTGAGCGGTTATGCCATGCAGGCAAGACGTTTTATGGTTCCGTCGGTAACTCCCGATGAGAGATGCCTGCTTGAGGAAACTGATCGGGATGGCCTGTTACTTTTAAGGGAAAATAAGAAAAAAGGCATATTCTATTTTGAATATTTCGTCCCTAAGGAAGTCTATGAAACCCCCGATGA
>JBDRFA010000103.1:0-2124 GCA_043819235.1 Candidatus Omnitrophota bacterium | reverse complement strand
CAAACTTCTTTTAGTAATAATACTGCGCCCGTACACGGCGCCAATACATATTTTTCTTCTTTCGGGATACTATCAAGCATACTTTTATCCGAACTAATTCGCATCCCTTCCTTAACAAACGAATATATCTCCTGTCTTATAGCGTGCTGAAAATAAAGAAGTGTCCGCTGACTTGGTATCCTTTTTGATATTTCCTGATAAATTGGCGCATTCTTTAATACGCTAGCTATCTGAACGGCGTATCTTGATGTCTTCGCTGATATCTTATACAATAAGCTAATTTCGTTATCCATATTCAATTCTCGCTTTCCCACGTATAAATATTATTTGAGCAGTGACATTTACTCTGGGAGTCCTCAGCTGAAAAAGAAGATAGCCGGTGCTCAGACATATATCAAGATCTTAACAGAATTCCATAGTTTCTTTTATCGCCTCGGTCTCTCCTGGATATCCTAAGACCAGGCTTGCCCATAAGACACTGTCTTCTTGAGAATTTTTCTTTATAAACTACTGTTTTAATAAACTGCTATTTTGGCTATTTCACTTGCTCGGAACAAATATCAAAAGTGTCGGTTTTTCGTTCGCCTATCCTACGAATCACATGGGCCGGATTTCCCGCCGCAACAACACCGTCCGGTATATCCCGCGTCACAATACTTCCTGCTCCGACGACCGAATGAGCGCCCACAGTCACCCCTTTTAGAAAAACCGTATTCGCGCCGATCCAACACCCGTTCTTCAAAACGACCTTTTGCGACAGCCCATATCCCTGCTCTATGATCGGAACATCGGGATCTTCAAATTGATGATTATGGCAATAAAAATGCACGCATGACCCCAACAGAACATTATCCTCAATAACGATTCCCTGTCCGCCCTGACGAGTGTCAGCTGCCAGAACACTTCCGGGACGAATCACAACATTATCTCCGATTTCGATTTTGGAACACCCGAATGCATACGCTCCCGGACGGAATTCCGCTCCCCGCCCAAACCTTTTGAACTTTTTATTACATAGTCTTCTCATGCAGCTGGGGAAATAGAGACAAATATGCGTCAGTGGCATATCCGGACCTAAACGATCCTCATTCAACCAGAATTTTACCCTTTTTAATATTTCACCTATCATAAGGTAAACCCGTCATCCACTATGATATTCTGACCATTGATAAATCTTGAGGCATCCGACAACAGGAATAGCAAAACCCCGTTGATATTCGTCTTGTCGAGCATGCCTTTAGAGAGGCATTGCTCTCCGTAACGCTTAAGAAAAACCGCCGGTTGCTTATCGAGGATCCCTCCAGGGCTTATGCAGTTAGCGCGCACGTTTTTCCCTTTATAGAACTTAGCTATATATTTCGTCATGTGGATAACGCCCGCTTTAATAGCCGCGTATTCAACCGGGCTCGACATCGACAGACCTTCATAAAGTTCAAACCGCGGTGGGATGACTCCATAGATCGAGCCAAGATTAATAATATGCCCACCACCATGCCTGACAAAATATCCGCCGAAAACCTGCGAAGACAAAAAATATCCGCCGAGATGAAAATCCACATTCTCACAAAAATCTTTATACGTCACTTTATCAAAAGGCCGCCCATAATTTTTATTACGCGGATAAGCCGCATTCACTACCGCGTCAATATGCCCAAACCGCTTTTTCGCTACGCGAATCAAGTTATCCAGCGACTTTTTGGATGTTAGATCGACATGCTGAACCATGATGCGCGACCTCAGCTCCTTTGAAAACCCAGCAATAAATGTCCTTGCCCGCGCAACGTCTTTATCGGCCAAAACCGCCATTACGCCATTCCCGGCGGTTGCGCGAACAAACTCACGTCCCAAAAGACCTGCGCCGCCAACAATCACAACGCTCTTGTCTTTGATACTACCCATGCTATTCATATCTTTCCTCCGAAAAACATCATGTTAGCCGCCTAAACCCGGCATGTTTGACTGGTCCCTCCAACATTTTGACGATATCCGAACCGCCCTTAAGTGATGCCCCAATGCGTGAAAAGACTTCATCCGTCGCCTCAAGATATAGATCAATGATATCCGAAGAATAGGCGTACGTCGTATAGCTGGAATTTGAAGTAAGAAAACCTTTTTTTAGCATCT
>JBDRFA010000102.1:0-9014 GCA_043819235.1 Candidatus Omnitrophota bacterium | reverse complement strand
CAGGGACCTGTGCAACTTTATGCCTTTCTTCGTTGAAGGCGGTTTCTGGCCGGTAAAATGGTTCCTCATTAAATCAGAGATAGACGGGGTATTCTGTCATGACGGCACCGGAAAGATCGAAAAGGAATACGCGATATGGCGTATAGGCCCTGTATTCCACCTCTTAAGCGGGAACGATATTATGAGGCAGGGTAAAGCTTTAGACGTCGCCCTTCAATACGGCCTGACTTTCTGGGGAAGGAACACATCGGCGGACCAGGAATTCGTGATAAAAGTTTCGGCGCAGTTCTAAGAAGCATAAAAACGGTAGGGGCACGGCGCGCCGTGCCCCTACATGATTTTAAAGGGGACGTTTCATATTAAGCCAGCGGCATAACATGAAACGTCCCCTTTATTTATATGTCCCCCGTTTTTTAAAACTATCTCTTCCTGTTCATCTCTTTCTGCATTTCAGCGTTCGCTTTTTTGAGTTCCTCAGCGGGGTCCGAGTTCTTCAAAATGACCATCTGTATCGCCTGGTTCACGAACCTTGTGCTCGCGTCCCAGGAAAGGACCGGCGGCGGGCCCTTCGCGTCGTTTGCCTGAGCTTCCAGAATATCCTTGAATTCGGCTTTCATGGGCAACTTTTCCCATGTTTTCATATTAGGCGGCAAATAGGCGTCCTCCGTTTCCAGGGAAGTTTCGTATATCTTTATCTGGTTTTCCGGCTTGAACAGGAATTTTATGAATTCCCACGCCTCGTCTTTCTTCTTTGACCGGGAAAATATACTCATTATCCTCCCGCCGATGAACGCCGTACTTTTCCCCGACGGGCCCCTGGGAAGCATGGCGATCGACCATTTATCCTTTATCTCAGGCGCCCCTACCGTCAGGCTTACTATCTTCCAGTTCCCGGATATCGCCAGCGGATAATCCCCGGTCCTCATACCCTGCTCCAGCGGGACCGCGGTTTTGGGCACACCCTCTTTATACAACTGGCCCAGGAACGCCAGCGCCTCCGCGGCGGCAGGAGTATCAAGCGTGGGCCTGGAAAGATCTTCGCTGTAATAATCTCCGCCGGCCTGCCACAGGAACGGAGAATACCCTATCCAGTCAAGGGATCCCCAGTCTATCACCATGCCTTTGCCTCTGGACTTAAGGTCCTTCACCATCGCCAGAAGTTCGTCCCACGTCCCGGGCGGAACGGGTATCATGTCGGTGCGGTAATACAAAATGTGTTCGGAAATATCGAACGGGATGCCGTAGACCTTATCCCCTATCTGCGTTGACCTCAGGATACCCGGGAAAATATTCGCCTGGAGCCGCGCGACGTCTTCGGGGTATTCCTTCCGGAGGTCCACCATGGCCCCGAGCTCCCCGAACTCCATCCCCCACGTCAGGCCCATCGACCCTATATCCGGGGAGACTTCCCCGGCTATGGAGGTAAGGTATTTGCTGTGCGCGTCTCCCCACGATAACGCCTGGCAGACCACCTCTATTCCTGTTTCCTCCGTGAACTTCTCGCTCAGTTTCATTATGGTCTGGGCCTGGCTCTCGGGTCCCACGTGCCATACGATAAGCTGTTTCTTGTCGGATACGTTACCGCCGCATCCCGCGCCGCATAAGGCGAACACAACCACAACAAACACCGCGATCAATTTTCTAAGCACCATCCGTTCTCCTTTTGTTAAAACTAAACACCCCGCGGCGCCAGGCTATGCTTTCGCAAAAAGGTCCTGCATGACAAGGGCGCCCGCGCCCGCGGCAACGACTTCTTCCCCGAGGCTGGTAGGCAGTATCTTCATCACTTTTACCGATTCCTCGTATGCCCATTTCTTGACGGCTTGACGCACCGCCCCGAAAAATATATCCCCGCCTTTTTCTATCCCCCTGCCGATCACTATGACCTCGGGATTGAAAAGATTTATCAAAAACGCTATTTTTGTGCCCAGGTAATGCCCCGCTTCTTCCAGGACCTTTTTCGCGACTTCATCGCCCCTCGATGCCGCTTCGATAACCACGCTGAAATCTATATTTTCCAGTTTTCCCCCGACGATCTCGCTTATTATCGAACTTTCACCGGGATGGGCCTGGATATACGCCCTCGCCCGTGGCGGTATCCCCAGGTCTATACCTCTTGAACGCAGGCAGCACCCGAAATCGTAGCTTTCCCAACAGTTCCTCTCTTTGGGGTTTTCGCCCTCGTACGGCACGTTGAGGTTCAATTCGCCGGCGCTTTTTGTGGCGCCGTAATATGGTTCCCCGTTGATAATGATGCCGCAGCTGGAATCCGAACAGAGAAAAAGAAGGTTCTGCGCGGTATTGCCGGCACCGATACCCGACCATCTTTCCCCGAAAGCCGCCAGGACGGCGTCATGTTCGATAAAAGCGGGGCTTCCGAATTTCTCCTCGAGCCGGTCGAGAAGCCCCATGTAACTGACGATATGTTCATCTTCGACCGCGTATCTCACAATGCCGCGATAACGGTCTATGACCCCCCAGATGCCCACCCCTACGCCCTTTACATCCGAAAGAGCCACCCCTGAACGGGCAAGAAGCGTATCCGTCATGTCAAGGACCTTCGCGGTAAGCCTTTCGAACGATTCTTTCTCTTTCTTTATCTTCTCCCTGGCCACGATCTTACCGGACAGGTCCATAATGATGCCGACTATCCACGCCGCGCTCGTCAGGTCAGGTGAACCCAGGTCTATTCCGATACTGTAGCCATACTCCTTGTTCAGTTTTAAAAGTTCGGGACGCCGGCCTCCCGTGGAGATGTCAAGACCGGTCTCGAACACCAGCTTGCTCTGCACATATTTCGCGACATAGTTCGAGATCGTCACGATGTTGAGGTCGGTTATCTTCGATATATCCGCGCGCGATATCTCGATCCCCCTGCGTATCGAATCCAGTATGCTCAGATTACGGCGTTCCTTTTCCGACAGTCTGTTTTCCTTCTCGAGAAAACCTCGCATGTTGTACACTCCTTGATCCGAGACCTATTGCTTTTTCGCGTCTTTCGCGAACATCGAGGCGTCTTTCGCCACGGGTTTGGCGTACCATTCCCTTATAACGTCTTCCGCGGGTTTATTCTGCGGCGTAAAACCGCGGTTATATTTCCCGCCCATATTCATGTTGGTCCCCCAGTACCACCAGTAGACCCCGTAAAACCAGTCCTTATCCCAGAACGTCTCGAGGAGTACCTGGTAGTAATTTTTCTGCAGTTCGATATTCACTTCAGTTCTGGGAACATGCTCCCACGGCCGTATCGCCGCTCCGTCGGCGGAGTTGCACCCGACTTCAGGGAATATTATGGGTTTGCCCACACGTTCCTGGAACTCCTCCATCTCGAGCACCCATTTGCCCCAGCCTTCCCTGAGCTCATCGACGGTAGGTATCATTTTTTCCGTCAGCGGGAAATAAGCGTTTATCCCTACGAAATCCAGGGCATCCCAGAACCTGATGTCCTGGTACGCGTCCCAATGCGCGGCATATGTTAAATACCCGGAATACCTTTTCCGGATCTTACCTATCATCTCTTTCCACATGTATCCTTTGGTCGTGGCGGAAGTGGAGAGCTCCGTCCCGATACACAGTATTTCCACTTTCTCTTTTTGAGCTATATCCGCGTAATGCATAATGAACGCGGTATATTCAAGGAACCACGCTTCCCATTCCGGCTCTTTCACGCTGCCGATCTCCCCGCGCCAGCTGCCGTCGGATTTATCCAGAAGATCGAGGTGCGGTTTCAGCATGACCTTCATGCCGAGTTCACGCGCTTTCCTTATGGTGTATATAATGGATTCATCAGACGGCGTCGTCTCCGTTTTATGGATACCGGCCGACCAGCAGTTCTGCTGGTACCATGTGACGAGTATGGACATCCACTCCGTCCCGTCCTGTCTCATCTTTGCCATGGACTCGTCGGAATTTTCGCTCATATATCCTTCCGGAGACCATGTCGCGTATACCATGCCTTTCTGGAACTCTATACCGCCGGGCTGTTGTTTGATCACCCTTACGAAAACAAACGCTCCGGCCACCAGCAGCAACAGGACTATTACCGCCGCGGGCTTCCATCCTTTTTTTCGTACTTCTTCCTTCTCTTCGTTGCCTTTTTTCTTTGTCATATTTTACCCCTTCCTTTTGCCGATCGGTTAACGGATCACTAACAAGATTTTATAAGTTCTGACTATCTCTTCTTAAAAAAACCGTTCAAACGGTTTTTGTTGATTTCTCACATGCATTTCCTGTATGGACAGATCATTACGCCCGCGCCGTTACTTCCCGACCCTTACGTTATCTATGTACACGGGCCCGGAATATGCCGGCTTCCGGTTAGACTCTATCCTTATCGCTATTTTTCTTACATCCTGGGCGAATTCCGCGTCCGGAATGACCCTTTTCCAGTCATAACTGCCGGGTTCTATGTTTGCGGTGATCGTGACCCACTTCCCCGGCTCAAGAAACACGCTGCGGCTCATTTCCACGAATTTCCAATCTTCACCGACAGTCAATATCAATTTTACCCTAAGGCCCTCAGGCGCGTTTTCGGGAAGATACAGATCCGCGCTGATAACACGGTAACCGCTCAGGTCAAGATACTGTTCAACCTCGACCAGGCCCGCTGTCCACGCGCCACCCGGGAAATTCGTTATGACTTTTATGCTCGAGGCCCCCTCAGAAGCCACGTCGCCTGAATTTGTAACTTCTTTCGCCACGTAATCGCTCTGGCCCTCGGTCCACATCGGTATCTCCCAGCCGTCCAGGCTGCCTTCAAACCCGTAATAAGTCCTTTCTTCCGTTATAGGCGCCGACGACGGTACAGGCGCTTCCGCTCCTTCCATCTCCGCCGTTTTTGCCCCCTGTCCGGCAACCCCTGCCGTACCCTGCTCTTTTTTACCGCAACCGGTAAGGTTAACAATGATCAGGCAGCTCAACGCGGCCAGGCCGAAGACACCGGTACGAAAATATTTTGACATGTTACTTGCCCTCTTTTTGGTTTCGGTTTCATATTACGGTTCTTTACCGCTTATATTGTACTTCTTTGCCGGTGTTCGCGCAACAAAAAGAAAACACAAAAAGCGGGACATGCCGGAACATGCCCGCTTTTCACGTTGCTCACCTCTTGCTGCTAAGGAACCAGGCCTATATTACTTTATCACCCTGATATTGTCGACATAGATCGGCCCCGTGTACGCGGGCTTATTGTTCGACTGGACCCTTATGTCGATCTTTCTTACATCCCGGCGGAACGCGTCGTCAACCTGCACTCTCCTCCAGTCGATGCTTCCCGGTTTCAGGTCAGCGGACATCGTCACCCATTCGCCCGGCACGAGTGAATATGATTTACTCATTTCAACCCATTTCCAGGCGTCGCCTACGGTCAGTATCATGGCCGCTTTAAGCCCTATCGGCGCGTCTTTCGGGATGAAAATATCACACGCTATCGTACTGTAATCCGACCAGTCAAAATACTGCATGATCTCGACTACCGCCCCGGTCCACTTTCCGCCGGGGAAATCCACGTCTATCTCAAGACTGCTCTTGCCTTGGTTAGCATACTTCGAGCTCTGGCTGATCTCCTTCTGGACATGATCGGGTTTTTCATATGCCCAGTCCGGGATCTCCCACCCTTCAAGGCCGTTCTCAAAACTGAACAGAACCGTCGCTTCCTCGGCATGCACTGCCATGCCCGAGAATAACAATCCCACTACCACCAGCACCATTAATATCTTGCTCATTTTCCCATCCTCCTTTTCCCAAGTTATTCGGCCGTCACCAGCCATTTTTTTACTATCTCCTCTGACTTTTTACCTTTTATCGTAAACCCTAAAGGACTCCACCTTTCCTGAGGAAAGTATTGCCACAGGTAATACCCTTTGAACCAGGGCCGTTTCGTTAAAACCTCGAACGTAGCTTCCAGGCAATCCGCCTGTTCCTGCTGGTCCTCAATGCTGGATATGGCCACCCACGGCTGCCGGTTCGCGCCATCGGCTGAAGGATACCCTATTTCGGTTAAAATAATACCCTTATCCGTCAAACCCTTTTCCCCGAGCCAGTTCTCCATCTCGTCGGCTTTTACGTTCCACGCGGCAACCAGCTCTTCAACCGTCGGGTTGGCTATCCCCGTAAGAGGGAAATACGCGTCTATGCCTATGAGGTCCATTTTATCCCAGAACGGCACTTCCTTATATTCGGTCCAGTTCGCCGCGTAAGTCAGAAGCCCTTTGTATTCCGCCCTCACTTTATCTATGACCTGCACCCATCTGTGCGTCCATGACTCAAAAGTGGTAGCCTCGAGTTCGGTCCCTATGGCGAAAATCTCCACGTTGTTTTCCTGCGCGAAACGCGCGTATCTCAGGATGAACTCCTCATAACTGTCGAACCATTTTTCCGAGGGCATGATGTTGATCCTGGCTTCATCCGTACGGGGGTCGACATGAGGTTTTATCATCACGCGCATACCCAGCGCGTGACAGGTATCGACCGCGTGCTTCAGGGCTTCAATGGTCGGTGTATCCCCGTCAGGAACGTCATTCGTGAAAATAACCTCCGAATCAAGGGCCTCCTGGTACGCCGGGACCATAATGCCCACCGTATCGATACCTATCTGTTTGAGCCCCACCAGGGTAATATCGGACACGGGAAGCGCCAGTTCGTCCGACATCCATGAGGTATATACTACTCCCTTCTGGAATTCTTTTTCGCTCATCGGCACTACGTTCCCGGCGAACTCTTTTATGAGTTCACGCGCCTTTTCTTTTTGCGCCTCATCCTCGCCTTTGCCCAGATAAGATTCCTTCGTCACCGTAGCCTGCGGATTCTGAGCGGCGGGGCCGTATATCTCGGTTTCCCAGATCGATATACCCCAATCATCGTTCACCCGTTCCGTACTAAGGATCTTGACATACCGGCATTTTACGGGGTTGAAACTCGCTTCCCTGGCCCCCGTGGCACCGTTAGTCTCGATATAAACTTCTTCCCAGTTAACATTATCGTTGGAAACAAGGATCTTATAAACTGTCGCGTATGCCCGTTCCCATCTTATTATGGTGTTACTCACGACACTGGGCGTACCAAGGTCAAAAGATATCCATTGTTCACCCTCGGTATAATCGCTGGACCACCGCGTGAACATATCGCCGTCTACGGGCGCCATAGGGTTCGGTTCCGGGGCCCAGTCCGGTGTCTGGTCAAAGCTTGACGCTTCCGCCGCTGTAACAGGCAGATACATCAGCACTTCATCCTCTTCGGCCACGATGAACTCTACCGGGGCAGAGGTTTCGGCCGTTTTTTCAGCCTGAACGCTTTTCTCCGGCGTAACGGCTTCTTCTTTAGCGCAGCCGCATATCGTAAATGCACAACAGAAGATAAACACCAAAATACCCGGATAAATCATCTTTTTTCCCATAACACCCCTTATGCCCGCATATACTTTAATGCTCGCGGTCCGTATAACAATATTAATATTATACCACTAAATCGCTAACCTTTCAAGCCTGTCATCGCTATCCCTTTGATAATATGCTTCTGGAACAGCAGATAGATAATCAGCATAGGTAAAGTGGCGACAACGGCTCCGGCCATGACCATAGCGAAATTAGCGCCGAACTGACCCGTAATCACGGCAAGCGCGAGCGGAATGGTCCTCATACTGCTGGTGTGGATAACCACCAGCGGCCAGACGAAATTGTTCCATTGCTGTAAAAAGGTAAATATGGCTAAAGTGGCGATAACCGGTTTTATCAGCGGCAATATGACTTTACGGTATATCATGAACTCGCCACACCCGTCTATCCTGGCGGCGTCTATCAGATCGTCCGGGATACTGTAGATGAACTGCCTGTTAAGGAATATGCCGAAGGCGCACCATGCCATCGAAGGTATAATAAGCCCTTTATACGTGTTCAGCCAGCCGAGGTTCTTCACGATGACAAAACCCGGGATAATGTTCACCTGCCACGGGATCATCAGGGACCCCAGAAAAATAAAAAAGAGCTTGTCCCTCCCCCAGAACTTATGTTTCGCGAAAGCGTATCCGGCAAGGGATGTGGCAAAAACGTTAAATAACGTGATAGACCCCGCGACAAAAAGGCTGTTGAAGAGATACCTCAACATCGGGATCATCCGGAAAAGATCCTTATAGGGTTCAAGCGTCGGGTGCTTCACTAAAAAACTCGGGGGGAACGCCTGTATCTCGTCCAACGGCTTGATGGATGTCACGAGCATCCATAGATACGGCAGGGCCATGGTCGCGGCGCCGGCGACGAGGAACACATATATAAATGTTTTTATCACGAATGAATCTTTTCTTATACCTGTATCGCGTCCGGACATATCAAAACACCTGCTTGTTTTTCCGCTTAATATTCAACATTGCTTCTCATCAGCCGCTTGTTGACCATGGTCAGCACGAATATCCATAAAAATATTATATAGGCCAGGGCCGAAGCGTATCCCATCTGGAACTTCTGGAAACCTTTATCATAAAGGTACGCGACTATCGTCAAACCGCTGTTCAGCACCCCGCCTATCCCGCCCGTGCCGCCCGTCATGATATACACCTGTTCGAACACCTGAAAACTGAAAATAAAGCTCATCATAGTCACGAAAACGAGAGTGGGCCTGAGAAGCGGGAGCGTTATATGGAAGAACTGTTTCCAGAACCCCGCGCCGTCTATCTCCGCGGCTTCGTACATCCCGTGCGGTATGGTCTGCAGGCCCGCCAGAAAAAGTATCATATTATAACCCACACCGGCCCAGATAGACATCAACATGATCGAAGGCAGCGTCCAGGCAGGGCTGGCCAGCCAGTCGACGGGGTTCACCCCTATTTTCAGGAGAAAATAGTTGAACAGCCCGTATTTCTCCCCGGCATAAAGCCATTTCCATATGACCGACACCGCGATAATGGCGGTAACCGTCGGCAGGAAGAATATGGATTTAAAGAAATTCTTGAATTTTATCTTCTGGTCTATGGCGACCGCGAGTATGAGAGATATACATATGCCTATGGGAACCACGCCTATGAC
>JBDRFA010000101.1:0-5885 GCA_043819235.1 Candidatus Omnitrophota bacterium | reverse complement strand
CACAAGAAAGAACATGGCCCTGTTGAACCCCAGCCCTTCCCCGGCCGTCAAAGCGGTCAATATCGCGTAAAGGACCTGGTCCAACTGCAGTGACTGCATCATGACACTCGTTATCTCTGAAAGCATGATCAGTTCTTTTTTCGCCTTTTCATGCAGTTTTTCGAGTTCTTTCTGCGAAAGCTGTTCTATATTATCCATGTTTTACCTTTGATGTAGGGGAAATCTAACTTATGAAATATCGTTAGTTTAAGATCAGGAAAAGTTTACAATAAATGCCTTAAAAAGTCAATAAATTGATCGGGAGGCAAAGCGCTTAATTTATCTTTTCTCAGTTTTTATTTGTTGTTATTTCCGGTATTGCGGTATAATGCGTTTTATGGGAACCGCAGGCAGGAAAGTTCGAAGAAGCGCGGCGGCGGAAGAGGTTATCGCCAGCGCGATAAAACTAAAGAAGAAGACTTTAGCTCTTGCCGAGTCGTGTACGGGGGGGCTTGTATCCAGCCGGATAACGGATGTTTCGGGCAGTTCCGCTTATTTCCGGGGAGGCGTGGTCGCCTACTCGAATGATATTAAAATAAACGTTCTGAACGTTCCCGCGGACCTTATAAAGGAACACGGGGCGGTGAGCCGCCAGGTCGCCATGGCGATGGCCGAGGGCGCGAGGCGCGTGCTGGGCGCGGATATGGCCGCCGCGGTCACGGGTATCGCGGGGCCCGGCGGGGGTACGAGGGAAAAACCCGTGGGCCTGGCATATGTGGCGTTCGTCTCGGGAAAGGTCAAAAAGGCCAGGAAGGTCTTATTTAAAGGCGACCGCATGTCAGTTAAAAACCGGTTCGCGGAGGCTGTTCTCAAGATGATAAGGGAAAATATGTGAGGTGGTAAGATGAGGTGTTTCATAGCGCTGGAGTTTTCGGATGAAGCTATGAAGGAATTCCTGCGGACGACCGATATCCTGAGAAAAGCCGACGCGGAGATCAAATGGCTTTCCGCGGATACCGTGCATCTTACTTTAAAGTTTCTCGGCGATATCCCGGAAGAGAAGGCCCCTGTTATAACCGCCAGGCTGCGCGAGACGGTACGCGGGTGCCGGCCGTTCACGATAGAATTCAGCGGTATAGGCGTGTTCCCGGGATGGGACCGGCCGAAGGTGCTGTGGATAGGGGTCGGTAAGGGCGCCAGAGAGGTTGTGGACCTTGCCTCGCGTGTGGATGGGGCCATGGCGCTGGAAGGGTTCGAGCAGGACGAGAGGCCGTTCAGCCCTCATATCACGATGGGCCGGATAAAGGGGCCGAAAAACAAGAAAAAGCTGGAGGGGCTGTTAAAGTCCATACATGTCGAACCCGCCTCGAGTTTTATATCAAGAATTATAGTATTCAAGTCCGTCCTGACGGAAAAAGGCGCCATACACACCCCCCTCGATACTGTTGATCTTTCCTGACAGTGATCCTCATTAATTTTTTGTTTTTATGTACAGGTAATCCAATGCGGTAGGGGCACGGCGCGCCGTGCCCCTACATGTGTAATAGAGGCCTGGGAAATTTTGTTTTTTCCGCAAGGTGAGGTGCGGTTGGGTGAAAAATGAAAGAAAAAGCCTTAAAATGGTGTCTTATATGTGGCGACAAAGTGTTATTTCCCCTTGTTTCTTGAGGGGGCATATACTTTTATATATATTGTCATTAAAATTACTAACAAAAAACTTTGCAAAAACAGGGCGGGTCTGTATAATAGGACAGACACAATATTAATGTGCAATAAACAGCGGAGGATGAGCCATGACAAAAGATGATAAAATTCAAGCCGTCGCAAAAAAACCTGATGTAACGAAAACAGTGGTAGAAGATTCGGCGAAAAAAAAGGCGTTGGACCTGGCGCTCACTAAAATAGAGAAGGATTTTGGTGAAGGGTCCATAATGAAGATGGGAAAGGGGTACGTGGTAAAAGTGGACGCGATACCGACGGGTTCTCTTGGACTGGATCTGGCACTGGGTATAGATGGGGTGCCGAGGGGGCGGGTCGTCGAGATATTCGGCCCCGAGTCCAGCGGCAAGACGACGCTTACGCTCAGTATCATCGCCAACGCGCAGAAGACCGGAGGGGGAGCGGCGTTCATAGACGCCGAGCATGCCTTTGACCCCACTTACGCGAAAAAAGTAGGTGTGGACCTGGATAACCTGCTGATATCACAGCCCGATAACGGGGAACAGGCGCTGGAGATAGTGGAGACCCTGGTCCGCAGTAATGCCCTGGATGTAATAGTCATAGATTCGGTCGCCGCTCTTACTCCGAAGAGGGAAATAGAAGGCGATATGGGGGATTCACATGTCGGCCTGCAGGCACGGCTTATGAGCCAGGCGCTCAGGAAACTTACCGCAGCCATCAGCAAGTCGAAGACCTGTGTTATTTTCATCAACCAGATGAGGATGAAGATAGGGGTCATGTTCGGCAACCCCGAAACGACGACCGGCGGTAACGCGTTGAAATTCTATTCTTCGGTACGTATCGATCTCAGGCGCATAGCGTCGCTCAAAAAGGGTGAGAACGTCATAGGCAGCCGCGTTAAAGCGAAAGTGGTGAAGAACAAGATGGCCCCGCCGTTCAAACAGACGGAATTTGATATTATGTTCGATGAGGGGATATCGCGGTCTTCCAGCCTTCTTGATCTCGGGGAGGAACTGGGGTTGGTCAAAAAGAGCGGGACATGGCTTTCTTTCGGGGAAGAGAAGATAGGGCAGGGAAAAGAGAACGCCCGGGTATATCTTAACGAGAACCCTTCTATCATGGATAAGATCCAGAAAGAGATAAGCAGGGCCGTTAAGGGACCCGTTGTGTAAAGTCAAGGCGGCGCGCGTTTTTAGCGACAGAGGTGTTTCAGGTTTATGAGGGATCCAGAGGAGAAAGAGTTCGAAAAGGGCTTGCGGTATTGTATCAGGCTGCTCTCTCTGCGCGCCAGGACGGAACACGAGTTAGAGGTCCGTCTTAAGGAACGCGGATATGATGAGGGTGTCCGGCACCGGATACTGTCCAGGGTTAAACACGATAAACTGACAGATGACCTTGAATTCTCGAAAGAATGGGTCGAATACAGGATCCGTTCGGCCCGGGTGAGCGTGAACCTGTTAAGGGCCGAATTAAAACGGAAAGGTATTGACGAAAGAACGGTGGAAGAGGCGTTCCGAGATAAAGCGGATCTTTTAGACGACAGGAAGAACGCCGCGGGACTGATAAAAGAGAAGTTGAGCGGATCGGGCTCCGGCGTGAGCGGGGATGTAAAACTGAAGGCGAAATTATACCGCTTGCTTGTCGGAAAAGGATATGATCCGGAAACGGCTGAAGAAGCCGTTTCTGGTGAATAGTGAATAGTGAATGGTGAATGGTGAGGGGAGAAAAAACCTACAGCTTAAAGCCTAAAGCTTAAAGCTAACGTTCATTTCTTAACTTGTTTTTTGAAGGGATAAGAATAAATGGTTATGACGTCAGGGGAAATACGGGAGAGGTTTCTGGGATTTTTTAAGGATAAGGGGCATATTGTCGTGGAAAGCGATCTTCTCATGCCCCGGAACGACCCTACCCTGCTTTTTACCGGAGCGGGGATGAACCAGTTCAAGGAACAGTTCATGGGCCGCAACATCACTTATAAACGGGCCGCGTCCTGCCAGAAATGCCTGCGTACGGGGGATATAGAGAACGTGGGCAGGACCCCGCGGCACCATACCTTTTTCGAGATGCTCGGGAATTTCTCGTTCGGGGATTATTTTAAGAAAGAGGCGATCAGGTGGGGATGGGAGTTCATGACGAAGGAACTGGGTATTCCCGGGGACCTTCTCTGGGTATCCGTTTATAAAGACGATGAAGAATCGTATCTTATCTGGCTTAACGATATAAAAGTGCCCGCGGGAAAAATAGTCAAACTGGGCGCCAAAGATAATTTCTGGCCGGCGGACGCTCCGTCGAAAGGTCCGAACGGGCCGTGCGGCCCCTGTTCCGAGATATTTTATGATTGGGGGAAGGATGCGGGATGCGGCGCGGCGTCGTGCAGCCCCGCGTGCGATTGCGGCAGGTTCGTCGAAGTGTGGAACCTTGTGTTCGCCGAGTTTGAAAGGAGACCGGACGGGACGCTGGCGCCTCTGCCCAATAAGAACATTGATACAGGGATGGGGCTGGAACGCATAACTTCGGTGATCCAGGGCGTAAGGACGAATTTCGGGACGGATCTGTTCAAACCCGTCGTCGACGCGATAATAAAAGAGATGAAGGATGCCGGGCATGAGCTCGCCGCGGAGGACGCTTATCTTATGGCGGACCATATCCGTGCCGTGACCTTTTCCATAGCCGACGGCGTTTCGCCCTCGAACGAGAAGCAGGGTTATGTTATCAGGAAGCTTATCAGGCGGGCTTATCTGAAAAGCGGAAGGAAAGGCCCGTTCCTGTACAGGCTTGTGCCGAAGGTGGCGGCCCTTGTGAAAGACGCGTACCCGTATCTTTCGGAAAAACACGAACATATCAGCGCGATAGTACGGGAAGAGGAAAAAAGGTTCGGTGATACGCTTAATGCCGCCATGCCTGTTTTTGAGGATATGATATCCGGCGGTGATAAAGTTCTGTCGGGTGAGCGGATATTCAAGCTGGTCGATACGTACGGCCTGCCGATCGACGTGATAACGGAAGAAGCCGGCAGGAAAGGCATCTCACTGGATATGGAAGGTTTCGACGGTTTCATGGAGGGCAGGAAAGAACAGTCGCGCAGGGGTAGTGATATAGTGAGCGATTTTATCTTTAAACCGGCGCTTTTCAACGCCGCGCCCAATCCGCCATATTCCGATGCCGTTCCGCTTGAGGCGAGCCTGGAATATATTATTAAGGGCGACAAAGCGTCGGACAGGTTAAGCGAGGGAGATTGCGCCGAGATAGTGACCTCGCCGCAGAGCGGCATATTTTACGCCGAGGCCGGAGGCCAGGCGGGGGACAAAGGGATGATCGCCGGCGCCGGCGGGAAAATGAATATTGTTAATACCCGTGAGGTCGACGGGAGGAAGGTCTTCCAGGTGGTCGTCAGTGAAGGGTGTTTCAGGCTGGCCGATAAGGTCGTTATAGAATCCGATGAGGCCGGAAAAAAAAAGACGGCCTGCAACCATACCGCGACGCATCTTTTGCAGGCGTCGCTCCGCGAGGTTCTGGGAGACCAGGTGAAACAGTCAGGTTCTTTCGTGGATGACAGGAGGCTGAGGTTCGATTTCACCCACATAAGGAAACTGTCCGACAGGGAACTGGTGAAGGTGGAAGATATAGTGAACACCTGGATAGAGGAAAAGATACCCGTGAAAAAAGAGGAAAAGACGATAGAGGCGGCCCGGGCGGAAGGCGCGCTTTCGTTCTTCGGCGAGAAATACGGGGATGTCGTGCGGGTCGTGACCGTGGCCGGCAGGTCGAAGGAATTTTGCGGAGGGACGCACGTCGACAATACCGGGGATATCGGGGTGATAAAGATAACCGCCGAAAGTTCCGTCGCCAGCGGCATAAGGCGTATAGAAGCGCTTACCGGCGGCGCCGCGAAAGAATGGATAAGGTCCGGCCTTAAGGGTTTCATGGAGGAATACGAAAAGCTCGCCGGGGAAGCCCGGCAGGGCATTGACGAAAGTATTCTCGGCCGGGTTTCGCGGATCATCGAAGGGGACGCGGACATAGACGGAAAGACCATCGGTGATTACGAGGAAAGGATAAAGCCCGCTTTTTTAAAGGCGTTCGAGGCGCTCGGGAAGGACGCAAAAAAACGCCGGAAAGAAGAGGAGGGCAGGGTATTTGACGAGGCGAAAAAGAAGACGGACGAGTGTGCCCGGCACCCCGAGGTTTTCGGCAGGGTGAATTTCGTCTCGGCCGTTCTCGAAGGC
>JBDRFA010000100.1:0-4894 GCA_043819235.1 Candidatus Omnitrophota bacterium | reverse complement strand
ATACTGGTTACCTCTTTACCCTGCTCGGGCGTCGCGAAAGAGATGGCGCGCCCTTCGTGGCCGGCGCGGCCCGTACGGCCTATACGGTGCACGTATTGTTCGATATCGTCAGGGAGGTCGTAATTGAGGACCAGTTCTATCCCTGTGACATCGATCCCCCTGGCCGCGATATCGGTCGCGACAAGCACCCTGTATTTCCCGACCTTGAACCCGTTAAGCGCTTCTTTCCGCTGGGCGAGCGAACGGTCGGAGTGGATCTCCGCGGCCGCGTGCCCCAGGTTATGTATGAACCTCATGATCTTTCGCGCGCCTATCTTTGTCCGGGCAAAAACAAGGATCGGACCGTGATACGTCTCCAGCATTTTCGCCAGGAGCTGCCTTTTCGCGGTATTTTTAACGACGAACAACTCATGTGTAACGCGTTCCGCGGCGGTACCCGAGGGCGCGACCTCCACATGGATGGGAAGCTGCATATATGCCGCCGCTATTTTCACGATCGCACCCGGTATCGTCGCGGAAAAAAGCATAGTCTGCCTCTTTACGGGAATGACCTTGAGTATGCGTTTTATGTCCGGCAGAAAACCCATATCAAGCATACGGTCGGCCTCGTCCAGGACCAGGATAGCCGTCTCCGACAGCCGGACCGTGCCCTGGCCCATATGGTCCACGAGCCGGCCGGGCGTAGCGATAATAATACGGGGATTTCTTTTCAGCGCGGACAGCTGTTCGCTCATCGAAGCCCCGCCTATGATAACGACCGTCTTCATCCCGAAGAGCGGCGCTATTTTCCTGAACGTTTCGTCGACCTGGATAGCGAGCTCCCTGGTAGGCACCAGGACCAGACAGCACCCGTTTGTCTGGGCAAGACGCTGTATGACCGGAATAGCGAACGCCAGCGTTTTCCCGGTCCCCGTCTGCGCTACTCCTATGACATCCTTACCTTCTATTGCCACGGGTATGGATTTATGCTGGATCGGAGTGGGCACCGTGAACTTCATCCTGTCCAGTACATCAAGTATCTTAGGCGCGATCCCCAACCCGAAAAAAGAAGGGTTAATCCCTTGCGTTCCCTGTTTCATTTTTTTACCCCCTTAATAACGAATAATAAATAAAAGAAACCACAAGGTCCATTATTACAACCTTGTGGTCCAATAATCTCCCTCCCGTAACCATGACTCATGGGGCCATTATAAGCTATCTCTACCCTTTTAGCAACCACAGTTTGGCCCTGCCCCCGGCGCTTCTTTATTCAACAAATACCTCGATAATATACTTCCAGGAATAGTACATGCCCGTCAAAAGAAATACTCCTCCCGTAACTTTCCGGGCATAGAATTCAAATCTGCCCATCCTGTGGAACCAATGCGATAAAGACACAACGCCTATTGCCAACGCGACCGAAAAGATCACTACAGGCAAACCTGTTCCTATTCCGTATATACACGGGAGAAGGATGCCATGGCCGCTGTTCAGGGAAAGCGAGATAAGACTGCCGAAAAATAACGCGGCCGATATGGGACAGAACGCCAGCGCGAATAACGCGCCGAGGATAAATGCCCCCCCCAGACCCGCCTCCGCCAACGCGACATGTTTTTCGTGAGAAAGCGAAAAAGCGGGGATGGTTATTTTTATAAGACCCAATAGAAAAAGACCTGTCACTATCAAAAGCGGGCCCAGGATCCTGTTCATATATTTCTGCAGAAAATTAGCTATCACGGGGACATTGACAATAGAGGCCATTATCAAAGCGCCTAAAGCCGCGTAAACGAACATCCTCCCGAGTGTATACGCTAAACCGGCCATTATGACCAGTTTGGGATGTTCTATCTTTTTAGACAAGAACGATATAGCCGCTATGTTGGTCGCCAACGGGCATGGACTTATCGAAGTAAGTATGCCAAGCCATAAAGCCGATAAGATCGGTATCATTCAACCCTGCCTATAGTTCTTTCAGGAACGCCTTTATCTCTTTCCTCTCGTAATCCTCAAATGCCGTTTTATTCCCTAAATATTCCCAGACTTTCGTAAGATTTTTATATTTAGCTTCTTTTCCATCCTTGACCAGAGAAAGAACTACCGATTTTGTATACAGTTCGTAGTCTTTAATAAAATGAGCGTTCCCTTTTTCCTCGATATTTATCATTTTATAGACTATTTTCCCGGACCTGAGCTGTTCTTTGAAATAATTCTCCACTGTCCCTTCGGTATAATTCTCTATCTTATGACAGTTCGCGCACCTGACGTTACCGTGGAAGTAATATACGATAAGACGGCTCCCCGGGACATCGCCGCTCTTGACCTCCGCCGCGTTACCGATAAAACTGCCGCCGAACAAAGAAAAGAACAAAAGGGCCGATAAAACCTTGATCTTCATTAAGGCTCCTTTGCCTCTTCGATCCACCGCTTTATTTCATCGATCTTCGGGACCTTCCCCGAAGACTTGAGCTTCCCGTTTATACTCAACCCGGGCGGCAACATGATCCCGGCTTCAACAATCCTTCCCATATCTTTTACTTTCTCCACTTCGGCGGTAATATTCAGCTCCAAAAGAGCCTCCTTCACGACTTTTTCGAGTTGCGCGCATTTCGGGCATCCCGGCCCAAAAACTTCGATCTTCATATCTCCTCGCAGGGAAAATCGAACGTCCCCGGACAGGTCGATATTGATAACGGGGTCTATTTGCTTAATTATCAATATTTTTCCAGATTATGCTTAAAAATTCTCCGGCCGTTTCTATTAAATTCCCGGCTTCTGTCGAAGAAATGATCTGTCCAATACCATACATTAAATAATGTCGCTTCTTGCGGGCGCGATCAAGCTTTTCAATAAACAATTTATATTTTTCGCCTAAAAATATTTCGCAGAATTCAACTGTGATTTTATGCGCTCCAACGCTCCGGGGCTTAAGACCACAAGAAAACATCAATGCTCTGCCACCAATTAACATTGCCTCATACGCCAGTTGATATGCGGATTCTTCATCCTCTTCCAGCAAATGTCCGGCGCTACGCAATGTTTTCTGAGCTTTAGCAAGCACCGCTTCTACTTCTGCCCGGGACACACTCTTCGTTTGAATTTTCCCTTCATCTAATAATTTTTTCCAGATCATCTTTATCCCCTATTAAAAAAATCTTTTCCCCGGACAATACATCTTTTAAAAATACCTTTTCCTTTTTAAGTCCCCGCAACAGATCAGTTGCAGTGAAAATCGTATAATTTATCTCTCTCGAAACTTCTTTCTCAAGGCCCCTGACAATTCCCAGCACAACATCTTCTTCCACTTCTCCTATTATAAAAACATCCACATCACTCAAACCATCCTCTTCCCCTTTCGCAACAGATCCATAAATAAAAGAGATTTGAATTCCTTGGATTTTCTGAAAACCTTCCTTAAGGATAGCCTCTATCCCTATTGTGCTGGATATGATTTTATTTATTTCCTTGAAAACCCCTAAATCCGTATTTAGAAAATAATATACTTCTTTTCCTTTTTTTTCCTTAAGAAAAAGTCCCATCTTTTCTAAAGAGATGAGCTCACGCCGAATATTGCCGACTGGAATATCTAATATCCTTTCCAATTGACGTAAATAATATTTCTCATTTTTCTTCAAGAAAAAATGTTTTAATATTTTCGTTCGTGCTTTTGATCTAGTAATCTTAAAAATATCCATATTTGTTATCCTTCCTGACTACAACTGTAGCTTACTTTGACTACAAAGTCAAGTTTGCGTAAAAAGCGTTGTGCAGAAATGGCTCCCGTTTCATTTTAAGAATACCGGCATAATGTACCAGAAAACAAGCCCCGCGATAACACCGCATATCCACATAAGGGTCGCGTACACAACAGGCACTTTGGGGCTCACGATCTTACACACGCCGAGTATTGACGGCATACTCAAAGCCGGCCCTGTCAATAAATGGGCCATCGCGCCCCGCCCCATTCATAAACAAGGATGACCGCAAAGATCGCTACAACTATTCCAACGGCAAAAAGCGTCCTTTTATCGACCTTCATATCGCCCCTCATCTTTTAATGATTTCACAACAACCGCCTTCTATCCTTATCGCCTTTATATTGACAAGCGCGTCCCCTATTTTCTGATGCGCTGAATTTATTATCCTGGAAAACGTGGGCCTTGATATCCTCATTTTGCCGGCCGCGTCCACCTGTTTCAACCGCTCCACATCGGCAAGCCTTACCGCTTCGAACTCATCGATCGAGAGATAAACCCCATCCAGTTCTTTTGAGGGCTTACATTCCGGTCTGAAACACCTCTCCCCCGGCTCGCACTTAACCCACCTCGTCTTTTTAGGCCTCATATCCCTCCCGCACGTTATGAACATATGTTCATAACTAGTATACCATATATTCCATTATTTGCAAGTACAACTGTGGGTTTGGATCGATAAACGGTACTATGTTATTATGTGGGGCGCGAATTACACTTTCCTGTCGCGTAACAGGTCCAAAAGAAAAGGCCTGGCAATCTCTTGCCAGGCCTTATTCCGCGGGTTTTGTTATATCTTTGTTACGTTTGCAGCCTGAGGACCTTTTGCGCCTTGCTCGATGTCAAACTGGACTTTTTGACCTTCGCCTAAAGACTTGAAGCCTTCGCCCTGGATCGCGTTGTGATGGACAAAACAATCTTTGCTTCCATCATCCGGCGTAATGAACCCATACCCTTTTGAGTCGTTGAACCATTTCACTGTTCCTGTTGCCATTACTCTCTACCTCCTGTTAACGATAAAATTCGTAAATAAGGCCTGACGCGAAAAACCACAAGGCGCTTATGTTCCTAACCTTGTGGTTTAAAACTTTCACCCCTTATTTACTCCCTCTTCAAGATGCATTATACCCCAATCGCCGCCCCTGTCAACATAAATACTTTCATCC
>JBDRFA010000099.1:0-4176 GCA_043819235.1 Candidatus Omnitrophota bacterium | reverse complement strand
TATCGTTCGACCCGGCGTTTCCCGCGGGCGTGGCCTGGACCGGTGAAGCGCTTTATGTGATAACATGGGCAAGAAGCGTGACCGGCACCAGGTATCACCTTATCAAACTTGACGGGAACGGCGTTATTTTAAGCGGTACCGCCATCAAAGGCATATACGAACCCGCGCACCTGGCGTGGGACGGGAAACACCTGTGGATAACCAGCTGGTACAGCAGTATCGTCTACAGGGCGGATATCGACAACCTGAAGATAACCGGTACTTTCAAATCCCCCGCCGACCAGGCGACCGGTATCACATGGGACGGGAAATACCTGTGGATAACCGGGACCTCCGCCGCGTTATACCAGATCGAGACCGGAAAAAAATAGTGACGCCGCCCCAACTGGGAAACACCCCGTATTTTGTTATTTTAATGATGACCGAGATGCGACTGTCCACTATGCTCCTACCAGGGCCCCTCCGCCCGGCGTGGATCCTCCCTGTACGGATCATAGCGGACAGTCCCATCCTGAAGACGGTTTTGTTTTGTGCCAAATTATGATATATCGCAAAAACAGGTTTGACATATAATTAAATATGAGGGATAATCAGGATTTCTTAGGATTTCGTGGAGGAGAGATATGTTGGACAAATATGAAAAGATGGCGCTGATAATGTTGTCCGTACTGCTGGCGGCGGGGGCGATGACGCTTTACAATACCCGGTTCGCGGTTTGCCGGGAGATAACCGTTGTCAGGGGCGGGCTTGAAGAACGGTTGACGCTTTTACAGGTGGAGGGGATATTAAAGGAAGGGCGGAGGGTCGATATCAATATCGCCACAGCCGATCAGATATCCGTTATCCCGGGCATAGGCGAAACGCTTGCCGCGCGCATAGTTGAGTACCGTCAACATACCGGGTATTTCAGAGGCGAAGAGGACCTTTTGAAAGTAAAAGGCATAGGGGAGAAAAAATTCGAAAAGATCAAAGAATACGTGAAGTTCAGATAAACCCAAATCGTGATTTTTGGGGTAAAGAGGTATGTTTTTTGTTGTGGAGGATTTATACAAGGTTATACGTTAGATCCCTCGACTCCGCCCGCCTTCGGCGGGCTTTGCTTGGGATGACAGGGTAGGGAGGTTTTTGGCGGGCTCCGCTCGGGATGACGTTATGTTATGAAATATTTATTACTGGTTCCTATAATATTTTTTTTGGCAGGTATCCTCGCGGCTAAGATGTGGACGGGGGTTGTGGCGTCTTCTTATGTGCCGGTGTCGGTGTTACTTTCGGTGCTTCTTGCGGGGTTGATCGTTGTTTTGGTGCTTCTTGCGGCGGGTTTTAAAAGACAGAAGTTCTTTTATTTTTTACTTTGCGTCTTTTTTTTCTTTCTGGGGGTTTTCAGGTATGAGAGTTCAGCCGTGCCGGGAAAGCACGACATAAGTAATTATATTTCAGAAGTTAAAGAAGAAATGCTGGTTTACGGTACGGTTACGGGGAGTCCTGAACGGAAAATGTATCGTTTCGGACGGTATGGCAGACTTTCCCGCGGTGTTGACCCGGAAGTTCCGTTCTTGCATGGGGAATATGATACGTTAGATCCCTCGACTCCGCCCCTGCGGGGCTCCGCTCGGGATGACAACTCTTTGTTCGCCGCTCGGGATGACAACTCTCTGTTCGCCGCTCGGGATGACACCTCTTTGTCATCCCGCTTGTCCCGAGCGAAGCCGAGGGGAGCGAGGGGGCGAAGTGACCGAGTCGAGGGATCTAACTTTATTTTGAAGACAGAAAAACTTCTTACCGGCGGGAAAGAGCTTCCTGTTTCGGGAGATATAAGTGTGAACCTTTATGGCCGCGCGGAGAGGCCGCTGCCGGGTGACAGGCTGGTGGCCGGGGGCAAAATATCTTCGATCAGGCGGAACCTTAACCCGGCGGCGTTCGACTACAGGGCGTACCTGGACAATTCAGGTGTGCGGGGAAAAATGACCGTTCCCAAAAACGGATATTACTTAAGGGCATCGGTCTCGAAAAACCCCGTCCTTCTGGTCCTGCGCGCGTTATGTATCGCCCGGGGAAAAGCCGATGCCATACTCAGGCAATACCTTAACGGCCAGCCGGGAGCTGTCATGAGATCGGTCGTCCTGGGGCTCCGGGGCGGGATAACGGAAGAGACAAAAGACACGTTCGTTAAGACCGGCACCATGCATATGCTCGCGGTCAGCGGCCTGCATGTGGGCATAGCCGCCGCGGCCGTCATGGGCCTGTTGACGTTCGCGGGCTCAGGCCGGGTTACGGTGTATTTGTCCGCCATAATTGCCGTCTGCGCGTTCGCGGCGCTTACCGGGGCGCGCCCGTCAGCGGTCAGGGCCGCTATCATGCTGACATTCGTCCTGGCGGGCAAACTCTTGGAACGCGACACCCGCGTGATAGACGCTTTGGCGGCCTCGGCGTTCCTCATAACTTTTTTCATGCCGTCACAGCTGTTCATGCCGGGTTTTATCCTTTCATACGCGGCGGTATTATCGATAATTTACGTTACGCCGCTGACTGATACCTTGTTCGGTATCGAAAAAAGGACTCTACGGGAAAAGAGAAGCGTCACCGTAAGAAGATACCTCCTTAAACCGGTATCGTTATCTTTCGCGATATGGATAGGGATGGCCCCGCTTTCGGCGGCGTATTTTCACCTGATAACGCCCTCGGTCGTAATATCCAATTTACTGGCGGTGCCGGCGCTTTTCTGTATGGTCATACTGGGGTTCATGCTCATATCCGCGGGGATGGCGGGTTTTTTCCTGCCCGTTACGCTTGTAATAGCGTATGTGAGTGACGGCCTGATACGTTCCCTGATCGGCGCGCTGGACATCATCCGGTGTCTCCCCATGGCCTTTATAAGAGTGGCCGCTCCAAACCTGGCGCTTATCGCCGTATTCTATACGGTTCTTGCGGGAGCGATCGTCTTGTACCATTACGGCAAAAAGAACAGGATACCGGCCGCGGCATTCGTGCTTTTCGCGGCAAACATCTTCATATGGAACGAAGCTGTCCGCGTTCCCCCGGACTCAATGAGGGCCACGTTCTTCGATACCGGCAAAGCGGACGCCGCCGTCATGGAATTTTCCGATGGGAGTACTGTGCTGGTGGACGGAGCTTCGAGCGAGAAGGGTGCCGGAAGGAATATCCTCGCGCCGTACTTATGGCAGAGGAGGGTGAACCGCGTCGATTGCATTATTCTTACGCACGCGCACGAGGACCATATCGGGGGGCTGTTATACATCCTGGAAAACTTTGACGTCGGCACGGTAATAGACGGGAGCTGGGGGGAGACGGATAAAGGTTCAAAAAAGCTGTACAATGACTTTTTGGAAAAGGCGCGGAAGAAGGGCGTGCGCTGCGTAAGGGTAAAGGCCGGAGATATCATAAAAGGCCCGGCCGGTTCGGAGATCATGGTCTTTAACCCTCCCTCAGGCAATTATTACGGGAATATGAACGACGATTCGCTGGTCATAAAACTTATTACCGTAAACGGCAACTCGATATTGTTCTGCGCCGACGCGGGCGCGGAAGCGATGGAGGATATGCTGCGTTTCGGGCCGCTGCTTAAGTCCGATATCATAAAGATACCGCATCATGGAGGCAAACTTGGCGGCATCGCGGCGGTAAGAGCGTTCTTATCCGAAGTGAACGGCGCGGCCGCTGTTATTACAAGCGACGACCCGGGGTCTTTAAATAAAGACGTGCGGAAAATACTTAATAGCTTTAAAGTGAAAGTCTATGTAACCGGCATCTCCGGAGCAATAACCGTTGAAGATACAGCCAATGGTTTCAATGTGAAGGAATACCAATATTTCCCCTCCGCCCATTGACTTAAAGGCATAATTATGCTAATTTCCTACTAATGACGATCATAATATCACATAAAATATAAATATAAAGGAGCGTTTGCATGAAGAAGTTATTTGTGTTAACCACATTATTCTTTATAGGGTTCGCGGCTATTTCCTACGCAAGTATAGACAAAATATACGAAGCCGCCGTTATAAATTTCAAAGGCGCCGTCAAGGTGGATATGAACGCCGACGGGAATCGGGTTTCGCCGTACACGGGCATGAAACTCCGGAAAGACGCGGTCATAGAGACGGGGCCTGCTTCTTCCATAGAGATAGTGTTCGACGCCGACGGCCTGAACGTGGTGAG
>JBDRFA010000098.1:0-2500 GCA_043819235.1 Candidatus Omnitrophota bacterium | reverse complement strand
TATCGTTCGACCCGGCGTTTCCCGCGGGCGTGGCCTGGACCGGTGAAGCGCTTTATGTGATAACATGGGCAAGAAGCGTGACCGGCACCAGGTATCACCTTATCAAACTTGACGGGAACGGCGTTATTTTAAGCGGTACCGTCATCAAAGGCATATACGAACCCGCGCACCTGGCGTGGGACGGGAAACACCTGTGGATAACCAGCTGGTACAGCAGTATCGTCTATAGGGCGGACATCGACAACCTGAAAATAACCGGTACTTTCAAATCCCCCGCCGACCAGGCGACCGGTATCACATGGGACGGGAAACACCTGTGGATAACCGGAACCTCCGCCGCGTTATATCAGATCGAGATCGGAAAAAAATAGTGACGTAGCCCCAAATAGGAGACACCCCTGATGACCGAGATGGGACTGTCCACTATGCTCCTACCAGGGCCCCTCCGCCCGGCGTGGATCCTCCCTGTACGGATCATAGCGGACAGTCCCATCCTGAAAACGATTTCGTTTTGTGCTAAATTGTGATATATCGCAAAAACCGATTTGACATATAATCAAATATGGGGGATAATTAGGGTTTCGTGGAGGGGAGATATGTTGGATAAATATGAAAAGATGGCGCTGATCATGTTGTCCGTACTGCTGGCGGCGGGGGCTATGACGCTTTACAATACCCGGTTCGCGGTTTGCCGGGAGATAACCGTTGTCAGGGGCGGGCTTGAAGAACGGTTGACGCTTTTACAGGTGGAAGAGATATTGAAGGAAGGGCGAAGGGTCGATATCAATACCGCCACAGCCGAGCAGATATCCGTTATCCCCGGCATAGGCGAAACGCTCGCCGCGCGGATAGTTGAGTACCGTCAAAATACCGGGCATTTCAGAGGCAAAGAGGACCTTTTGAAAGTAAAAGGCATAGGCGAGAAAAAATTAGAAAAGATCAAAGAATACGTGGCGTAGGGGCGCCCCTTGTGGGCGCCCTGAACGATGATGGGGCGGGAGCCAAAACGTTAACAGGGCGGGCACAAGGCCCGCCCCTACGGGTATGATGACATGCGCATGTTATGGTTCATATTAATGCGTGGACAGGGAAGAACAATGCCGGGTAACCGAGGAACAATCCGTTTAAAGAATTACGATTATACGAAACAAGGTGCGTATTATGTGACGGTGTGCGTAACTCGACGTAAATGCATATTCGGTGATGTGCGGGATGGGGAGATGGTGTTAAAAGATGCGGGGAGGATGGCTGGTGAATGGTGGCAAAAATTACCGCTACATTTCCCGAATATCGAAATGGATGAATATATTATAATGCCGAACCATTTGCATGGAATAATAATCGTAGGGGCGCCCCTTGTGGGCGCCCTGAACGATGATGGGACGGGCGTCAAAAATGATAACAGGGCGGGCACAAGGCCCGCCCCTACGTTGGGGAGGATTATTGGCGCGCTTAAATCGATAACGACCAATGAATATATCCGTAACGTTAAAACCCGAAATTGGCCGCCGTTTGAAAAACGTCTCTGGCAACGCGGTTATTATGAACACGTTATACGTAATGAACACGATCTGGTCTATATTCGTGAATATATAACAACTAACCCGGCGAAGTGGGAAGAAGATGAATATTATCCCGGATGACGGATGTGGGCGGAGAACGGGGACGAAAAAATTTTCGCCCCTACGTATTCCAATAACACTTTTCCTGGCGGGGATACTGGCGGGCAAGGCGGCGGCTGTTAAGCCGGGGCATATGACGGTGCTGCTTACGGCAACAGTTATTACCCCGGTCTTTCTTTGCGCGGTGTTCAAAAAGAAAAAGCTTTTCTACCTATTTTTATGCGCGTTTTTCTTCGCCCTGGGTGTTTTCAGGTACCAAAGTTCAGTCGTCCCGGCAAAGCACGACATAAGTAATTATATTTCAGAAGTTAAAGAAGAAGCGCTGGTTTACGGTACGGTTACGGGGAGTCCTGAACGGAAAATGTACCGTTTAGGACGGTATGGCAGACTTTCCCGTGGTGTTGACCCGGAAGTTCCGTTCATGTATGGGGAATATGATACGTTAGATCCCTCGACTCCGCCCCTGCGGGGCTCCGCTCGGGATGACAACTCTTTGTTCGCCGCTCGGGATGACAACTCTGTGTTCGCCGCTCGGGATGACAACTCTTTGTCATCCCGCTTGTCCCGAGCGAAGCCGAGGGGAGCGAGGGACCCCGAGCGAAGCCGAGGGGGACCGAGTCGAGGGATCTAACGTATTGTATTTTCTTTACATGAACTTAGATCCCTCGACTTCGCCCGCCTCCGGCGGGCTCCGCTCGGGATGACAAAACTAGGTTCCGGAGGAGGCTTCTCTTGTCGCTATAAGGTCGGTGCCGGTTCCCAGAAAATCCTTCATTATTACTTCACCGGAACTGACGGCTTTTTTTATCCTTATCTTCTTTATCTCGTTCATCGCGGACGGGATCAACCCTTTTGGTATCGGCCGGGCGGTCCTGACC
>JBDRFA010000097.1:0-7631 GCA_043819235.1 Candidatus Omnitrophota bacterium | reverse complement strand
GAACTTTTTGTCACGACAATGATGTTTTCCGGTTTCACGTTGCCTTTTTTATTCAGAAGCTTTTCCCCCTTCCCCTTCACTACCTCAAGGTTTTCAAGGAACACTTTCAGCGACTCATTACCGGTTTTAACGTCGGCGAATACGTGGATAAGCCTTTTTATCTCTGCCCCGATCTCTTTTCCGCTGATCCCGGACAGATCTTCATCCAGAAGGAGAACAACCTTCTCTTTTTTTTCGCCTGCCGGAACATTTTCCGAAACGTCTATCATCGCCTGGACAAGCCAGGGAATAACGTATCCGGCGTTTTCAAGTATCCTTCCCCTGTCCCATACGGTTTTGTCGAATTTTTCGCGCGCGTCCCGCGCATCAACCCGGTTTTCTTCGTCCAGGTCCGATAACTTTTGCAGTTCTGATCCGCGGATCATTATATTTTTGTCTTCTTCTGAACGTGCCGTCTCGGCAACGTCTTCCAGTATACTTAGAACGGCTTCTCTGTCTTCAATATCCGGGAAATTTCCGCGTACCGCGCTTAACGGAAAGTTCCCGTGGATGAAAAGAAACAAATTACGTAAAATATCTTTTTTGGGGTATGCGTTGTCCGTCTCAAGAAAGCTTATGTAAACTGTTTCGTCTTTTTCCAATAAAACGGATAACAACGCTATAAGTTTTCCGTTCACTACTGCCCTGATAAGAAATTCTTCGCCTGAGGGATACCTGCCGTCCATGCCCCTCAAACGGATCATCCTCCAGAAACTTTCTAATTCTCTTTCCTCTTCAAGCCACTCATCCAGCACCTTAACTGCATCGGTCCCGGAAACTTTTTCAATACTGACAGAAAAGATATCTCCGGTCTTTTCATCCCTGATAAAACGGATATCCCCGGTTTCATCCGCCGGGCCGGCATTTTCCGTTTCTCTTTCCTCTACCATCGGATCTTCTCCCGCCTTCTCCGTCACATTACCCGTATCCACGCCGTCTTTTTTTTCAACTGTTTCGGGTGCTTCAAGGCCTTTTTCTTTCTTCCTTCCCATATAATTTTCCGCGTTATTAACATCGATCACCTGATGTCCGGAAGAACTGTACCCGTTATCCGCTTTATCGCATAAAACGAGGCATTTTTCAGGTATATAGTCCCATTTGGCGCTGCATGTTACCCGCGGATTATCTACCTTTCCCGTAAAAACCCCTTCTTTCTCCTTTGGCCTGTTCGAGACAACCGCTTTTATGTTTATGTTCAATTTATCCAATTCGCTCTTAACCGCATCGATCCCCAGGCAGAACGACACAGCTCCTCTCAGATTGCTTGAAAACACGACCATATCCAAAGGTTCCTCGCGGGAGATCCCCCGCGTTTTCCTTACCAGATCAATTGCCTCCCTGAACTTCTCATTGATCTCGATATCCCCGGACGCTTTTTTTATCGCCTCGTTCAGGTCTCCCTGCTCCAGACCTTCTAAAACTTCATACACAGGCGTAATATCGCCCTTCAGATAATAAGAAACGCCAAATCCTTTAGTAAGAATGTATAACATCCTGAAAAACTCAACGGCCTTACCCGTCACGTTTTTTTTCGACACTCTTCGCCATGCCGAATAAAGGATCATCTTTATGAAAAACTTATTCCCTTTCACAATAACACCGCCCAGATCGGAAAACAATGTATCCGGATCTGTTTTACTGCTCAGTAACGAAAGCGGAGTTTCATACAAAGTATTCCCCTGATCCTGGGAATCGTTATACGTCTCGTATTTAGCGCGCAATTTATCCTGGTATACCTTGTTTTTATCCGCTAATTCCCCCACTTCTGCTTTACCTATGGTAAGGTCCGGACTTGTCACAAAACGGCCTTTTTCCGATACTTCATTCAACATCTTCAGGATAGCTTCCCGGGAACCTTCAGACTCGAAGTAACCGCGTATTTCCTTTAACGGAAATATATCGGGAAGGGCAAGTATCATCTGCGTGAAAACGCCTCTCCTTCTCCATTCTTTATCCACTTCGACCCGACTTATGAGGATGTTCTTGCTATGTTCGCGCACTGACAATAACGCTATCGTTTCGCCGTTGTACACGACTCTGATGAGAAATCCTCTTCTCGTCCTGCCGGTCATCCATTCCCGGACCGAAAAATCTCTTTCTTTTTTCCCTGTAAACCAGTCATCAAATATCTCGGCCGTTTTATCTTTCGAAACTTTTTCAATAGTTACGGGAAAAACCTCTCCCGTGATCCTCTCTTCCACAAACCTGCCGATACCTGTCTTTGTCCCGGGATGGATATCCGCATGCAACGCTTCGGACTGCTTTCCTGTTGAAGCACGGACCGCCGGATCTGATCTTGAGGCTATATAATCGATGATCTTCTCATCCGACTTCGGGATTCCCCGGATATCCTTTATTACCACCCCTTTTCTTAATAATCCGCGCACCTCTTCTTCGGTCATCCCGGCGATACCTGTGGTCTTATCCCCATACTCGCAAGTCCCCTGTATGTCCGTGGCGTATTTATATAAAAGGCGGGCAACCCATTCATCTGTAATAACATCAAATCCGATAGATACTCCCTTTTCAGACGCCAGCTTGGAAAGATAATACATGATGGTACTGCCCCGGCCCTGTTTATATTTACCTGTCCTGTACGGATGAAGGTCCCATATTTCCAGTACACCGTCCTTCTCGGTCGCGTAGACTTTTCCTTCCCGTCTGTCATAAATAGAACCCATATGAACACCAAAAAGGAGGTCATTGCCGGCCCGGGAGCCATTGACAAGAATAACTCTTTCTTCCCGGTTACTAAGGTTGGGCATATCGACCTGTTCGATCCGGTCTCCATCTATTTCAACCTTCAGATTGTCGTTAAAATAAGACAATTCTCTTCTCGCTTCTTCTCTTGCTGTCCAGGTTTCATCTCCGGTTTTCCGGTCTTCCTCTATCCTCAAGTCGATCCCTTTTATGGCCATGTACTCGATGATCTCTTCATCCGTTTTCGGCGTTCCTCTGATATGGTATAAAATGCGCACTATGGTGCCCTCGCCTTTTATTAATTCCAGCACCGCTTCTTCCGTCATGCCAGCAATGCTTTTCCGCGTTCTTCCCGAAAAATAATAACCGTCTATATCCTTGGTATATTTGTATAGAAGATGGACTGCTGCCGGGTTTGTAGTAACGTCGATCCCCAGGGGTAACTCTCTTTCCGCCGCCAGTTTAGAAAGTAAATACATAACGCTGTTACCGATACCCTGCAGATACTTCCTGCCCTCATACGGCTGTAACTGACTTATCTCCAATACGCTTTCTTTTACCGTCGCCTCCACATAACCCCCTCCGGCAACAGAATCCTGATATACCGGAAAATAGAAACCGGCATCAGAAGGAGACTTGTCTACAAGAGTGATCTCCTTTTCCGGAACTTTAAGGTTAGGCATCCGGAACTCATCGAATTTTCCAAGACTTTTCCCGCGTTTAAGATGTCTGTTATAGTAAGATAAGAGATTTTTCGCGGCCTGTCTTCTTACCTTTACAATATCCTTTTTATCCTGAAGCCCCTCGATGACCCGGAAAACCGTACTGCATCCTTCACCGGTCTCCACTATGTCTTTGTGGACGAAATATTCCGGACGCGTCTCAGCCGCCATCTCGTCCAGAAGGCCGTCATTACCGTTGTAAAGATCACCCGGAATATAGCCATATCTATCCAATCCGGACAGTTTCAGGATATCTTCCGCCGTCATGGGGCCTTCGGCGTAAAACTCCAATAGACGGCGTATCTTCCACTTCAAGGCGCTCCTCACCGGTATAAAAAGATCTGAACTTGGCTCGCCGTTAACAGTGACATCGCCATATTCCGGGGCATTATACCCGGCCATTTCTTCGACGCGCTTCATGCCATCCGCCGCGTTACCGCTGAGAATGGCCAGATGTTTATATAAAAGCGTGTTCCCGCGCACCTTGAACGCATGATCTATGGCCGCCATGGCCAGGTCGCCGTCTATATCCTTAAATTTCACATCATGCCCGGAAGGGGCTTTCACTTCACCGGCTGATCCCTTACTTGAATTCCATGGCGCGTATTGACCTGTAATATTAAAAAACGTATCGCTGTCAGAATATATTTTTTCGGATCCGGATCTCACGTCACGCGGCCCGTTATGCTCCATAATGAGGAAACCCTCCATGACCCCTTTTTCCGATATGGCCGCCAATATATCCGTCGTACCCGCGGAAAGCTCGTCCGCGTACCCGCCGTTAACGATATCACGTAATTTAAAATAATAGTAAGCCTTCTCCCGCCGGTATTCATCTTCACGGTCTTTCCGCGGGAGATCCGTATTGTCGTCTTTTTTCTCATAACATCCGCGGATCTTTTCCAGATTCTCGGGCGTAACGCGCACAACCGCGACTTTTTCCCCTTCCCCCGTCATTCCGTTCTTTTCAGGAAAGACACTTATCACCTCATCCTCATTAAAATCCAGAAAAAAGTTTTCCTTCCCGGGCGGGCTTTTTTCGCAATACCATCCCTCCGGACCTTCCTCTTTTTCCAGATCGACATCTCCCGCAGCCATGTACTCGATGATCTCTTCATCCGTTTTCGGGACACCCCTGATATCGCGCAACATCTCTCCTTCTTGCACCAATCTGATCATCTCTTCTTCCGTCAGGCCTTTAATGGATATATCCCTATTCTCATCGGGCGAGTAATAGTAACCTTCAATGTTTTTGATGTATTTACATAAAAGATGCACTGTAGCCGAATTTACGGTACTCTCGAACTCTAACAACAACCCTTTCTCCGAAGCTGTTTTACAAAGAAAATACATGATACTGTTGCCAAGCCCCTGACCGTACGGAGTTCTCGGATACAGGAAAAAATCAAAGACCTGCAATACGTTCTTTTTATCTATCACCTTCGCGTATGCGGTGCCGGGGCTGGGATCCGGGGAACCCTGATAAATTTTAAAATAGAGATGTTCATGCCAGCTGGAATCGTTACGGAGAATGATCTCCTTTTCCGGATATTTAAGGTTAGGTATTCTGAACTCATCAAACTTTTTACGACCCTTCCCTTGTATTTTTGTATGTTTCAAATGACTGTTATAATATGATAGAAGTTTTTTCGCCGCCTGCCTTTTCAACCGGACGACATCCTTTTCATCTCGGAGCCCTTCAATAACCTGAAAAACCGATTCGCATCCTTCTTCGGTTTCCCTTACATCTTTATAAACGAACCGGTCAGGCCGCGTTTCGGCCGCCATCCTGTCCAGGATACCGTTATTACCGTTATAAAGATCTTCCCGCATATAACCCGATCCTGACAGTTCCAGGACCTCATCCACCGTCATGGGGGATTTCAACAGATCACGTATCTTTTTCGGATCATCAGGCATATTGCTTACGCGTACGGCTTTTCCCGGAGTTTTTTCGTCGTAATAAGCTTTCCTTAGCTCTCTTCCCTTTGTATCGGTTACTTTGGCGATCTCGCCGTTTTTGACGTATACGACAACTTCGATATCAACCACCGCTCTTCCGTCGGGATAGTCATAAAAATACAGTACCGGCCCCGCGACACCGCCGATGGAAAGGCCTCCGGAATTCAACCTGACCCGTCTTAAGACCACATTATTAAGCTTACTGAACTCGCGCCGGGTAATATTACGGTAAAAAGAACCTTTCAACAGACCCTCTTCATTATATATAAGAACAAATTCGGCCTTTTGGACGGGTTTTCCCTTTTCGTCAAAGATCACTACGCTTTCTATCTGACCCGACATTACGTGTATTTCGGTTTTACACATAGCGTAATAATCTCCGAAATTCACGACCCTTCCACCTATATGCAAAGCGCCTCCGGCATCTAATCTATGATCGCGGATGACACAATCTCCAAGCCCATCGAACTGCGGTTTTGTAAGTTTAAAATAGAACCTCTTCCTGAAACTGCCGTTGGTCTCGTATATCTGACCCATCTGCCTGAGATCTATCGCATTATTTTCGGCATCAAGTATCCATATGCGGTAAAGGTCGCCGTTCCTGAAACTAAAAGCGATATTCGCGCCCGCGTATCCCGTTACACGCACGACCGGCCTTTTTCTGCCCTTGCTGTACAGTTCCCCCCCGGCCCCCAGCTTGCTTCCCGTAAAGATGACATCTTCCCCGTGATCTTCCAGATCGGCTAGGGAAAACTTCGATAAGGGCATATATACCTTCTCGGCCTTTTCAAACTCATGGGCATAGAACCTTTCTCGATATATCCTCCGGTATATCTCACCCTGTTCCCGGGTCAGCGTTATCTCAGGGGACTTTTCCAGTATTTTATAAATCCTCAAAGCGTATTCGGCTGATATGTCATGGTCTTTTTCCCTGTCAGCTTTTCTGATCCACTCTAAAAGACGCAGGTAGCTGAAAAACAGTTTTTCATATGAGCCTGTCTTTCCGATCGCTCCCGTTTCGCCGCCATACGCTTTCTCGACGTCGTCCGAAGCAGTGCGGTCCGCTACCAGGGGCCGTGCGAGCGAATAGTCGTCACCGGTTATTACCAGGTTCAAATAGAAATAGTGGAACGGGCTTAAAAAAGCGCCTTCGGGAACGAACATCCGGGCCCGTGAGGCGGCCGCGCGGTGGGAATACCCAAGGACATTCTCCGTATATTCGTGGTCTATAAGTTCGGCTAAAGCGATAACATCATTTTCCAGATAAGTCTCTAAATACTTTTTCGTGACATATATTTTCACGACGCCTTCCTCTTTATCGTATCTCCCAAGGGCGTAAATAAGGTCGGCCGGCTTCTCCGCGTTCTCGAAACGGGGCAGGCCCGGTTTACCGGCGGGTTCGTCCACGGCATATATCCGTACTTTAGAAGGGTCGACTTCCGCGTTCCCGAACGGGGGAGCGTGCCTGTTGATATGATCCGCGGCTTCCGGAATATTCCTGCCGCCCGGCCACTCCGTGGCTTTCGAGATCAGGCCATTGATATATGCCGTATCGACGCGCCCGTCCTCATCCATGGGCAAAGAACCGGGCGCTTTCATGCTGATCCCCGTTATCCCGGATACGCCGGTTTTCCTGAATTCATCAACATCTACGGCATTTTTAATGATAGTCCCGTCATCAAACCCCTCGGGAAAAAGACCGAGAATTTTCTTATGTTTCATCTCTTTTTTATAACCCGCCGAAAGAACAAGTACATCCCCGCCGGCGGTAACGGTAAACACAATATTGAATTTACCGGCTCCGCTCATCCAGAGACCCTTACGCAGTTTAATGAGATTCCCCCGGGACATGTCTTCATCCGTCATCCGCCTTATTTCATCGATCCGCCACAATATTTTGTCCCTGTCCTGATTCGACACCTGTTTCTTTTTAGACAGTTTTACGGCAGTTTCTCCGGAAATGAACGCTTTCCGGACAACGCTTTTTAAATGTTTGTCTTCTTTGCTTTTTCCTGTGAGTTTTTCCTTCTTTCCTGCGGCAACCGGCTGTTTCCACCCTTTCTTTTTCTCTACGGGCATTTTTTCTCTTTCCACCCTGTCCGGCAGCCCCTTTAACCCGGCCAATATTCCTTCTATTTCCTCTTTCAGATCTAAAATCGACTCATCGGGAACAGACGCCTCCTCTATCACTATCAGGGCCTTTTCAAG
>JBDRFA010000096.1:0-13451 GCA_043819235.1 Candidatus Omnitrophota bacterium | reverse complement strand
GGAGAGGGATATATCCTTAAAATCGAAGTATATATACTACTATTATAAGGTATTCATAGCAAGATTTTTTAGATCGTCCCGGAGCGGGATTCCGGTGTCTATAGAAATGTAGGGGCGGGCCCCCGTGCCCGCCCCTACATTTCTATTTCCGTAACCTTAACGGCTATGCCCGACGCGTTTTCCTGCGCACAAATCCAAAACTTAAGATCACGCCGAGGAACGGTATCGCGCCTGCCGGCAGTTCCGGTATCGCGCCGCCGGTTCCTTCGAGCCCGGAACCTAACATGATGTACCGCTTTCCTTCGTACCAGAACGCGTCTCCCATTTCGTGACCATCCCAGATGGGGGACTCATTGCCCAGGTAACTCCACGTGATATCGTCACCGTCCAGAACAAAAGTATCGCCCTGATCAGCCGCGAAATAAGCGTCATACAGTTGATCCTTCTGTTCCACTGTGTAATTCCGGTCGAAATAATTACCACCGATGCCTATCTGATCTAAAATATGGGGAGCGCTGTGAATGAAAAAGACCGTGCCATAATCAAAATCTCCTCCATTGCGTGTCATCCCATACAGTTTTCCCGAGTCAAGGGTCAAACTGCCCATGGGGGTGCTTCCATCATTGCCGCCGCCCGCGAACTCGTGCAATAATGAGAAACCGCTCCCGTCCATTCCCATGGAAAAGACCGTGCCCAAATTGGAATCTCCGCCAGCGGAAGTCATACCATAGAGCTTGCCCGAATCTAAAATCAAATACTTGTTAGGGGATTGCCCATCATCGTTTCCTCCCGCGAAATCGTGTAAGACCGTGAAATTGCTACCGTCAGTACTTATGGAAAAAATCGTTCCCAAATTACTGCTGCCACCGCGTCCAGCCATGCCGTAAAGAATCTGGGTCACTGGATCCACGATCAAGGTGGTGCTAGGAAGTCTCCCTCCGGCGGTCCAGCCAAAATTATGCAATATATTAAAATCATTTCCGTCAATTCCCACTGAAAATAGTGTTCCCATATTTGAGGTGCCACCGTATTGAGTCGTGCCATAAAATTTTCCAGAATCTAAGATCAAAGAGCCTTTGGGGATACATCCGTTGACTCCTCCAGCGAAAGTGTGTACCAAGGAGAAATTATTTCCATCAGTTTCCATGGAAAAGATGACCCCATAGCCATAATCAACAGCTCCTCCATATTGTGTAGTACCATAAAGTTTCCCCGCGTTCAAAAGCAAGCTGTCATGGGGTGCTCTTCCGTCATCAGTCCCACCTGCAAAATCGTGTACTACAGTGAAATTACTACCGTCAGTTCCTAAGGAAAAAACTGTACCGTAACCGTGGGGTCCATAGTAAGGATTCGTGCCATAAAGAGTCTCGGAGCTCAAAACCAAGCTGCCATACGGTAAACGCCCCTCAGTTGAAGCATCAAACCTATGCAATCTGTTAAAATTGCTGCCATCGGTTTCAACAGAAAAGGCTGTTGTTTCAGTCAGCCCGTATAATTTCCCTGAGTTTAAAGTCAAGGAACCACCACTGGGGGCACCTCCATCCTCGACTCCACCCGTGAACTCATGCAGAAGAGTTATCTCTTCCGCGTGTACCGGCGGAGTTGCCGTGATCGCGAACGCCGCGATCGTTGCGATAACAAATAATGTTATCGTCGTGCGTTTTTCGTTTTGCTTTTTGCGTTTCTTCATTGCTTTCTCCTTTGGTTTGTCGATCGTTCCAAAAAATCTCTAACCATCAAAAACTCGTCTGGTTCGCGGTCGTCTGGTTATTACGCATAAGTCCAGTCAAGCGTTTTGTCTTGTTTTCTTGCATAAGTTCCGTTATTGTTGCCCGTTCGCAAATAAGTGCTGTTAAGTAACGTTAGCTTCTCTTTAAAACGCTTGCATGCTGTGTGCCGTTGTATTGCATCTGTTGTGTTTTTCTTCGCCAAGTTGTTACAACTATTCACCATCCACCATTCACGATCCACCATCCACGTCTGGTTTTCGCCGCGATTTACTTTAAATAAAAAAAAACCAACCATGGTAAGGTTGGGTCCGCAATGTTTAACGACTACTTAAGTCGGTAACCGGCTGACCTTCTCGTGAATTGTGAATCGTCCAACAACGACCATTCACGATCCACTATTCACCATTCACGAATCAGGTCCCATGGTTTTGCGTCCCATTCTTACGAATGGTTTGCCTTTATTACAATCTTTCAAAGAACTCAATTGCTAAACACTTTTCGAAACTCTAAGCTAAGTTTACCATATTTTACGCAGAATGCAAGGCGATTTTGCCGACTTTTTCATGCTTAACGGCAAATGGAGTTGCATGCGTCTCTGGACGCTTCGGAGAAAGTGGGGTGTGCGTGGATGGTGTTTTTTATGGCATCCGCTGAAAGGCCGGCGTGGAGGGCGAGAGCGAATTCGTGGATGAGTTCGGATGCCGGGCCGCCCAAAATATGGGCGCCCAGGAGTTTCCCGGTCGTTTTGTCGGCTATTATCTTAACAAACCCCTCTGTTTCATCGCAGGCCGCGGCACGGCCGTTGGCTTTGAAGAACTGTTTTCCCACCTTAAAGTCCATTCCGTTCTTTTTCGCCTCATCTTCGGTAATGCCGACGCTTGCTACCTCGATATCGGAATATACGACATCCGGGACACGCGAATAATCTATCGCTTCCGGAGATAGTCCCGCGGCGGCTTCCGCGGCGATCTCGCCTTCGGCGGCGGCGGTATGCGCCAGCATCGGGGTGCGTATGACGTCCCCGGCGGCGTAAATGTTATTAATAGCGGTCTGCATACGGCCATTTACCGGGATGAATCCTTTCTCGTCGGTTTTAAGGCCTATCCCGCTTAATCCGAGGCCGGAGACCGTGGGTATGCGCCCCATCGCTACGAGTATGGTACTGAAGGTCCCGGCCGCTACGCCGGAAGGGCTTTCCAGCGAAACTTTTACTCCGTTATGTTCGATAGATATGCCTGTCACACGGGTCGACGTCAGGCATGTTATACCTCTTTTCTTGAAAACAGACCGCAGGCGCCTTGATATTTCGCTGTCACCGTACGGGAGCAGTGACTCTTCGATCTCTACTATCGAAACGTCCGTCCCAAGGATATTCGCGTACGACGCGAATTCCGTTCCGATCGCCCCTCCTCCTATTATAAGGATGCTTTCAGGCGCTTCGGCCAGCCGTATCGCGTCGGAACTGGCTATTACATATTTGCCGTCAAACGGTGTTCCGGGAAAAGGCCTCGGGGCCGAACCGGACGCGATAAGGAACTTATCCGCCTCTATAACGGATATTTCGCCGTTCGTCCCGGATATTTCCACTGTCCGGCTGCCTGTAAAACGGGCAGTTCCGGTTATAAGGTCAATACCGTTCTTTTTAAAAAGGAATCGAAGGCCTTCCCGGAGCTGTTCTGAGGCCCGCCGGCTTCTTTCGATGAACTTCGTGAGGTCGATGTTCCCGCAGCAGGAAGAGCCCGCGCCGCATAGATCGGGATTATTTTTTACCAGGCTTATTATTTTAGCGCTGTGATAAAGGGATTTCGCCGGGATACAGCCTTCGTTAAGGCATACGCCGCCGAACATTCGCGGGTCTTTTTCTATCACCGCGGTTCTCATTCCCAGCTGAGAAGCCCGTATCGCCGAATTGTGACCGGCGGGGCCGCTGCCTATGACTATGTAATCGTATTTGTTCATTTGTTTTCCTTCAGCGCCTTGACCTATGCCTTGCGCTGTGGTTTACGCCGTGTCTTCCTGGCGGCGTGTTTTCGAAAAATTTTCGCCCTTTCCCGCGCCAGTATGAACAGGACGTCCGAGACGCAGTTCAGGTATGTCAGGATATTGGCGTTCCTTGTTTTGTCGTTTTCGAAAAGGCCGACCACGCTTCTTTCGGCCCTCCGGGCGACTGCCCTGGCGACATCCAGCAAAGCGGAGAGCTCGCCGCTGCCGGGCAGAGAAAAACAGTTTTTCAGCTTTACTTTTAGTTCAAGGTCCCGGATGACCAGTTTTATCCATTCGGTATCATGTTTTGTCAGGAGCAGGCCGAATTTTTTCTTCGTGGTATGCCCTACCGATATTTCCGATATCATTTTGATGATATGATGCTGTACCTGCTCAAGTATGGCTTCCTCTTTTTTTCTGCGTATCCGGCACTTAACGAACCCCAGGTGCGCGTTCAGCTCATCCAGATCGCCCATCGCGGATATTTCTGGGCTGTTCTTCGAGATCGATCTACGGAATGGAAGTTCCGTATAACCTTTATCTCCTTTGCCGGTTCTTATGGTCATGTGTTCCTTCCTGGGTATGTACGTTAGATCCCTCGACTCCGCCCCTCCGGGGCTCCGCTCGGGATGACAATTCTAAATATAAAATATATCATGAAAACCGTGAATTGGGAAATCAGTGTGACACTTTTGTCTGTTTGCCTGCCCCGAACGCTTTTTCGAATACGGTGGATGCCTTGTGGAAAATGTCGTCAAGCTCTTCGGCGTTTACGCATAAGGGAAGGAAAAAATAGATGATATGCCCCAGGGGGCGCAGAAGAAGGTGATGCCGCAGTCCTTCCTTGTATATTTCATACCCGATCCGTTCTTTAAGCCCGAAGGGTTCTTTTGTCCCTTTATCCTTCACCAGTTCGACAACCCCCACAACCCCGATATGGCGCGTATCGCCCACTGTCTTTAAGCCGGACATGGCATCGAGAAAAGACGCGAGCCGGGCGTTGATCTCAGGCACCCTTTCCAGCGTTCTTTCGCTCTCGAAAAGGCCTGTGCTCGCAAGGGCGGCAGCGCAGGATAAGGGGTTTCCCGTGAACGTGTGCCCGTGATAAAAAGTCTTAAGTTTATCGTGATCGTCGTAAAAAGCGCGGAATATGTCATCTGTCGTGAGCGTCGCGCCCAGGGGCAGGCTTCCCGAGGTGATGCCTTTTGACAGGCACATGAAGTCCGGGGTGATGCCGGCGTGTTCGCACGCGAACATCTTCCCTGTCCGGCCGAAACCGGTGGCCACCTCGTCGGCGATGAGGTGGACATCGTATTTCCGGGACAGCTCATAAACGCCTTTTAAATATTCCACAGGGTAGATGATCATGCCGCCGGCGCCCATCAATAAGGGTTCGATGATGATGGCCGAGATATTGCCGCGGTTCGCGCTCAATATTTCCTCCATCCGGCCGAGGCAGTCAAGGGAACAGCTGTCCTTATCCTGCCCGCACGGACAGCGGTAACAGTAAGGGGCGGGCGCCTTGAACGACCTGAAAAGAAGTTTTTCGAACTTTTCGTTAAAGATACCTGGTCCGCTTACGCTCATCGCGCCTATCGTGTCTCCGTGATAACCGGCGTTGAGCGACAGGAAACCCATCCGCGCGGGTTCGCCTGTATTATGCCTGTACTGGCAGGACATCTTCATGGCGACTTCCACGGCGGTCGAACCGTTATCGGAATAAAATACTTTTGACAGGCCTTCCGGCGATATGGAAACGAGTTTTTCCGCCAGTTTTACCGCCGGTTCATGCGTAAACCCGGCGAAAAGAACGTGGTCGAGAGAATCCAGCTGGCGTTTTATGGCGTTCTTGATGACCGGATGGTTGTGGCCATGGACGTTACACCACCAGCTTGATATCGTATCATAGTAAAAGTTACCCGCGTGATCGAACAATTTAACGCCTTCCGCGTATTTGATGGGTATGGGAGGCATGGACTCGCAATCCTTCATCTGAGTATAGGGGTGCCAGAGATGTTTCAGGTCGGACTTTATGAGGTTATCGCTTGTTTCTCGTTGCGCGTCGTGCGTTGTGCGTTGTGCGGGGACCCTGGGACAACTTCCGGTTGCTCCGTGACCATTCTTTAGAGAAACAGGGGGTTGTCCCCATTCTTTCTCAAGCAGTTTATCTCCTATCGGCCGGAAGTTTTCGTAAAGTGAACCGGTGTTGTCACAGTAAGGGAGTTCGCCGAAGACAGTCTCGCCGGATATTTTACCGATAATACGCACGTTGTCCTCGTAAATGAGGTTGTCCCCCTTTTCAGTAAGACGGTTGAAAACGATACCCATGATGCGTATGCCCCTCGTCCTTAACGCTTCGACTGTCAGCAGCGTCTGGTTGATCGCTCCCAGGCGGTTCTCCGCGACTATGAGCGCCGGAATGGACAATTCCTTTACGATATCTATAAGAAGCGTATCTTCATCGAACGGTACCAGCGCGCCGCCGGAACCTTCGGCGATCACGCAGTCGAAGTTCCCTGAAAGCCTCAGGAACGAATCTTTTATTACACCGGCATTCAGCGTTCTATTCTCAAGGCCCGCCGCCAGATGCGGGGATGCCGGGAATTTCAGGACATACGGGGACATGTCCCGAAGATGCGCTTTTAAGTGATCATGCCCCGGCCCCATAAGCGTCATATGCGAAATGATGTCTTCGGAGATATCCAGGCATCCGGTCTGGACCCATTTCTGCGTAACCGTCTTTATGCCCCGTTCCGACAGAAAACGCGCGAGAAGCCCGGTAACAACGGTCTTTCCGACGCCGGTGTCAGTTCCTGTTACGAAAATTGAGTAGTTCATATTTTAGTGTTAGATCCCTCGACTCCGCCCCTCCGGGGCTCCGCTCGGGATGACAAAGCCGGGGATACCCTTACACTTCCGCCCGGCAGAAATATACGTGGTGGGTGGCTCTCACTCTGCCGAATTTCTGGACGTAGGTCTTTTCCATTTCTTTTATCACATATTTACCCAGTACGATGCTGTTGCCCAGTCCCTCACCGCGCGTACCGCTTCGTTTAATGTCCAGGAGAAGGTCCCACAGGGCGTAGAAATCGACAGTGAAATATTCCTCCGACAGCTTGAATTTGCCGAAATAGCGTTTTACGATCTGTTCGATAGTGTCCAAGGTGGCAAAACGGCTTGAACTCAACCAGTTGCGCCGGCCGAAATGGGACTTAAAGACCTCTTTCAGCTCCACGAAAGTATCCGGCCCGTACATTGAGAAACACAGGACGCCTCCCTTTTCCAGGATCTCCGAAAAGACCTTAAAATCGACGTCGAGATGTTCGAACCACTGGAAACTCGCGTTGGAAGTGATAAGGTCGTATTTTTCGGTTATCTCTATGTGTTCTCCGTCGCAGATTTTGAATTGTATATTGTCAGCCGCGTATTTTTTTCTGGCGATATCGACCATCTCTTTGGAGATGTCGATCGCGGTGATCTTCGCATCGGGGTATCTGTCCCGCAGGAGTTTGGTATAAGATCCCGTCCCGCATCCGATCTCAAGTATAGAGGAGAACCGGTTGTCGCCCAGGAGGGTCATGATCTCGTCCGCGCATCTTCTCTGGATGGAAGCGTGGTCGTCATAACTTGCCGCGTTCCGCGAGAAATTGCCCATAATGATCTTCTTGTCCATATAGAGCTCCCTTCGGGTTATGTACGTCTGTTTCGTTTTACGTCTGCAATATCCCTAATGAACCGGTCCAGCGTTTCTTTCGTGTGGTCATAACTCAGGGATATCCTGAGGCGCGCTTTCCCTTCCGGGACTGTGGGGGGCCTCACGGGGGTTACCCACCAGCCCTTGCCGCGCAGATATTCGCTTATGCGGACCGTTCCGGCGTTGTCTCCGGTAATTACCGGGATGATCTGTGAGTCCCCTGTTACCGTAAATCCCGTTTTTTTCAGTTCCCCTCTCAGGTGATCGGCGTTCGACAATAACACTCGGCGCCTGTACGGTTCGTTTTCTATAAGGCCAAGCGCCGTAATATCCGCCGCTATTACCGCCGGCGGCAGGGACGTAGAATAGATGAAACTGCGGGCGGTATTCACCAGATAATCGCGCACATCGAGCGCAGTGGCGACGTACGCGCCGAAACCGCCGAGAGCTTTACTGAAAGTGCCCATCAGGATATCGACCTTTCCGCTTACCCCCTTTTCTTCCGCCATGCCCGTCCCGTTCTTTCCGAAGATCCCGGTGGCATGGGCCTCGTCTGCCATCATTACGCAGTTGTATCGCTCTTTAAGCCTTACGATCTCTTCAAGCGGCGCGAGGTCGCCGTCCATGCTGAAGACCGTTTCCGTAATGACCATCGCGCCGCGATAACGCCCTCTTTCCCTCGCAAGAAGCTCTTCCAGGTGGCCGGTATCGTTGTGCCTGAAACGGAAAGGCCGGGCCCCGGAAAGTTTTATACCATCTAGTATACTCGCGTGGCTCAGCCTGTCAAAAAATACGCAGTCCCCTTTGCCGCAAAGAGCGCTTATAACCCCCACGTTAGCCTGGTACCCGGAATTAAAAACGACCGCGGCGGGTTTCTTTTTGAACGCCGAGACCCGGTTCTCGAGAATATGGTGAAGTAACGAGCTTCCCGTCATAAGGCGGGATGCCGCTGACCCGAATACCGGGGAGAGCGCTTCCATGGCGCTTTTTCTTATTTCGGGATGCGATGAGAGGCCAAGGTAGTCGTTTGAGGACAGGTCCGTATATTCCCGCCCGTTTACGCGTATTTTGCCGCCGCCAAGGCGCTGGACGGGCGTAAGGCCCCTTAAAAGGCCTTCGGCTTCTCTCTGTTCTAGAAATTCAGCTATTCTTCGTTCCATGATCTGCGTATCTCCGCTATAAGGTCTTTGTCTTCTTCTACTGAACGGCCGGCTACCGTAAGATATCCTCCCACCAGCATACCGTTGGCCCCGGCAGAGTATATCATGCCCTGGAAATCTTTCAATATCGACTCCCTTCCCGCGGCGACCTTTATGTCCTTGTCGGGAAGTATGATCCGGAAAAGCGCTATGGACCGGATGGCCTCGACGGGAGAGATCCTCCGGATGTGTTCCAGCGGTGTGCCGGGAATAGGCACCAGGAAATTCAAAGGGACCGAGTCTACGTTAAGTTCTTTCAAAAGGAGAGCCATATCAAGGCGATCCTGCCAGGTTTCCCCCATACCGAGAATGCCGCCCGAACACACCTCAAGTCCCATTCGTTTAGCGGTTTTTATGGTGTCGACCCTTTCACGATAGCTGTGCGTGGATACGATGTTCGGGTAAAAACGTTCCGATGTCTCGATATTATGATGATACCGTGTAAGGCCGGCATCGACAAGGAGCGCGAAAGCCTCTTCATCCAGTGCGCCTAATGATGCGCAGGGCGATAATCCGACATCACGGGATATTTCACGGATGGCCTGTGATACAGCCAGTATTTCGTCCCCGGTAAGGCGGTTACCGCTTGTTACGATACCGAACCGTTCCGCGCCATCGGTTTTCGCCTTCCGGGCGGCTTCAACGATCTCCTCCCGTGTTTTAAGCGGATAATGAGGTGTATCGGTGGAATAATGCCCCGATTGAGCACAAAACTTGCAATCCTCGCCGCAGGCACCCGATTTAGCGTTAACAATGCCGCAGGTTTCGATACGGTTGCCAATCCCCCTTTTTCGGGCTTCAGAGGCCTCCAGAAGCAGTTTTTCCAAGGGGGTGGATATGTACATGTCTATACTATATATGCCCATAACGTAAACCAGTTTATCATTGTGGGTTTACGATTGCAAGAAAAACCGGTATTCCGGTGTCTATAAAAATGTAGGGGCGGGGTCACCTTGACATGTGACATTTGTTGGCATGTTGAGCTCCCTGCTATAAAATACCCTCATGTCAAGACCATACAGGATACAAGCCGAGAAAGCCTTCCCCAAGAATTTCAAAATCGTCATTCCCGCGAAAGCGGGAATCAAATGAATATGATATTTTTAATTGATCCCCGCTTTCGCGGGAATGACGTTTATTGTTATCATGGAACTTTGGGGTCATGGCTTGAAATGTGAAATCTCAGAAGCTCTGGACAACCGCGACCCCGAGGTAAGCCCCGCGACGATTTCAGAAAAAAACATCCCAACTACCGCAGCTTTACGGTTGATCCTAACCCGCCTCTTACCGCGCATCAAAAAAAACTGACCCTGAATTTCTTTATTTTTTTCCCTTCGCGGCCGAATCCATATATTTCTGGAGGTCTCTGATCCGCACATACCACAGTTTACCTTCTTTGTGCGCTTTCAGCTTTTTTCTGTTTATCAGATTTCTCAGATAATCCTGGGAGTAATTAAATACTTCCGCCAGTTCGTGCAGGGAAAGAACGGTGTCGTCTTCCAACCTGTCTTTTGAGGAGATAGTCAGACGTTTTATACTGTCCTCCAGACGTTTAACGATGATCTTTTCAAGCAGGCTAAAGTCGGCATCCCTTATGTATTTATCGACGTCTTTCACGGTGATCTTCTTTTTCTTTTCCATATCGCTATGCATATGCTCGAAACAATCGTCACATACTTCAAGAGTATTGTAGTATGTTTCCCGGTCGCTTTTCGCCACGCCTTTGATCGCTATGTTCATGAGCCCCTGTCCGATCAGAAGATATGATAATATGATCCGTCCCACTCTTCCGTTCCCGTCCCTGAAGGGGTGAATAGTCTCGAACCATACATGTGAAACGGCCGCTAAAGTGACAGGGTCGAATTCTTCATCGTCAAGTTTGGAATTTATCCACTTTACAAGAAGCTCCATCGCGGCATTTACATGGTAAACATCTATTGATCTGAAAGTAGCCTGCGCAACCGCCACGTTACTTTTTCTGTATTCCCCCAGGTCGCCGATATATATGCCCATGCTTTTCTCATACCTCATCAGGAGAGTATGGATCTGTTTTACGTCCGATAATCTGAGAATGAACTCTTTTTCCTTGTACTGATTGTGCGCATACTCATACATTGAGCTTGCTGATTCAAAATAACCTAAGATCGAAGCGGTTTTTTGTCTGTCAGTCCTTTTATTTTTATCCAGAACATTTAAAAGGTCGTTTCTATCCGCGAAGACCCCTTCTATCGCAATGGAGTTTCGAATTTCATCTTTAAAAAGAGAATACCATTCCGCGTTAGAAACGTTGATGAGATCGGTCCTGGCCTTTCTCAGTTTGTCGATCTCTTTTTTAAAATGTTTAACGTTCATATCTACTCCATTTTACGTTATTTTTCGAACCATTACCCAGAGGTTATTTTTTACATACTTATATGTTATAAGATGTTATGTATATATTTATTTCCGAACCATTTCTTATGGTTCGGAAATAAATATACCATACTATTAGTGCATAAGCAAAAAGTTTTTTCTTACAGGTACGTTTTTGGGGTCATTGAAGATTCTCGTTTCAACCGTCCCTGATACTCTCGCACTCTCTTCCTTACGCCAAATAACGGAACGGTGTTTAAGTTGAGAAAAATTTTTGCGTGAGGGTGCGTTGGCTGGAGAAAGGGATCTGGGGGAGAGTGTTCCGGGGGAAGAAATTCACGTCTTCGGCGTCGTCGCCGGGGATAGGGTTTTCGTTTTGGATGAAATACTCAATGCCTATTCCCAGAACTGATCCGTAGAGATGGCTGTCCTGGATATAGACGCCTACAAGGCGGCCGGGTGTGCCGTCCAGGCCGGTCTCTTCCTTGAGTTCGCGCATGCCCCCCTCTTCTACCGTTTCGCCGAGTTCCAGGAAACCGCCGGGCAGGGCCCAGTGGCCCTTACAGGGGTCGATGGCGCGTTTTATCAGGAGAAGTCCGCCCGCGCGGTTCGTGACGAGACAGGATACGACGGGCACGGGGTTTAGATAATTTATCCAGTTACAGGCCGGGCACGCGAGGCGGTCCCGGCCGTCGAGAAAGATCTTTTTCAGTTCTATGCCGCATATGGGGCAGTATTTGTAGGTTATCATTTTTTATTGGTATTGTTATTTCTAATGTTAATCGAGATGGGACTGTCCACTATGCTCCTACCAGGGCCCCTCCGCCCGGTGTGGAGGCTCCCTGTACGGAGCAAAAGTGAACAGTCCCATCATAAAAATGTTTTTGTTTTGTGCCATAGCTACAATACTGATCAAGTTTAATCTTTCCGGAATATCGCGCCGGTTGATGCTGAGGTTACTTGTTTGGAATACCGGTAGAGGTATCCTTCTTTCACCTTGCATTCGGGCTGTTTCCATTTTTTCAAACGGGCGGCTATTTCCGTTTTATCCACCAGGAGTTCGAGCGACTTGTTCGGGATATCGATGCGTATCCGGTCGCCTTCGGCGACTGCCGCGATCACGCCGCCTTCCTGGGCTTCAGGCGAGATGTGGCCGATGGCCGCGCCCCGCGTCCCTCCGGAAAAACGGCCGTCCGTAATGAGGGCGACGTCCTTATCCAGGCCCGCCCCCACTATGGCGGAGGTTGGGCCGAGCATCTCGCGCATGCCGGGTCCGCCTTTCGGGCCTTCATAGCGTATCACGACTATATCGCCTTTTTTGATCTTGCCGCCCATGATGGCTTTCATCGCGTCGTCCTCGGAATCGAAAACGCGCGCGGGGCCCTCGTGGACCAGCATGCTTTCATCTACGGCGGACTTTTTGACGACCGACCCGTCCGGGGCGAGGTTCCCGAAAAGTATACTGAGGCCCCCGTCCTTTGAGTAAGGCGACTCTATCGGGCGTATCACCTCGGGGTCAAGGTTCTCGGCCTTATGGATATTCTCTTTTACCATGCGCCCGGTGACGGTGAGAATATCGGTATGCAGAAGTTTCTTCTTGTTCAGTTCCGTCATCACCGCGGATATGCCGCCGGCCGCGTCGAGGTCGGACATATGCTGGGAACCCGACGGTGAAATATGGCACAGGTTCGGCGTCCCGGCGCTGATCTTGTTGAAGAGCTTGAGATCGAGATCTATCCCGGCTTCGCTGGCGATAGCGGGAAGATGCAGTACCGTGTTCGTCGAACTGCCGAGCGCCATCTCGACGGTGATGGCGTTCTCAAACGCTTTTAACGTGGCGATGTCGCGGGGTTTGATGTCCTTCGCGACAAGTTCCATGATCTTCATGCCGGTCAGTTTAGCGAGCCGCATCCTTTTGGCCATCACGGCGGGGATCGTGCCGTTACCCGGAAGGGCCAGGCCGAGGGCCTCGCTCAGGCAGTTCATGGAGTTTGCCGTGAACATCCCGGAACATGAGCCTGAACCCGGGCAGGCTTCGTTCTCAAGCATTTTCAGTTCTTCGTCGGTTATGGTGCCGGCGGCGCGCGCGCCGACGCCCTCAAAAACGGATATGAGGTCGACGGGCTTTTTCTTCACGCAGCCGGTAAGCATGGGGCCGCCGCTTACCATTATGGCGGGGATGTTCAGCCTGAGCATCGCCATCATCATGCCCGGCACGATCTTGTCGCAGTCGCATATGCAGACAAGGCCGTCTATCGGGTACGCCATCCCCATTATTTCCACCGAATCGGCGATTATCTCACGCGAAGGCAGCGAGTATTTCATGCCTTTGTGGCCCATGGCGATACCGTCGCAGACCCCTATCGTGTTGAATTCCATCGGGGTGCCTCCGGCTATCCTGACCCCGGCCTTAACGGCTTCCGCTATATCCTTGAGATGATTGTGCCCGGGGATGACTTCGTTCGCGGAATTAGCTATGCCTATGATCGGACG
>JBDRFA010000095.1:0-5189 GCA_043819235.1 Candidatus Omnitrophota bacterium | reverse complement strand
GCGCGCGGGATGATCCGGATGGGGATGATGTGGCATTTTTGTTGACTTGGGTATTTAAATATTATAGGATAACTTTGCAGTTCAGTGATATGGATTTTCCTGGAATACGGGTTTATTTTATCAAGAGAACGGGGAGTTTATTTTAAGCTTCTTTTTGTTCCGCGCAGGCGTCTGGCCAGGGACAGCGGCGGCGATGTGCGATCAATATAGATGATATAGAAGGATCATGTTTATAGAACCGGTCTTCGGAGAGAGATTTTTCGGGCGGGAAGAGGTCCTTGGTACTCTTCAAAAAAGGGTTACGGCCCTTAAGGGGGGGTACAGGCAGAACCTGGCCCTGACAGGCCCGATGCTGGCAGGTAAGTCATCTATCCTCAGGCATTTCCTTAAGAACATAAATGACCCCAAAGTGATACCACTGTACATCGAGATGGGGGAAGACGATTTTCCGGTATTCTGCACGCGTTTCATGGCCACGCTCCTTTACAGGTATCTTATATCCGAATCCCATAACGGCGAGGGCGACTTTGAAGCGCTCAAGAACGCCTGCCGCGAAAAGATGCCGGAGACTGTGAATTGTATCGACATTATCTGCGGGGATCTCGAGCAGAAGAAAGAGGACGCGGCTTATGAAAAACTCCTCGCTCTTACGTCTGTTTTCAAAATAGAGACCGGCAAGAACTGCATAGTTATTCTTGACGAGTTCCACAATCTTTCCAATTTCAGGCTGAAACGGCCTTTCCATACTTTCGGCAAGTACATAATGATCCAGAAGAATACCATGTATATCGTCTCGAGCTCACAGGAAACCCTGCTCAGGGAAATACTGTCCAAGAAGCTTGCTCTTTTGTTCGGGAATTTCGAGGTGATAGAAATAAACGGGTTTGACAATGAAACGGCAATGTCGTTCATTTCCGAGAAGATCGGCAATGATGATATGGATGAAAATATCCGTAATTATATGATCCAGCTTTCGCAGGGCAGCCCTTTTTATATAGAAGTGCTTTCGAGCCGTTTCTTAAAGAGAAAGGAAGAGAACCCGCAAAAGGATCCTGCGGAATGCCTGTTGGACGCCTTCTCGGACGTACTGTACGAATCGAACGGGATGTTGAACCAGTATTTTACGAACAATATCAATTTTTTCATGGAAAAGAAGGCACGGAAAAAATTTATTACGATCCTGGTATCTCTGGCCAGTGGGAACAGCACCGTCAATGCCATACACGATGATTTCGGAAAGATCGATAAGAACCTGGGGCCCGAACTGCAGAAACTCCAGAACCTGGATCTTATTTATAACAGCGGTGTCTTTTACAAGATATCCGACAAGCTTTTCGAATACTGGCTGAAGTACGTGTATGCTCTGCGCATGAGGTCCATGATAGACGATATGGACATCCGGTATCTGGAGTTCAAACAGTCGATAGCGGACGATTTCAGGCAATACTGCGAATTTTGCAAAAAACCCGTCATAGAGGCGGTCTGCGGCCTTTTCGGGAAATTCCGGAACGAGAAAATAAAAATAAATATGAATTTCAGGAAAATGCCGCCGTTCGATTCCGTGCAGGATCGTTCTTTGTCCAAAAATCTGTTCGAGATAACGGGCAGGATCAAGGACAAGAAGTGGGTATGCCACCTTAAGCAGGAAGATATGGTGGATGAGCAGGATGTCATGAGGCTCCTGGGCCTTAAGAGCGGCGAGGGCAGTGAAAAGATCGTGCGGAAAATACTGATCCCGCTTAAGGACATAGAGCAGAACGCTTTTCTCCTGGCGAAGGAACATAACGTCTGGATATGGGACATTCAGCAGCTTAACAGGATCTTCCGGCTATACGAAAAATTCGAGTTGGTATTATGAAAATAGGCGTTGTATCCGATACGCATATTCCGGTTGCCGCCGCCAGTTTGCCGAAAAAAATGCTGGATCATTTCAAGGGATGCGACCTTATAATCCATGCGGGGGATATGGTCGAGATGTCCGTGATAAAAGAGCTCGGGAAGTGCGCGGAAACAAAGGCCGTGAGAGGGAACATGGATGATAATGAGGTAAGAAAGAATTTCCCCGAAAAACTTATTATCGACGCCGGTGGCAAAAAGATAGGGGTTGTCCATGGTAAGGGCCCCGGGGATAAGGTCCTGCAGATGGCAGCCGCGGCTTTTGAGGGAAAACTTGATATCATTATTTTCGGCCATTCACACTCCCCGCTCAATGAAAAAAAGGACGGGACTCTTTTTTTTAATCCGGGGAGCGCTACTGACAGAGTGTTCGCGAAGTATCGTTCTTTTGGCATGATCGAGATCGAAGGCGACGATATCCGGTCCGAAATTATCAAATGCGATGATTGAGACGAGATGATAACCAGAGAAGAGATAGAGAAAAGGGAATACGCGTTGCTCGTCCCCTATGCCATGAAAAGCAGGGAAACGGCGGGCCGTCAATATGAAGAGGGAGAACATCCTTACCGCACCGTTTATCAGAGGGATAAGGACAGGATCATATATTCCACGGCTTTTCGCAGGCTAGAGTACAAAACGCAGGTCTTTGTCAATCATGAAGGGGACTATTACAGGACAAGGCTGACGCACACACTGGAGGTGGCGCAGATAGCGAGGACCATCGCCAGGGCGTTATGCCTCAATGAGGACCTGGTGGAGGCCATCGCGCTCGCGCATGATCTCGGGCACACTCCCTTTGGCCATGCGGGGGAAGATACGCTGGCAGAACTCATGAAGGATCATGGGGGGTTTGACCATAACTCGCATGGGTTAAGGGTAGTCGATATCCTGGAGAAAAGATATCCGGATTTCCGCGGCCTTAATCTGACCAGTGAGGTCCGCAGAGGGATAATCCGTCATTCATCCCCGTTCGACGAGAAAAGGGCGGCTGACGCGCGCATCCCGGGTCCATGGCTTCTGGAGATACAGGTGGTCGATATTTCGGATGAGATCGCTTATGATAACCATGACCTTGACGACGGCCTGAAAAGCGGGATGCTCAGCCTGAATGACCTGAGCATGGTGCCGATATGGGAGGAAGCCGCGGGGGACATAAAGAACCGGTTCCTGGATATCGACGAAGAGACAAGACGGTTCCAGATAGTGAGGCATCTTATAAATATCCAGGTGTCTGACGTGATCGAGAACACTATCGGCAGGATCGAGGAACTGGGTATAAAAAGCGTGGAGGACCTGGAAAGCCTGAAAGAAAAGACCGTTGATTTCAGCGCTGAGATGAACTTAAAAAGGTGTTCTTTCAAAGAAGTTCTTAAGGATAAGCTGTACCGGCATTACCGTGTGGTAAGGATGTCAGGTAAGGCCGCACGGTTCTTAAAAAGCATCTTTTCCCTTTATTGCGAGAACCCGGAACAGCTGCCTCCGCAGGCCCGGGAAAAGGTCGAAGAGATGGGTAAGTACCGTGTTATATGTGATTATATGGCGGGTATGACGGACCGTTATGCGCTGGACCAGTACAAGAAATTTTTCGACCCGTATGAAAGGGTGTGAAGTTTTTTGAAAAACGGATCTAAACAGGCGAAAGTGATCTGGAGAGGTGCAGGGTATGGAAAGATTGTTCAAGAGGTTCAGGGAGAACTGGGGATTAAGGCAGGAGATATCCGCTTTCAGCAAATACCTGAAGGACCCTGTATGGGTGATATTGCCCGGGCATTCCGATGGGTATAACGGGCTCAAAAAGGCTGAAGTGGGGAAGTATGTCAGAAAAGAAGTGAAGAGTGACGCCGATGCCCGCAAAGCGCTTGCCGCGATATTAGGTGTCATAAAGGTGTCCGGGGAGAAGGTGGTTCTGAGGCAGTTCAGGTATGACAGGATGCACGGGGTATGTTATCCGCTTATTTCGGACGGTGCCGCTTTAGGGTACATTGTTCTATGCGGGTTAAAGGAAGCTATGTCGCCGGAACTTCAGAATATTTTCTGCGCTTTTACGGATACGGTAATGAGGGAGAGCAAAAAAGAGGTCGAACTGGAGGAGATAAATGAAACGGTCAGGCCGAGGGCGATAGCCCTTTCGACCGTACATACCGTCCACAGGTTGATGAGCTCAACGCTTGATATAAACGAGCTTTTGCCGAGGATCGCGAGATTGTCGCTTCAGGTCATCAGGGCGAACAGGTGCTCGATAAAACTTGTCGACAAGAAACGAAAGAGTTTATTGCCCAAGACGACTATCGACCTCAGGAAGGAGAAAGCCAGGCTCAAAAAGGTGCGGATAGGCAAGTACGCGCCCGGCAAGGCCGTCAAGCAGGAGGGCCCGGTCAGGGGCTCGAACTTCCTGGCTTCTCCCATGATAGATGAGGACGTTGTGGGCGTGATAACGCTTTATGATAAACTTGACGGGACGGAGTTCACTCAATACGATGAGGAAATAATGAAAACTCTTTCGGAACAGGCCGCTATCGCCATTAAGAACGCCCAGCTTTTCAAGGAACAGGCGGATCTTACTTTGAGCAGCATAAAATGTATCGCGCAGCTTTTGGAAAATAGGCCCCATGGCGCGCACCACGCCGAAGCGTCGTTCCTGAAGTTGATCTATATCATCGGCCGGAAGTGTGAAATGAACGAGAGCGAGATAAAAATGCTCCAGTATGCGGCGATGCTGCATGATGCCGGGCAGATAAGCATACCGGAACAGGTATGGATGAAAAGCGGAGAGCTTACGGGCCGGGAATATGATATTGTCAAAACGCATACATCAAAGGGCGCGGCCATACTTTCGAAATTCAAGCCGTTGAAGCCTATTGTACCCATAATGCTGTATCACCATGAAAATTTCGACGGTTCGGGGTACCCCAAAGGTTTAAAAGGCAAGGAAATACCTCTCGCGGCCAGGATACTGGCGGTTGTAGGGGCTTTCGCGTCGATGATCACCGAAAAACCTTATCGTAAGGCGTTCAATATTAACGAGGCGACACGGGAGATCCTTAAGAACGCGGGTGTACAGTTCGATCCGCAGATCACCGATATTTTCGGTAAAGCGGTCCGGCGAAAAGATGTAAAGAGGCTCCTGGAAAAGGAACTGGGTAAGGATAAATGATCGGGGCCGCGGAGGGATATTGTTATGCCCGGGATAAAAAGATCATGAAGATGGTAAAAGAGCTCATTTGTGATGACTGATCTTATCAGGCCGCATTATGCGAAGCGTTTTTGGCTATTGAACTTCCTCTTATTCGTTC
>JBDRFA010000094.1:0-6836 GCA_043819235.1 Candidatus Omnitrophota bacterium | reverse complement strand
TTTCAGTTTCGCCGAAAAAAAACTTTCCAGGGCCTGTTTATCTTTTTCGCTCACCATCACCTCGACCTCAGCCGTGTCGTTCTTCTTAAAAGCTTCAACAAGGCGCAGTATGACCTCTTTGAGCAGTTCCGGCGTAAAAACGGCTGAAACTTCTTTTTTTACGATATGGTCAAAAACCCTCTTTATCTGTTCTTTCAAACTGAGCACCACATCGCGGGACGCCTGTTTCAAGGCCTCCTCACTGTTATTTTTAAGTTTCTCGGCGTCTTCCCGCGCTCTTTCCACGGTCTTTTCCTTTTCCCTTTCCGCCGATTCGATGATCTCCCGCGCTTTTTCCTCGGCCCTGGCCACGATCTCTCCGGCGGCCCTTTCCGCCTCGTTCACGCCTTCTTCCTTGATCTTATCAATTATATTTTTCAGGTTCATTTCCATTGTGCCTCCTATTTGAACTTAGATCCCTCGACTCCGCCCCTCCGGGGCTCCGCTCGGGATGACAGAGAATTGTCATCCCGCTTGTCCCGCCTGTCCCGCCTGTCCCGAGCGAAGCCGAGGGGAGCGAAGCCGAGGGGAGCGAGGGACAGATCCATATTGTCATCCCGAGCGAGGGACAGATCCATATTGTCATCCCGAGCGAGGGAACGAAGTGACCGAGTCGAGGGATCTAACGTATTGATTTTCCTATACACCCCTCACCTTCTCCTTCTTAAAACGTTGAATGCAAAGTTCCGTTCGGCTGCATCTGTGAAGCTTTCTTTTCGCTACGTCACCATTCACGATTCACGAAATACCATTCACTATCCCCGAACCCACCGATCACGCTCTCGATCCCGGTTTTACGATAGGTACACCTTCCTGGCAGAGCGGGCATTCTTCCGGTTTGAAAGTGGAAATTGTCAGCTTTATCAGGCTGGCGTGTTTTATCCCGCCGAATTCGAGCGGCACGGTGCTTCTGTCCACCAGACAGGCCACTCCCACAGGCATAACGCCGTCCCTTCTGAGGAGAGAGATGACCTCCTTGACCGACCCGCCTGTAGTAAGTACATCTTCGGCGACCAGCACTTTGTTCGACGGCGATACCCTGAACCCGCGCCTCAGCGTCATCTTTCCGTCCGCGTCCCTCTCCGTAAAGATCGCCCTGGCGTTCATCTCTCTCGCGAGTTCATACGCCAGCACGATCCCTCCCATAGCGGGGCCCACGATGACGTCCGGCTCATCCGCGCGGAACTTGTCCGCTAACACCCTGCAGAAACGCCCGGCCAGTATCGGGTCCTGAAGAACGAGCGCGCACTGGAGATACGCGCCCGAATGCAGCCCGCTGGACAGTTTGAAATGCCCCTGCTGATACGCCCCTATTTTCGCGAAAATGTCCATTATCTCGAAGTCTTTCATTTTCTTTTCTCCTGTCTGGTTTGGTCTCAAAAATCGGGATCCCTCGTTCGAAAAAAAACTGTCATCCCGCTTGTCCCGAGCGAAGCCGAGGGGAGCGGAGCCCCTCGTTCGAAAAAAAAACTGTCATCCCGAGCGGAGCCCCGAAGGGGCGAAGCCGAGGGATCTAGCTTGTTATTCTACACGCAACAAAAGACAATATCAAGCATGTTTCCCGGAGGGTCATCCCTTCATCTCCCCGATGATCTTCCTGGCGGCAGCGGCCGGATCTTTCGCTTCGATTATCGGACGTCCGACTACGACGTAGTCGGCCCCCTCGGATACCGCCTCGGCGGGAGTCAGTACCCTTTTCTGGTCGCCCGCTTCCGACCCCGAGGGACGGACGCCGGGCGTGACCACGATAAAATCGTTCCTTATTTTTCGCTTGATCGCGCGCGCTTCTTTAGCCGAAGCCACCACCCCGTCCAACCCCGCGCGTTCCGCGAGGCCCGCGAGGCGCAGGACTTTATCATGCACGCTTCCCCCTATCCCTATCTCCACCATATCATTTTCCTGCATGCTGGTCAGTATCGTCACCCCCAGCAGTATCGGCCTTTTTTCTCCGCGGCCGGACCCCTCTTCCGCGCCCGCGAGCGCCGCCGCCATCATGCGGCTTCCCCCGAGACAGTGAAAATTCATCATGAACACGCCTTTACGAGCGGCCGCCCTCGCGGCATTCCTGACCGTATTGGGGATATCATGGAACTTAAGGTCGAGGAATATTTTTTTGCCCCGGGATGCCGCGTCGTCCAGAAGTATCTGCCCGAAATCCGTGAACGGGGCTATACCTATCTTGAAGATATTAACTTCCGGCGAAAGTATATCCATTAGTTCCATCGCCCGTGCCAGGGTATCGACATCAAGGGCTACTATTAATCTGTCTTTCGGCTGCATGTGTCCTCCGGGGTTTTCCCTCGCCTGTAGAACAACAGGGAGCGCTCCCCATGCTCCGTACGGGGAGGATCCACACCGGGCGGAGGGGCCCCGGTAGGAGCATGGGGAGTGCTCCCTGTTGTTTGTTGTATTATGCTCGGCCAACCGGTTGGTTCGCGTTTATTCATTCAGCTTTCCTACCAGTGCCCGGGCGCTTTTTATGTTTTTTCTTTCGAGGTATTCTTTGAACTCCTCAAGTATCCTGTTCTGCGCGGCGGGGTCGATAAAATTCGCGGTGCCTATCTGTACGGCGGACGCCCCGCACAGCATGAATTCAGCGGCGTCGGTCCCGTTCATTATCCCGCCTATGCCTATCACCGGGATCTTTACACTGTTATACGCGTCCCATACGGCTTTCAAGGCTATGGGCTTGATCGCGGGCCCGCTCAGGCCCCCCGTAACGTTCCCGAGAACGGGCTTCATCAATTCCGCGTCCACCGCCATGCCGGGGTACGTATTCACGAGTGAGACCGCGTCAGCGCCTCCCGCTTCGGCCGCTTTCGCTATTTCGCCTATATCCGTCACATTGGGCGTGAGTTTAGCTATTACAGGGCATTTCATGAGGCGCTTGAGAAGCGCTGTCATCTTCTCCGTAGCCCGGGCATCCTGGGCTATCAGGCGGTACCTGGTGTTCCCGTGGGTGACGTTCGGGCAGGAAAGGTTCAGTTCTACCGCGTCGGGGGTATCTTCTCCTGAAAATTTTCCGGAAAATTTTTTCAGCTCTTCCGGCAGGGACGCCGCGACACTTATTATGATCCTGGTATCAAGCCCTTTTAGAAAAGGGTAATATTCTTTCTTAAAATGGTCCGCCCCTTTATTTTCAAGCCCTATGGAATTAAGAAGGCCCGAAGCGGTTTCCACCATTCTGGGCGGACGGTTCCCTTCGCGGCCTTCCAGCGTTATCGTTTTGGCGACAATAGCGCCGGCTTTCCCTAGATCGAGAAGGTTCCGGAACTCCCGGGCGTACCCGAAAGTCCCCGAAGCCGTCCATATGGGGTTTTTGAAGGTTGTGTCGCCTATTTTTACTTTAAGGTTTAAGTTGTTTTTCATAAGTCATTTATGGACATGTAGGGGCACGGCGCGCCGTGCCCCTACCGGTTTAATCGTCTGGTTCGCCCTCAGAGCCGTTCTGCACCCCCCCCATTCACGATTCACCCGCCACGATCCCCCCGTTCATTTCGCCGCGTTTTCTGCTTCCCATACAACTTTTGCTGCGTCGAATACCGGGCCGTCTTTGCATGCGAGTTTGTAGCCGTCGATTGTTCGGACGGCGCAGCCGAGGCATGCGCCTATTCCGCAGGCCATATAGGCGTCCAGTGACACCTGCGCCCGGATCCTCCCTCTTTTAGCTATCTCTGCCACAGCGGCCAGCATGGGACGGGGGCCGCAGGCGTAGATCGTTGTTCGTCGTTCGCCGGTTGCGTTTTGCCGCAGGCGTTGTTTGAGGATGTCCGTGACGTATCCTTTATATCCGCACGTCCCGTCTTCTGTCGCGATATAAACTTCGGCCCCCATGCTCGCGAGATCTTCGACACACACGATATGATCTTTCGATCTCACTCCTATGAGGAATTCTATTTTTACGTTTTTTGCTTCGAGGCTCTCGGCCAGGGCATACAGCGGGGCTATCCCGTGGCCGCCTGCTACAAGAACAGCGCGCGCGCCTTTTTCCGCCGGAACAGCTGCCGCGTCAAACCCGTTCCCAAGGGGCCCCAGGACATCAAGGGTCTCTCCCTGCTTCCTTCCGCTTAATATCTTCGTGCCGAGCCCCACGGCTTTATACAGCAAACTGATCCCTCTTCCGCGGATCTTATGCACCCCCAGCGGGATCCTGAGCAGGGGGTCCGTAACATCTCCCATCGCTTTTACGTTAACGAATTGCCCGGGAGACGAAACGGCCCCCAGATAGGCGCTTTCCAGTTCCATTTCGAAATGTGATTTTGCTATTTCATGGTTGGCGGTTATTTTTGCTTTTATTAGTTTTATGTTTTCGTTATCTTTGTCAGGCATGGTTTGTGTTTTGGTTTCGCTACGTTATTATTTTTCCGTCTTTTAATACTATCTTTCCGCCTACTATAACGTCGGTGACGGTTCCTTTTAATTTCCGGCCAGTGAACGGGGAATTGCTGGATTTGGACTTTATTTTTTCTTTCGTGTAGACCCATTCCGCCGAGGGGTCGATCACGGTTATATCGGCAACCGATCCTTCCCGCATCGTCCCCCTGTCATACTTCAGTATCGCGGCGGGGCCGCACGACATCTTCCGTATAAGCCCCGTCCAATCCAGGATACCCTCATCTATAAGGTTCATGACTCCCAGGGAAAGCGCGGTTTCCAGGCCTGTCATCCCGAAAGGCGCGTAATCGAACTCTTTTTCTTTCTCGCTTTCAAGATGCGGCGCGTGGTCCGTGGCTATCGCGTCTATCGTCCCGTCCTTAATCCCTTCTTTCAGCGCCTTGACGTCCTCGCGCGACGCCAGGGGCGGGTTTACCTTGAACCTGGTATCATAAGTCTTCAGGTCCTCATCCGTAAGGGTAAAATGATGCGGGGTGACTTCCGCCGTTACTTTAACGCCCCGGTTCTTGGCGTTCCTCACAGCCTCTACACTCGCGGCCGTGCTTATATGCGCGATATGGAGCCGCGCGCCCGTCATTTCCGCGAGCTTGATATCCCGTTCCACCATGATACTCTCCGCCTCCGCCGGGATGGGTTTCATCCCCAGCACCGTGGACCAGTACCCTTCTCTCATTACCCCTCCGGAGGCAAGCGCCTTATCTTCGCAATGCGCTATGACGAGAAGGTCCACCATGGCCGCGTATTCCATGGCCCTGCGCATGACGTCGGCATCCTGGACGGCGTCGCCGTCGTCCGAGACCGCGTAACAGCCCGCGTCTTTCAGCTCGCCCATTTCGGACATACGCTCGCCTTTTCTGCCCGCGGTTATCGTCCCCACGGGCACGAGGTTCGCCGATCTTGCGCTAATCGCCTTTCCCAGCAGGAATTTTACGTGCGCTTCTTTATCGCACGGCGGCTCGGTGTTAGGCATCGCGCAGACGGTCGTATATCCGCCGCTCACAGCCGCCGCCAGGCCCGTTTTGACGGTCTCTTTGTCTTCCCTCCCGGGTTCTCTAAGGTGAGCGTGCAGGTCGATGAGCCCCGGAACGACGATCTTTCCTCCCGCGTCTATTACCACGGCCCCGGCCGCTTCTATCGCCTGTCCCACCCTTGCAACCTTTCCCTTCTCGATCAGGATGTCTCCCGTAGTATCCATGTCCTGCGAAGGGTCTATTATCCTTCCGTTCTTTATCAATATGTCCATATATTCTCCATTCAGTTTAAATTAAGCGTTTCGCGCAACTTTGAAATTCCTATCCATCAAATTACTTCCTGTGGCTGAGCAGGAAAAGCACGGCCATGCGTACGGCTACACCGTTAGTCACCTGGTCGAGTATCACCGAGTATTCCCCGTCAGCAACGTCCTGGCTGAGCTCGACCCCTCTGTTGATCGGGCCCGGGTGCATTATGACCGCCTTTTTCTTGCCGTATTTCTTAAGCAGCTCGCCTGTTATCCCGAAAAACCGCACGTATTCTCTTATCCCCGGGAAAAACGCCTTATCCTGTCTTTCCATCTGTATCCTTAATACATTCAGTACGTCCGCTCCCCCCACGGCTTCCTTAATATCGCATGTCGCTTTGACGCCCATCTTTTCGATCTCCGCGGGGATCAGGGGCCTCGGCCCGCACACGGTGACATTCGCGCCCAGCTTTGTCAACGCCCATATGTTGCTTCTCGCGACCCTTGAGTGCCCTATATCGCCGATAATGCTCACGTTAAGCCCTTCGATGCGCCCGAGCTTTTCCCTGATCGTAAAGGCGTCAAGCAGCGCCTGCGTCGGGTGTTCGTGCGCGCCGTCGCCGGCGTTGATCACCGAAGCGTCGACGCATCGCGACAGGAAGTGCGGCGCGCCAGCGCAGGCGTGCCTCATGACTATCATGTCTATTTTCATCGCTTCTATGTTCCTTGCCGTATCTTTAAGGGATTCCCCTTTGATAAAACTCGAAGAAGACGCCGCGATGTTCAGGGTGTCCGCGCTCAGCCTTTTTGCCGCGAGCTCAAAGGACGAGCGTGTCCGCGTGGAAGCCTCGCAGAAAAGGCTGACTATCGTCTTTCCCCTGAGGGTAGGGACCTTGGGTATGGCCCGGGTCAACACTTCCTTGAAACCTTCGGCCTGGTCCAGTATCAGGTTGATCTCTTCCGCGCGGAGTTCTTCGATCCCGAGAAGATGTTTCCTTGTCCATACGAAATCCTGTTTTTTGCTCATGGTCGACGTCCTGTTTTGTCTGTACATTGTAATATTGTATACATGTCCTGAAAGCTGCTAACGAGTGGGGCCGGTTGGGATATTGTCAAACCCGGGCCCCCCCCCCCCCGGTGGGGCCACCCCGGACGGGGCCGATGGCCAACGGGGCCCCACCGC
>JBDRFA010000093.1:0-19042 GCA_043819235.1 Candidatus Omnitrophota bacterium | reverse complement strand
AAGGCGAAGGAACGGCTGCATTACCTGAAAGTTTATCTTGAGACAAAGCTCAGCCAGGACCTGGATGAGCGTATCGCATCAAAGAATCGGGAGTTAAAAGGGGCCGCGGGGAAAAGTCCGGCGGAGCGGGTCGCCGACGAGTTCGGGATAGTGCTGGCTGAGGGAGAAAAATATGTCTATATCGAAAAGATGGCCGGCGGCGGTCTTTCGGACGCGGAAAAAGTGCTGGAACCCGGGGATAAGATAGTTTCCGTGTGGGGTGAAATGATGGCTTTTATGCGGGTAGATGAGGTCGCGCAGGTGTTTTCGGCTCCCGAAGAGGTCAGGGTCACGATAGAACGAGTGCTTGTTTCCAAGGTACGGTCCGCCAACGGTCTTTTCGGCCGCCTGTCGCTCAATAAGTACAGTAACATGATCGGTGCCGACCTGGCACTGTTCGAAGAAGGCGTTGTCGTGGAAAAGGTCGTTCCAGGAGGGGCTTTTGATGAAGCGGGGGTCAGGGAGGGAGACATCCTGTCCCGGATAGACGGAAAAAACACGCTTTATATGCCGATGCCCGGGATCATAAGGGTCATTGAGAATAAACAGGAGAGAGACATGGAGATCGTGGTTCGCAGGGACATAACACTTTGGAGAAAGGAATAGGCCATGAAACAGTCAAGCGGCCGTACGCGGCTTTTTATGGGGGGTAAGTTCCAGGTCAGATATATCGGTCTGATAATGATACTGATGTTCGTTACGGTCCTGCTGACGGGTTATACGGTATATGTCACTACCTGGATCATGTTCGGGGAGAAGCTGGCCGCCGTATATCCCCAGGGGCTCTTGCTGAACATAGTCAAACAGGTCAATATGGTGCTTTTGCTGCGCATGATCTTTCTGAGCCCTCTTGTCATACTGATAGGGCTGGTGTTGTCCCACAGGACAGCGGGCCCTATGTTCAGCATCCGGATGTTCCTCCGGAACGTCGAATCAGGGAACTATGATAATTATCTGAAACTGCGCAAACAGGATGAGTTCCATGACCTGGCCGAATCGCTGAACCATCTTGTGTGCAGGTTAAAGACTGAGCGTGAGAAGCGGAAGGAAAAAATAGATCTCTTAAAACAGGAGACCGCGGAAATGGAGGCGGCCGTCCTGGCGGGTAAACACGAGAAAGAGGACCTGGTAAAAAAAATACTGGAGTTCAGGGATACGCTTGACGATCTGTAGGGGCACGGCGCGCCGTGCCCCTACTTATTATTTTTTTACTTGACATATTTTCTAAAAGCATTAAGATACATATAATGCGTGAATGATAGAACTCGCCAAAAGCCACATCCTGCAAATAGAGATTTTGGCCCTGAATTAATAAGTCAATCGCTTTCCTGATCTTTATTTTTCGTCCATTATGACTAAGAAAAAACAAAAAATCTATCTCATTGACGGGTATGCTCTTTGTTACCGGGCGTACTACGCCATACAGGACCTGTCAACGTCCCGGGGAATGCCGACCAACGCCATATACGGTTTTGTCAACATGCTGCGCAAATTTATAAGTGACTATGGCCCCGAGATGCTCACGGTCGTTTTCGACATGAAAGGGCCCACCGTCCGCCATAAAAAATACGAGGATTATAAGATACATCGCAAGCCCATGCCGGACGACCTTATCAGCCAGATACCCCGGATCAAGGAGATCGTGGAGGCGAACAGGATACCGGTCTGCCAGCTGGAAGGATATGAAGCCGACGATATCATCGCCACACTCGCCAGGAAAGCTGAAAAAAAAGGTTATGACGTAACGATAGTGACCAGCGATAAGGACGCACTACAGCTTGTTGATGAGACATTATCGGTGTTAAGTACCCACACTTCCGGGGATAAAATATACGGCATAAACGAAGTGCGGGAAAAATTCGGCGTTGACCCGGAACAGATGGTGGACGTAATGGCGCTCATGGGGGATGCCAGTGATAATATCCCGGGTATAAAGGGCATCGGACCGGTCACGGCTGGAAAACTTATACGCCGGTACGCGAGTTTGAAGGGGGTTTACGATAACATAGAGGAGATATCTCCCGAATCCTTAAGGAAAAAACTTCTGGAAGGGAAAGATATGGCCGAGCTCAGCATGGAGCTGGCAAGGCTGGATTGCCGGGTCCCCATCGAGCTTGACCTCGAAAAAACATACTTGGCGCCGCCGGATACGGAACGCCTTGCGGAATTATACAGGGAGTTTGAGTTCGGGAAGTTATTGAAGGAGATCCTGCCGAAAGAAAAGAGTGAGGGGAAATATTACGTTCTTAAGGACAGCGGACGCTCCCCTGACAGTATCAGGGAAGAAATAGTCCGCAGTAAGATCGTGTCGATAAGCGGATCGTGTGCCCGGGAGGACGGGGGCATCGCCTTTTCATGGAAGCGCGGGGAAGCGTGTTTTGTGAGTATGAAGGAAGCGCGGGATAAAAAAACGGCCGGTTTCTTGAAAGCGGTCCTTGAAGACGAAACGTTAAAAAAAACGGGGTATGACATAAAAAGGGCCATTCTCGCTTTCAGGAAGTCCGGGCTGGATATCGGCCCGAAGGGCGCGGCGTTCGATGTGATGATAGCGGATTATCTCATAGACCCTTCCCGGACGGCGTACGATCTTTCCGCCATAGCGATGCGTCATATCGGATATAACCTTGCGGATAACAGCGGCGTGAAATGGGAAGACGGAGGTCAGGGGGCCATGGAATTTTCCCACAACGGCCCGTCCCGGACCGAATGTGAAAAGGCGGATATCATCATGCGCCTGCATGAAGTGCTCGGTCCCCTTCTTGAGGAAAAACATCTTACGGATCTTTTTCGTGACGTCGAGATGCCGCTGGTCGGGGTCCTTGCCGATATGGAGGAGAACGGAATAGATGTCGACGTGGAATATCTTAAGGAACGGGGCCGGGAGATAGGGAAGGAACTTGACGCCGTTTCGGAGAAAATATACGCTTTTGCCGGTGAAAAATTCAACATTAATTCTCCCAAACAGGTGCAGTACGTCCTGTACGAAAAACTGGGGCTCCCGGCGACGAAAAAGACGAAGACAGGGAGATCGACCGACGAATCCGTATTAAGAAAACTCGCGGAGCATCACGAAATTCCACGGCTTTTGCTCGAGCACCGGGAGATGAGCAAATTGAAATCCGGGTATTATGATTCCATCCTCGCGCTGGCTGATGAGGAAACACACAGGTTGCATACACATTTTAACCAGGCCGTGACGGCCACGGGGAGGCTGTCCTCAAGCGAACCCAACCTCCAGAATATCCCGGTGAAGACCCCGCTCGGTAAAGAGATCCGCAGGGCCTTTGTCTCCGGCGGGGATAAGATGATATTGCTGGCCGCGGATTATTCGCAGATCGAACTGAGGATACTGGCTCATCTGTCGGGGGATGAAAGGCTCATCGAGGCTTTCAAGAACGACGAGGACGTCCATCGCTTTACCGCGTCTTTGATATTTGACTGTCCTGTTTCTGAAGTGACCTCCAGGATGAGGTCCATCGCCAAAACCGTTAATTTCGGGATAGTTTACGGCATGAGCCCGTTCGGCCTGGCGAAGGACCTGGAGATAAACATTGAAGATGCCCGGAATTTTATCGACGCGTATTTTCGCAGATACCCCGGGGTGCGGGAATTTATGGACCGCGTTATTGACGGGGCCAGGAAGGACGGATTCGTTACTACATTGCTCAAAAGGCGCCGGTATATCCCGGAGATAAACAGTTCGAATGAACGGATAAGGGGTTTTGCCGAGCGGGCGGCGGTCAATACGCCGGTCCAGGGTTCCGCCGCGGACCTGATAAAGCTCGCGATGATAGAATGCCATAACGCGTTCAAAGGGTCCGGGGTGAAGATGGTGCTTCAGGTCCATGATGAGCTGGTATTCAGGATGCCGGGCGATATTATGGCAAACGCCGCGAAGAGGGTGAAAGAGATCATGGAAGGGGTCATCCGGCTGCGCGTGCCGCTCAAGGTCGATATGGAATCCGGGAAGAACTGGCTGGACATGCAGGAAGTGAAAATATGAAGGCTGCCGCGCGTGGACGTAGAAAGATCGCGGGGCGTACGGTCATAGGCATAACGGGGGCGCTTGCCTCCGGGAAAACCGCCGTGACCGATATGTTCGTTTCCAGGGGCGCCGCCAGGATAGACGCGGATGAGATCGCTCACAGGCTGCTCCGTGAGAACGATATGGTCAAACGGAAGGTCATATCGGTGTTCGGAGAAGGGATCGTCGAAGAAGGGGAGATAAGCAGGCGGAAGCTGGCGGCGGCGGTTTTCCCGGACAAAAAAAAACTCGAGGCGCTCTGCGCCATACTGCACCCCGGGATCATCCGGGAAATAAAGGAAAAAGCGGATCATGCCGCGGAGGCCGTGATAGCCGTTGACGCGCCGCTTTTGATAGAATCCGGAATGCATGATTACGTGGATATTGTGGTCGTTGTAACGGCGGATAGCGATGTCCTTTTAAAAAGGGCGACAAACCGGGGGATTTCCGAAAGGGAGGCCAGGGATATCATTGAGGCCCAGATGCCTTTGACGGAAAAGATAAAATTCGCCGATTATATAATAGATAACAGTGACGGAAGGGACAAAATAAAAGAAGGAGTGGACAGGATATGGGAGGAAACATGAAGGACGACAAAGAACTTGATATCGTGCAGCTTAAGAACATGAAGATCGCGGAACTTACGGACCTGGCGCGTCAGCTGAACATCGAAGGTGTCAGCGGCAAACGGAAGCATGAACTTATCTTTAAGATCTTGCAGGCAAAGATAGAGAAGAACGGGATGGCATACGGGGAGGGGGTGCTTGAGGTGCTGGAAGACGGATTCGGTTTTCTCAGGAGCCCGGATTACAATTATCTCCCGTGCCCGGACGACATATACGTGTCCCCTTCACAGATAAGGAGGTTCAACCTGAAGACAGGCGATACGGTCAGCGGACAGATACGTCCGCCTAAAGAAGGCGAGCGGTATTTCGCCCTCTTGAAGGTCGAGGCGGTCAATTTTGAGAACCCGGAGGTCACTAAGAACAAGATACTGTTCGAGAACCTGACACCGCTTTATCCCAATGAGCGTTTCAAGCTGGAAACAAAACCGGGCGAGATATCCATGAGGATAATGGACCTTTTAACTCCCGTGGGAAAAGGCCAGAGGGGGCTCATTGTAGCGCCGCCGTACAGCGGTAAGACGGTATTCCTCCAGAAATTCGCCAACAGCATTACGACGAACTACCCCGAGGTAAAACTTATCATACTGCTTATCGACGAAAGGCCCGAAGAGGTTACAGATATGCAGCGGTCCGTGAACGCCGAAGTGGTCGCCTCGACGTTCGATGAGCAGTCCCAGAGGCATATACAGGTCGCGGAGATGGTCATAAACAAGGCGAAAAGGCTCGTCGAGCACAAGTATGACGTTGTGATACTCCTGGACTCGATAACCCGCCTGGCGCGCGCCTATAACACCACAGTGCCTCATTCCGGCAAGATACTTTCGGGAGGTGTCGACGCGAATGCCCTTCATAAGCCCAAGAGATTTTTCGGGGCGGCGCGTAACATCGAGGAAGGCGGCAGCCTTACGATCATAGCGACGGCGCTTATCGATACGGGCAGCCGTATGGACGAAGTTATTTTCGAGGAGTTCAAGGGTACGGGTAATATGGAAATACAGCTGGACAGGAACCTTTTCCAGCGCAGGATATACCCGGCAATAGATATCAAGCGGTCCAATACGCGTAAAGAAGAGCTTCTTGTGGGCGAGGACGAATTAAAGAAAGTGTGGCTTATGAGAAAGGCCCTCAGTGATCTCGATTCCGTGGACGCGATGCAGCTTTTGATAGAAAAGCTGAAGAAATCCAAAACGAATGAGGAATTTCTTCAGAATATGGGTCAATTATAAATAATAAATGCTTGAAATTTACGGAAATTCTTGTAGAATAAGTGTTTATCTATAAGTTTCTAAATAAGATAAGGGAGGGTTAGAAGTGAAAAAAGGAATTCATCCGAAATATAGCGAAACCACCATTGTATGTGCGTGCGGAAATACGGTCCATACCCGTTCGACGCGTCCGTCTATCCATGTGGAGATCTGTTCAAATTGCCATCCGTTCTATACGGGGAAACAAAAGCTGGTAGATACCGCGGGAAGGGTGGAACGGTTTCAGCAGCGTTACGCTAAGAAACAGGCCGTGGACAATAAGAAAGCTCCCGAAGGCGAGAATGCGTGAACGGGCGATGGCAGGAATTTTCCGGCGAAAGCGGCTATGTTCTTACGATTCACGAAAGACGATTCACGAACAACGAGCGACGAGAGAGGCGGATCAATGGTTTTGGAAGGGTCTATGTTCGAGGGACTGAAAAAACGCAAAGAAAGATGTGAACAGCTGGAGAAGGATCTTTCTTCTCCAGAACTTTTATCGGACAGGGAGAAGTTCCGGACGAAAGCGAAAGAATATGCCGACTTGAAAGAAATAGTGGCGGTATACAATAAATACCTTTCCCTGGAAAAAGAAAAGAGTTCACTTGAAAAGATGATAAAGGACGAAGCCGAAGGCAGCGAATACGCCGCCATGGCGGGCAAAGAGATGGAAGAAGTGGCCAGTGCCATGGATGACATGAGACGCGAACTGGAAGAGCTTTTGTTGTCGGGCGATGAAGAAGAATATAAGCGGAACGTTATTATGGAGATAAGGGCGGGGACCGGCGGGGTCGAAGCGGCGCTCTTTGCCGCTGACCTGTATAAGATGTACACGAGATACGCCGAGGACATGGGGTGGAAGACGTCGGTAATGAGTGTAAGTGAGACGGAACGGGGGGGTATAAAAGAGATAATTTTCTCGGTAGAGGGCCATAACGTGTTTAAGTTCCTCCGGTTCGAAATGGGGACCCACAGGGTCCAGCGTGTTCCGGAAACTGAAGCGAGCGGCCGTATACACACTTCCGCGGCTACGGTTGCCGTCCTGCCGGAAGCCGAGGACGTGGAAGTGGAAGTGAAAGCCCAGGACCTTAAGATAGACGTTTACAGAGCGAGCGGCGCGGGTGGCCAGCATGTGAACGTGACGGATTCCGCGGTCCGGATGACCCATCTGCCGACCGGTATAGTGGTCAGCTGTCAGGACGAAAGGAGTCAGCTCAAGAATAAGGCCAAGGCCATGCGGGTGCTTAAGGCAAGGATATTCGAGGTTAAACAGGAAGAGCAGCGGAAAGAGATATCCGACGCCAGGAAAAAACAGATCGGCAGCGGCGACCGTTCCGAAAAGATAAGGACGTATAATTTCCCGGAGAACAGAGTGACGGATCACAGGATAAATCTCACTGTCCATAATCTCGGAAGGATACTGGAAGGTGAACTGGGCGAAGTGATAGAGCCCCTCCTGGAAGAGGGCAGAAAACTCAGGTTGCAGCAGCCCGGATGATCTGGTGAATGGTCGTTGGTGAATAGTGAATAGTTCATTATGGGGTCTGCGGTGTTACCGGTAGGTCTGTTCGATTTTTGCGGTAAGTTACCGCCAAGGCTGGCCGCTATGCTCCGACCCGGGCCCCTCCGCCCGGTGTGGATCCGCCCGGTACGGCGCATAGTGGCCAGCCTTGGCGAAATGTGGCAGTTTCGTTAAATGCAGGTTATGTGCAAGGGCAGCGGTATGGCAGAGATAGATACGGTGACGGAATATTCGGATACGGTGCCCGTGCAGTACCAGCGCGGAAAAGCCGATTTCCTGGGGATGGAGGTCGTGGTCGATCCCAGGGTGCTTATCCCGCGGCCCGAAACGGAGTTTCTTGTGAACGTGGTGCGGGATACGTTACGGGAAAGAAGGCGGGAGAGGCCGGTCATCCTTGATCTGGGGACAGGCAGCGGCGTTATCGCCCTTGCCCTTGCCCGCTCGATCGGTGATTGCGAGGTCATAGGCGCGGATTTAAGCCGCGACGCCCTGTGTGTGGCGCGTGAAAACCTGAGGATACATGGCCGGGACGGCAGGGTACGGTTCATGGTTTCAGATATGTTCTCGGGGTTCGGCCCGGGATTTGAGGGGCGTTTCGATTGCATAGTGTCAAATCCGCCGTATGTTTCGGAAGATGATCACGGGAAACTTGACGCGTGGGTAAAGGCAGAGCCCAGAATAGCCCTCGCGGCCGGGCGCGAAGGGATGGACTGTCTGGATATTATCGCCGGAGAAAGCGGCAGGTTCCTTTCGCCGGAAGGTTTTGTCGCGCTCGAAGTGGGGTATGACCAGGCGGGGAAAGTAAAGTCAAAACTTCGTTCGTGCGGGTTCGGGAGAATAGAAAGTTTCAGGGACCTTAACGGCTTTGAACGTATTATCATAGGATGGAAACATGGATAAACTTGTCGTGGAGGGTGGAAGGAAACTGTCCGGAAATATCCGGATAAGCGGGGCAAAGAACGCGTGCCTTCCTATACTCGCAGCAACAATATTGACGGACGAGAAATGCGTTATTTCGAATGTGCCGGACCTTAAGGACGTCAAGACGATGATAGAGATCCTGCGCGCGTTCGGGCGCCAGGTCACCAGGGAAGAGGGCACAATAACGGTAGATGCCGGGGAACTGAAGAACGTGACGGCGTCGTATGACCTGGTCAGCACAATGCGCGCATCGGTCGCCGTCCTGGGCCCGCTGCTCGCCAGATACGGTGAGGCGAACGTTTCTTTCCCGGGAGGGTGCGTTATCGGGCCCCGCCCCATAGACCTTCATATGAAAGGCCTGCGCGCGTTGGGCGCGGATATACGCGTTGAAGGCGGATATATCGTGGCGTCCGCCAAGCGCTTAAAAGGCAGCAAAATATATCTTGGGGGGCATTTCGGTTCCAGCGTGCTGGCGACCGCCAACACACTTATGGCGGCGGTACTGGCGGACGGCGAAACGGTGATCGTAGGGGCGGCGTGTGAACCCGAGATCGTGGATCTCGTGAAATTTTTAACTTCCATGGGCGCGGACATCGAAGGTAAAGGGACGCCTACCATAAAGGTCCGCGGAGTGCGGAAATTGACGGGTGTCGAACATTCGGTCATTTCGGACAGGATAGAAGCCGGGACGTACATGATCGCGGCGGTGATCACGGGCGGACGCCTGTTCCTCGAAGGCGCGAGGCCCGAACATAATATAGCGCTTATCGATAAGATACAGGAGTGCGGGGGTATCGTCGAGGAACGTTCCGGCGGTATCGAGGTGTACAGGGTAAATAAGAGAGTGCGGGCTACGGATGTCACTACGTTGACGTATCCGGGGTTCCCGACCGACCTGCAGGCGCAGATGATGAGTCTTGTTACGGTCTGTGAAGGGATAAGCGTGATCACCGAAAAAATATACCCTGAAAGGTTCATACACATAAGCGAACTTAACAGGATGGGCGCCGAGATAATCCTGGAAGGGTGCACGTCTATAATAAAAGGGGTCGCGAAGTTGAGCGGGGCTCTGGTCATGGCCTCTGACCTCAGGGCTTCGGCGGCTCTGGTCCTTGCGGGTTTGGTGGCGGAAGGCAGGACCGAGATATCGAGGGTCTATCATCTGGACAGAGGATATGAACACATCGAGGAGAAGCTCTCGAACGCAGGTGCGAAGATATGGAGGGTGAAGGAGTAAATCAAGGAGGAGAAAGCATGGCAGTTGTTTTGAGGCTGAAGATGTTTGGAACAAAAAAGACCCCCTTTTACCGTATCGTGGCGATCGATAAATCCACGAAACGGGATGGCAGGGCACTGGAAGAACTGGGCCATTATGATCCGAAAAAAGGGAAGGAAACTGTGGTCCTGGACAAACCCAGGGTGGAATACTGGCTGAAGAACGGGGCGAAACCGTCCGCTACGGTGAAGAGCATTATCAAAAGGTTTGACGCATAGCAATTTCAAAGTCGTGATGGAATATTTCTCCCATCCGGGAGGGATGCGGGGTGTAAAGGTTAAAAAGTTAAAAGGTTAAAAGGTTTCTACGGAAAGCAGGTATTTAGTTCGAACTTTTTAACTTTTACACTTTTAAACTTTTTAACTGTTATACGTTCCCGACGAAGGCGGGCTGAGTTCTAACGGCGTTATGCAGATAGATATTTTGACGATTTTTCCACAGATGTTTGACGGCGTATTCAGCGAGTCTATGGTCAGGATAGCGAAAGAAAAAGGCCTCGTAAACATCGACTGTCACGATCTGAGGGACTGGACAAGTGACAGGCACCGTACGGTGGATGACAGGACATATGGCGGCGGGCCCGGCATGGTGATGAAAGTCGAGCCGGTGGACCGCGCCCTGGCGGAGCTCAGGGGAAAAATTTCTCCCGGGGTTACGCAGACGGCCGTTTTGTTGACCCCCCAGGGGAAGACGTTCGACCAGAGCGTAGCGAGGGACCTTTTGTCGTTTGGGCATATTATCCTGGTTTGCGGGCATTACGAAGGGTTTGACGAAAGGATACGCAGTCTTGTGGACATGGAGATCTCGATCGGGGATTATATCCTTACGTGCGGAGAGATCCCGGCGATGGTACTGTGTGATTCGGTCATAAGGCTTATCCCGGGCGTGCTGGGTGATGCGGAATGCCTGGAGAACGAGTCTTTTGAGAAAGGCAGGCTCGAATACCCTCAGTATACGCGCCCTTCGGAATATAAGGGCATGCGGGTTCCCGAGGTCCTTTTGAACGGGAACTTTAAAAAGATAGAAGAATGGCGAGAGGCGCGGGCCGTTGAGAGGACAAGGCGGCGCAGGCCGGATCTTTAATCAAAGGAGACGATAACATGAAGAAGCAGCTGGAAATTGTCGAAGCCAAATACAAACAGGAGAAAATTCCCGAATTTGAGGTGGGGGACCTGGTCGAGGTGTATTTCAAGATCAAAGAGGAGAACAAGATGCGGGTCCAGCTTTACAGCGGCATTGTCATAGGCCGGAAAGGATCGGGGATAAGAGAGACTTTCACCGTCAGGAGAATATCGTACGGCGAAGGAGTGGAGCGTATTTTCCCTATTCATTCCCCGCTTATCGAGAAGGTAGTGGTGAAAAAGAAGGGAAAAGTGCGGAGGGCTAAACTTTACTACCTGCGCGGCCAGAAAGGTAAAAAAGCTACAAAGGTGAAGGAAAAAATTGTCCAGAAAAGCGAAAGGAAATAAACCCGGGCCCGCCTATTTTTACGAAAAAAAGGCCTTGAGTTCCGGCTATAGAAGGGTAGCGGGCATTGACGAGGCCGGCAGAGGGCCCCTGGCCGGGCCTGTGGTCGCGTCGGCTGTTGTGGTCAGGGATACGGGTTTTACCGAAAGGATCGACGATTCTAAAAAACTGACCGAGCGGATGAGGGAACGGGCGTTTTTTGACATATTGAAACGGTGTGATGTCGGGATCGGTATCGTGGATGTCGAGGATATCGACAGGCTGAACATCTTTAACGCAACCCTGCTGGCCATGAAAATGGCGGTCGGCGAGCTTGAGGAAGAGCCGGACTATCTTTTAATAGACGGGAAGATGGAGGTGCTTCTCCCACAGCCGCGTACGTGCCTCATAGGGGGCGATAGTATCAGTGGTTCCATAGCGTGCGCTTCCATTGTCGCTAAGGTCTTCCGTGATAAGATCATGGTGGAAGAGGACCGTAAATATCCCCTGTACGGGTTCGGGAAACATAAGGGGTACGGTACCCGGCAGCACATGGAAAGCCTGCGTAAATACGGGCTTTGCCCCATACACCGCAAGACTTTCGGGCCGTTCGGGAGCATGCGCAGGAACGCAGGGGGGGGATGAATTTTTAGATAACAGAAGGAGAAAGAACATGGGCACTAAATATGATGTTACGGCTGTGTCGGGGATAAAACTCAGGAACATCGAGGACATAGCGAAAGAAGCGGGAATAGCGGGGAAGTACCTCAATCTTTACGGGAAATATATAGCTAAAATATCCGCGGACGAATTATCCGAGAGCCTGAAAAATCGTAAAGAGGGGAAGCTGGTGCTCATTTCATCCATCACGCCGACGCATCTGGGCGAAGGTAAGACGGTGAATACGATCGGCCTGGCGATGGCCCTGAACAAGATGGGGAAAAAGGCCATCTCCTGCATACGGCAGCCGTCCCTCGGGCCCATTTTCGGGATGAAAGGGGGCGCGACCGGAGGGGGATGTTCCCAGGTCCTGCCCGCCAACGAGATCAATCTGTATCTGACCGGCGATTCGTCGGCCGTGACGGACGCTCAAAACCTCTGCGCCGCTTTTCTGGATAACAGCCTTTTCTGGGGGAATCCTCACGGCATCGAAAAGGAGAGCATTGTATGGAACCGCGTGACGGATATCAGCGACAGGACCCTCAGGAATATCACGGTCGGTGGCGGCAGCAAGCTCCACGGCGTTAACAGGAAGACGGGGATGGATATCACGCCCGCGGGCGAATGCATGGCCATACTGTCACTGTCCAGCGGTTTGAAGGACCTGCGCGCGCGGCTCGGAAGGGCCGTTGTGGGATTTGATAAGAGCGGTAAACCTGTTACCGCAGAGAAACTCAAAGTGGCGGGCGCGATGGCGGTACTTCTGAAGAACGCCCTGAACCCCAACCTTATGCAGACCAGCGAGCATACCCCGTGTTTTGTGCATACCGGGGCGTTCGCCAATGTCTCGCACGGCTCCAGTTCAGTGATAGCCGATAAACTGGCACTGAAGCTGGCGGATTTTACCGTAACGGAAAGCGGTTTCGGCGCGGACCTTGGCGCGGAGAAATTCATAGATATCAAGTGCCGACAGGCGGGGATGGCGCCCGATGTGATCGTGATCAACTGTTCGGTGAGGGCCCTCAAGGTGCACAGCGGTGATTTCAAGTTCAAGGGGCCATCCGTGCCCGCCGAGTTGAAAAAGGAGAACCTTTCCGCCGTCGACAGGGGATGCTCCAACCTGGAAAAACAGGTGGAGAACCTGAGGATGTTCGGCGTGCCCGTGGTGATATGCATAAATAAATTCGAGACGGACACAAAAAGGGAACTGTCAGTCGTTATGAAAAGGGCGGAAGCCCTCAACGTGCAGGGCATAGCCGTAAGCGAAGTGTACTCTGAAGGGAGCGCGGGAGGCATGGATCTGGCACGCGCCGTCGTCAACGCGTCCAAAGAAAAATCGAAACTGAGGTATCTTTACCCGCTGGACATGAACGTCAAGGGGAAGATCGAAAGGGTGGCGAAATCCATGTACGGGGCGAGTGAGATCAAATATTCCGATCAGGCGATGGAATGTATCACCCGCATTGAGAAGGCGAAACTCGCTCAGCTTGCCGTCTGTATGGCCAAAACCCACCTTTCGCTGTCGAGCAATGCCGCGAAAAAAGGGAGGCCCAGGGGGTTTAAACTCGGAGTGGAAGAGGTCAGCATCGCCGCCGGCGCCGGTTACATAACGGTTAAGTGCGACGGTATAAATACCATGCCGGGCCTGCCAAAAGTGCCGCGTGGGACCAGCTTTGACGTGGATATCAAAACCGGAGAAATAAAAGGGCTGTTTTAACGTTTATGCGGGAATTTCTGAACGGGACGATAGAGGGATATCTTAAGGAACTTGCCGGGCGCAGTAGCGTACCCGGAGGGGGCAGCGCCTCGGCACTCGCGGGCGCCATAGGCTCGTCGCTCAGTCTTATGGCGTTGAATTACAGCATAAAGCCGGGGTGCGGCGCCGGCCTGGAAGAGGCCCGGGCGCGGCAGGAGAAGTGCCGTGAGACGTTTTCCCGCATGGTCGATGAGGATTGCCGTGTATTTAAAGCGCTTATGGAAGCCATAGCGTCAGGGAAGGACGTTCAGAAGCGGTATACAGAGGCCGCCGCCGTTCCGCTGGATATATGCCGCGAATGCGAGGTCTCGACAGGCATAATATCCGGCACTTATCGTGAAACCGGTAAAAAACTGCTGACGGACGCGGGTTGCGCCGTACACATGTTAAGGGCGGCGTTCTATTCGGCCCGTCTCAACGTGGAAATAAACCTGAAATTTATCGAGGACAAGGGATACGTGGTGGCCGCACGGGAGGAACTGGAGGCGCTGGAGAAAAGCATCGCGGAGAAAAGCGCCGGGATACTGGCCCGTGTGATAACGGCGATGAAAGGTTGACGTTAAGGATACGATGGCTAAACTGATAAACGGTAAAGAGATCGCGCGCCAGATAAATGTTTCAGTGCGGGATAAACTTAAGGCGTTGTATGCCCAGGTGGGCAGAAGGCCCAAGCTGGTCTCTCTTACGGTGGGCCGCGGCGAGGACGCGGAGATATACATGAACATGCAGAGAAAAGCCGCGGAATTCGTCGGGATAGAGTTCTGCACGGTTTCTCTGGACGGCGCCATTTCCTGGGAAGAACTTATCGGGGAAATACGGAAGAATAATGAGGCGAGGACGGTTACGGCGGTCATCGTCCAGAAACCGCTCCCGGCAGGGATGGCCCATGACAAGATACTGTCCATGATAAGCCCGGAAAAGGACGCGGAAGGGCTGCACCCCTACAACCTCGGGAGGATCCTGCGCGGAGAAGCGGATATAGTGCCGTGCACGCCCGGGGCGGTCATGAAAATACTCCGGGTCGAGGGGATAGATCTTTTCGGGAAGGAAGTCGTGATCATCGGGCATTCCGCGGTAGTGGGGAAACCCTTGAGCCTTATGATGATGAACGAGACGGCTACGACGACGGTCTGTCATATAGGTACGTCGGAGAAAGGGGATCTCAAGGCGCATGCGAGGAAAGCGGAAATACTTATCGTGGCGGTGGGTAACCCGGAAATGGTGAGGGGGGACTGGGTCCGTGAAGGGGCGGTGGTGATAGACGTCGGCATCAACAGGGTGAGCGGAGGTATCGTCGGCGACGTGTGTTTTCCGGAGGTCGAGAAAAAGGCCTCGATCATCACGCCGGTCCCGGGCGGCGTGGGGCCCATTACGGTCTCCATACTTATGCGAAACGTTTTTAGATCATACAGGAAGCAGAATGTCTGAATTTAAGAGAGCGCTCACCGGCGGCAAATTTGTTATAACCACGGAGATAGGCCCGCCCAAAGGGGTATCGCTTGAGACGGTATTCCGGGAACTGGAATGTGTCAGGGGAAGGGTGGATGCCGTCAATGTGACCGACCAGCAGAGTTCCGTTATGCGGCTCGGGGCGATAGTTACGAGCAAAAACCTGAAGGATAACGGATTTGAGCCGATATGCCAGTTCGCCTGCCGGGACCGTAACCGTATAGCGCTGCAGTCCGACATTCTTTCGGCGTACGCGCTCGGCATCCGCAATGTCCTGGTGATGACCGGTGACCATCCGCTTCTGGGCGACCACCCGCAGGCGAAAGCGGTGTATGACCTGGATTCGATAGGGCTCTTGCATGCCATAAAGGAACTGCAGGACGGGCGGGATATCGCGGGGAACAAGCTTGAGTCCGTCCCGTCTTTTTGCGTCGGCGCCGTGGTGAACCCCGGGGCGGATCCCCTTGAGCCGGAGATAATAAAGATGGAAAAGAAGGTCTGCGAGGGAGCGTGGTTCTTCCAGACACAGGCGGTCTTTGACCCGGGTTTATTCGGGGAATTCATAAAGGCGATAAAGCACCTGAGAGGACGTATAAAACTTCTGGGCGGGATAGTGCCTCTGCGTTCGGTTAAAATGGCCAGGTACATGAACGCGAATATACCGGGGGTTGCCATCCCGGACGCGATAATCGAGACAATGGAGAACGCCGCGGACGTGGAAAAAGAGTCCGTCGCGATCTCGGCGGATATCGTGGCGTCGATACGGGAGATGTGCGACGGGGTGCATTTTATGCCTGTCAGGGGCAACCATCTTGTCGCGCGGATACTTGATAAGATGTCATTTCGTTTAGATCGATAAAGGGAATACCTGACGGGGGGTGTTCCCTGCGGGGATGGTCGATTTTCCCAGCGAAACTACCGCCGGGGATGTTCGCTATGCTCCTACCAGGGCCCCTCCGCCCGGTGTGGATCCTCCCGGTACGGAGTATAGCGAACACCCCTGGAGATATGCCAGAGAATCGAACTTAGAAACCGTGCGAGTTTGCGAGGCTATGAGCAGGTATCCCCGACAACAGTCTTTTGGGCTTTGGGCAAAACGTTTACTTGCTTGGGCCATGACACACGGCCCGGCTATGTTTAGCGTAGATTCTGGAGTGATTCTTATGAGTGCGGATAAAGTGACGATCCTGGATTTCAAGCGGAAGAAAAGTTCCGGTGAAAAAATAACCATGCTTACGGCGTATGACTGTCCAATGGCCGGCTTGGTGGATTCTGCCGGTGTCGACGCCGTTCTGGTCGGCGATTCGGTGGGGATGGTGGTCCTGGGGTATGATTCGACTGTTCCCGTGACGATGGACGAGATGATACACCATTCTAAAGCTGTGCGGAGGGGCGTGAAAAGGGCCTTCCTGATAGGGGATATGCCGTTCATGTCATATCAGGTCAGCGATGAGGACGCGGTGCGCAATGCCTGCCGCTTCTTAAAGGAAGCGGGTTGTGACGCGGTTAAGATCGAAGGGGGAAAAGAAGCGGCTCCACGGATAAAAGCTGTCTCATCCGCCGGGATCCCCGTCCTGGGACATATAGGGCTGACGCCGCAAAGTATGAGCAAACTGGGCGGTTACAAGGTGCAGGGCAGGGACGCGGAGTCCGCGTCGAGGCTCCTGAGCGACGCGCTATTTCTGGAGGAGGTAGGATGTTTCGCCCTTGTCCTGGAATGCGTGCCGAAAACCCTGGCGGAAAAGATCACGGCTAAACTCGGTATCCCGACGATCGGCATAGGCGCCGGAGCGCGCTGTGACGGGCAGGTGCTTGTTATTAATGACATTATCGGACATTTCCGGAAGTTTGTCCCTAAATTCGTGAAACAATACGCCGGTATCGACGACACGATCCTGAAGGCGATCAAGGCTTTTAAGGAAGATGTCGAGTCGGGAGCCTTTCCCGGCGACGAACATTCTTTTTCGTGATCTTCTATTTTTCAGACGTTAGCATGTCGTTTTGGGCGAAGCCGAGGGGAGCGAAGTGCCTGCGAAGTCCCGAGCAAAGCGAGGGGAAAGGCACGAAGTCGAGGGATCTAAGTTCATACGGTTATATCCGAATGGGGATGGCCGCTATACTCCGTACGGGGGAGGATCCACACCGGGCGGAGGGGCCCCCGGTAGGAGTGTAGCGGCCATCCCCGTTCGGATGTCGGCTTAATTTCAAATCATGAAAACATATATTGAAACGTGGGAAAAGATATTCGGGATAAGGCGCGCTAAACGCGTTTTTGTCTCGGCGACCCGCCAGAACGTGGGGAAGACCACGGTATCGCTGGGCCTCATATCGACGCTGAAAAAGCAGTTCGGCAGCATAGGGTTCATCAAACCGGTCGGACAGCGGTATCTTGTGGAGAACGGTTACATGGTAGACGAAGATTCCGTGCTCATGAACAAGATATTCAAGTTCAAGTTCTCCCTGCAGGATATGTCTCCCGTGGCGGTCGAGAAGGGTTATACCGAAAGGTTCCTTGACGGCAAGATCCTCGTAAATACCGCGTTAAAGATCAAAGAGGCGTTCGAACATGTGGCCGATGGCAAGGACCTGGTCATTATCGAGGGGACGGGCCATGCGGGAGTGGGGTCGGTGTTCGACCTTTCCAACGCCGCGGTCGCGAAGATGCTGGAATCCAAAGTGATCATGGTGTCCTCAGGCGGCATAGGGAACGCTATCGATGAGATCATGCTTAACAAGTCGGTTTTCGACAGGAACGGCGTGAAGCTCGCCGGAGTCGTCGTGAACAAGGTCCGGCCGGACAAGTATGATAAGGTGAACAAATATGTGCGTTTTGGGCTGAACAGGCTCGGCATTCCGGTCCTGGGCGTTATACCGTATATCGAGGCCCTGGATATGCCCACCATGCGCGATTTCAAGGAGGAACTGAGCCTGCACGTACTGTGCGGCGAGGAATTCCTGGACAGGCAGATGAAGAAGGTTTTTGTGGGAGCGATGGAGGTTAAGGAAGCGGCGCAGCATTTTGAGGACGATTGTCTCGTGATCACGCCGGCTAAACGGTCGGATATAATCAGTTTCCTGATAAAACTGCATACCGGGCATTACAGGAGATCGAACAAGGTCGCCGGCGTGATACTTTCCGGCGGGCATGTACCCAAAAGAAGTCTCTATAACGCCCTTAAAAAGACCGATATCCCGGTGCTCATGTCGCCGCAGAACACGTATGAAGTGGCCGCGGAAGTGCATGACCTTACCGTAAAGATAAAATCCAGGGACGTGAAAAAAGTGGAACTGGCCATAGGTATGGTCGAAAAATACGTCGATATGGAGCAGCTTGGAACGAACATGGGGTGGATCTGAAGAGGACTACCTGTCGCGGAAGTTCCCTGCAGGGACGTTAGATTTTCCCCAGCGGGAAAATCTAACTCGAAAACTCCCTCGCGAATCCGCACTGCGTGCGGATACCATGCTCGCTCGGTCGTTTAACGCCCTTCCGGGAACTCCCGCGACAGGCAGTCCCGGAAAATAAAATGGAATGAAAAGGTTTTGCGAGAGATGAGATGATGCGTGAAATGGGGAGGTTGTTTTTTGCGGTATGGGCGGGGCTTGTGTTGTCGGGTTGTTCCGGGGTGGATGAGGATGGTGTTTACTCTCGGACGGACATGTTCATGGGCACGTTCGTACAGGTCAAGGTCATCGCCCCGGGGATCGGCAGGGACAGGGTCTCCCGGTTGGTAGATGAAGTGTTTAACGCCGCGAGGCGTATGGAAAAGAAATTCAACGGTTTTGACCCCGCCAGCGAAGTCAACGAGCTTAACATAAAAAAGAAAATGAGGGTTTCCCCCGAAATGTTCTCCCTGCTCACCAAAGCGAGGATGGCAGGGGATATGACGGGCGGCGAGTTCAATATCCTGGTGGCGCCGGCGCTTAAAGCCGGGGGGTTTTACGCGCGTATGCCCCGCGAGATACTTGATAAAATACCTGAGGCGGCGGGGCCGCCGGACTGGAAAGATATCGTGCTGGAGGAGGATACCGGGAACGTTGTTCTTCGGGAGAACGCGTGGATAGACCTTGCCGGTATC
>JBDRFA010000092.1:0-23753 GCA_043819235.1 Candidatus Omnitrophota bacterium | reverse complement strand
ATCTATTTGTCGTTAACGATTTGAACCGGTGCATAACATCAAACAATGAAAGTAAAAATGTAGGGCCGGGCCCCTGTGCCCGGCCAATATTTAAATTTATTATCCCGTGTACGTGATTTGGCATCACAATGTGGTTGTCGGTACCCACACAGGCATAATGTTTCGACATTTCATTCCATATTCTGTCGATCATTTTACCTGCATCGTTTAAATGCATCTTTCCGTCAATCACGTCACCGAATAGACATAGGCGCCATCTGGTGCAGATTGTCACATAATACGCGCCATTGCGATAATCATATTCTCTTAATCTGACTGGTTTCATTTTTTTTATTATTATTTTTAACGGGCGGGCACGGGGGCCCGCCCCTACATTATTATAGACACCGGAATACCGGTTTTTCTTTCAAATATCTTCCACCCATGCCTTTTCGCGCCATTGATATATCTATTTGTCGCTAACGATTTGAACCGGCGCATAATATCGAACAATGAAAATAGAAATGTAGGGCCGGGCCCCTGTGCCCGGCCAATGTGTATTCGCCGTATATCCCCCAAGTCGCGCAAAGCGTTTAATTTATTTTGAAAGAAAAATCCCCTAAAAGTTGTCTACTATATTGTCTGATAGTTGCAGGGGCACGGCGCGCCGTGCCCCTGCCCGGGACAAGCGAGGGACAAAAAATTCCCGCCGGAGTCGGGCTAACTTGTCGTATAGGAAATTCGATACGTTAGATCCCTCGACTCGGTCACGTCGTTCCCTCGCTCGGGATGACAATTTTCCGTCATCCCACATGTCCCGAGCGAAGCCGAGGGAAGATAAAGCCTAAAGCCTAAAGCCTAAAGCTAAATTAAGCGCATCGTAGATCTCCCCAGTCGCGCATAAAGCGCTTAATTTGAAAGTCATTTTCTTGACAAAGATTTCTGATGTTGTTATACTTATTTAACATAAATCCGGGGAACAGCTATGATATGCAGCTTAAACTGATATCTATAGGAAATAATATTTACAATTATATATAAGGGGAATACAGATGACTACGATGACAGGCGCCCAGATAATGATCGAAAGTTTACGGGAAGAAGGGGTCAAGCATATTTTTGGATATCCCGGAGGTGTGGTAATCCCTTTACTGGACAAACTTTACGATGTTAAGGATATCACATTTCACCTGACACGTCACGAACAGGGGGCCGCTCACGCGGCGGACGGGTACGCTCGTGCGACAGGAGAAGTGGGGGTGTGTATCGCCACATCGGGCCCCGGGGCTACAAATCTTGTTACGGGCATAGCGACGGCTAATATGGACTCCATACCCCTGGTCGCTATCACCGGTCAGGTGAACTCCAGTCTGATAGGTAACGACGCGTTCCAGGAAGCCGATATGGTCGGGATAACGCGTCCCATTACCAAACATAATTATCTTGTTAAGGATGTTAAGGAACTTGCCAGGGTCGTTAAGGAAGCGTTCCATATCGCGAGGACCGGAAGGCCCGGACCCGTGCTTATCGATCTGCCGGTCAACGTTCAGCTTGAGGAGACGGAGTTCAAATATCCCAAAACCGTCGACATCAGGGGATATAATCCGACATATAAAGGGCATATCGGACAGATCAAAAGGATTGCCAGGGCCATAGACAAAAGCGAACGGCCCGTAATATACGCGGGCGGGGGTATTATCCTTTCCGGCGCGAACAAAGAGCTCACTAAAATGGCAAGGAAGACGAACATTCCGGTCACGACCACTCTTATGGGATTGGGAGGGTTCCCTGAGGACGATCCACTGAGCCTTGGCATGCTGGGTATGCACGGGACCGCGTACGCCAACCATGCCATACAGGACGCGGACCTCATTATAGCTATCGGGGCCAGGTTCGATGACAGGGTCACCGGGAGGATAGATAAATTCGCGCCTAACGCCACGGTGGCGCATATCGATATCGACCCGGCCAGTGTGAGTAAGAATATCCAGGTAGATATACCTGTCATAGGCGACGCTAAAGAGGTGCTTAAAGAATTGATACCTCTGGTCAGTAAAGGCGATCACGCCGCGTGGCATGAACAGATAAGCAAATGGAAGAATGAACTGCCGCTCAGGTATAAGGATGACGAGAAACTGCGCCCGCAGTATATCATAGAAGAGATATATGAGCTGACAAAAGGCAAAGATGTGGTTATATGCACCGAGGTCGGGCAGAACCAGATGTGGGCGGCGCAGTACTATACATATACCAGGCCGAGGACATGGGTCTCAAGCGGCGGTCTTGGGACCATGGGATACGGTTTTCCCGCAGCTATAGGCGCCAAGATAGGCAAACCTGACAGCATAGTGTTCGATATCGCCGGCGACGGGAGTATACAGATGAACATACAGGAACTCGCGACGGCCGTTATCGAAAAAATACCGGTCATAGTTGCCATATTGAACAACGGCTATCTCGGTATGGTGCGGCAGTGGCAGGAGTTGTTCTATAACAAACGTTACGCGTGGACCGTCCTATCAAAGAACGGCGGGTGCACTACCTGCCCGGATTTTGTCAAACTGGCGGAAAGTTATGGCGCAAAAGGGATACGGGTGAAAGAGAAATCCGAAGTGAAAAAGGCGATAAAAGACGCTTTGAAGGAGAACGGGCCGGTCTTTATAGATTTTATCATCGAGGGTGAGGAGAACGTGTTCCCGATGGTCCCCGCCGGGGAATCGATAAGTAATATGCTTCACGGCCTGGCGTAAGGGGCTAACTACAGGAGATAGACATGTCAAAATTCATTATATCGGCTTTAGTCGAGAACAAATTCGGTGTTCTGGCCAGGATCGCGGGGCTTTTCAGCGCGCGGGGCTTTAACATAGACTCGCTCGCCGTCGGGGAAACGGAAGATCCGGACTATTCCCGTATGACGATACTGGTCGATGCCGATGAAAAGACGTTTGAACAGGTAAAGAAGCAGTTGAACAAACTCATAGACGTTATAAAAGTACAGGACCTTACGGGGAAAAAATATGTGAACCGCGAGCTTATACTTATCAAAGTTAAAGCCGAGAACCCCAAAACACGCGAGAAGATCGTGCAGGTCGTGGATTCAACGGGTGCGGAAATAATCGATCTGGGCGATAAATGTGTTACCATCGAAGAATCCGGTGATGAACATACCATAAAAGCCCTTGTGGAACTTTTACGTCCTTACGGCATCCTGGAGATCGCCAGGACGGGAACGATAGCTTTACAGTCGGATAATTAGTTAAGGGTCCGGAGTTCGGAGTTTATTCGAAAAGTGTGTGCTTTTTATTCAGGCTCAAAACTCTGAACCCCAAACTCAAGCGAACGAAGCGAGCGTACTAAAAAGAGGAGGAAAAGTTATGGCGAAGATGTATTATGATAAAGACGCTGATCTGGGCCTGATAAAGGGACTGAAGGTGGCCATTATCGGATATGGTATCCAGGGCCGCGGCCAGTCTTTGAACTTAAGGGACAGCGGTGTGAACGTGCTGGTAAGCGAGCTTGAAGGTACGCCGAATTATGACCAGGCGGTCAAAGACGGCTTTAAAGTGTTGTCCGCCGCGGACGCCGCGAAACAGGCGGATATAATCCAGATATTGACGCAGGACCATGTGCAGGCCGCCGTATATAACAAAGCTATAGCGGGCAACCTTAAAGAAGGCAACGCGCTCGCGTTCTCTCACGGCTTTAATATCCATTTCAAGCAGATCGTGCCGCCTGAGAACATCGACGTTTTCATGGTGGCCCCGAAGGGCCCGGGCGCGCTTGTGAGAGAGATGTATGAACAGGGGAAAGGCGTGCCTTGCCTGATAGCGGTATTCAACGACCATACGGGGAAAGCCAGGGACAGGGCGCTGGCGTACGCGAAAGCCATCGGAGGTACAAGGGCCGGGGTCATAGAGACGACGTTCAAGGAAGAGACCGAAACGGACCTTTTCGGAGAGCAGGCTGTCCTTTGCGGCGGGGCATCGGAACTTATAAAAGCCGGTTTTGACACGCTGGTGGAAGCCGGGTACCAGCCGGAGATCGCGTATTTCGAATGTCTCCATGAACTAAAACTTATTACGGACCTCATCTATAAGAACGGTATTACCGGCATGCGGAAGAGAGTATCCGATACCGCGGAATACGGTGATATCACCCGGGGGAAGAGGGTCATTACGAAGGAAACGCGTAAGGAGATGAAGAAGATACTTTCCGAGGTGCAATCAGGCGCGTTCGCCGAGGAATGGATAAAGGAAAATAAAGAAGGAAGGCCCAATTACAACAGGATAACAAAGGAAGAGTCGGAGCATCAGATAGAAAAGGTCGGAGTGAAACTCCGCGCTATGATGCCCTGGATGGATTAAACGGAGTGGATCAGGTAGCGGGGGGAAAAGGGGGTAAGAGTGTAAAGGTTAAAAAGTGTAAAAGTTAAAAGGTTTGAACTGAAGACCTGTTTCTCGTAGAAACCTTTTAACCTTTCAACCTTTTAACTTTTTAACCTTTATATGTTCTCTTGCTGACGTAGAGGAGATGTTATGAAGAAAAAAAAGCTAGTGATCTTTGATACCACGCTCCGGGACGGGGAACAGACGCCCGGGGCGAGCCTGAACGCGAACGCGAAACTGCAGATCGCTCTCCAGCTTGAAACGCTGGGGGTCGATTTTATAGAAGCCGGATTTCCCAGGACAAGCCCCGGCGATCTCGAAGCGGTAAAGGCCGTCAGCAAACACATTAAAAAATGCGGGGTATGCGGGCTGGCCAGGGCCACGAAAAAGGATATAGACGACGCTTATGAAGCCCTGAAAAAAGCGCGGCGCCCCAGAGTGCATGTTTTTCTCGCCACTTCCGAGATCCACAGGAAATACAAACTGCGGAAGGCGAAAGACGAGATCATGGAAAGCGCGGTCGCGGCGGTCAAATACGCGCGCAGGAAGTTCGATGACGTCGAATTCTCTCCGGAGGACGCGTCCCGGACGGAACCGGATTTTCTGGCGCAGGTCGTCGAAGCCGTCATAAAGGCGGGCGCGAAAACCGTCAATATTCCCGATACGGTCGGTTACTCGGTTCCGCAGGAATTTGGGGAAGTGATAAGGCGCCTTACGGAGGACGTGCCGAATATCGGCAAAGCGGTCATAAGCGTGCATTGTCATAACGACCTGGGCCTGGCCGTGAGCAATTCGCTTGCCGCCGTCCTGAACGGGGCGCGACAGATAGAGTGTACCATTAACGGACTCGGCGAAAGGGCAGGGAACGCCGCCCTGGAAGAGATAGTGATGGCGATGAAAATGCGCAGGGATATATTCGGGGCTTTCACTCTGGATATACAGACCAGAGAGCTGTACAGGACAAGCCGCCTGGTGAGCAAATTAAGCGGTATACCGGTCCAGCCCAATAAGGCCATTATAGGGGAGAACGCCTTCAGCCACGAGTCCGGGATACATCAGGACGGCGTGATGAAGAAGAGGATCACGTACGAGATAATAAGGCCCCAGGATGTCGGCTTCGAAGGCAGCAGGATCATCCTCGGCAAACTTTCGGGCAGGCACGCATTTTCTGAAAGGCTGAAGAAATGCGGGTACAGTCTTTCAGAAAAAGAACTGGAACAGGCTTTTAAACGGTTCAAGGCGCTTGCCGATAAGAAGAACCGGATATACGATGAGGACCTGGCTACGATCGTCGAGGAAGAGCTCGCGACCATACCTGAAAAATACAAGCTCGTCAATTTCCAGGTGACGAGCGGGCATACACTGACCCCTCTGGCCAGTGTGGAGCTTGAAGCGGATAAGAAAAAGATAAAGGCTTCGGCCTCGGGTGACGGCCCCATAGACGCGTGTTTCAAAACGATAGATAAAGCTATCGGCCTTATCGGGAAGCTGGTTGACTATAAGGTCAACGCCGTTACCGGCGGGAAGGACGCGCTGGGGGAAGCCAGCGTTAAAGTCACGTTCGGCAGGGATGTGGTGATCGGCCGCGGATCAAGTACGGATGTTATAGAGGCAAGTATCCTTGCTTATGTGAATGCCGTCAACCTTCTTTCGCTGAGGAGAAAAAGCCGGAGAAAACGGAACGCTTGACGAAGAATATTATGGTAAATGATACCCCTGAAAAAAAAATATACGGGCTCCTCGGAAGAAATATCAGCTATTCTCTATCTCCCGCCATGCACAACGCCGCGTTCAAACACTTCAAAATAAACGCCGAATACACGATCTTTGACAGGAAGGAAGATGAACTGGGCGTTTTTTTTGAAAAAGAACTGCTTGGCTGGAAAATAAGCGGTATCAATGTCACCGTGCCCTACAAGATAAAGATGAAAGAGATGCTGGAAGAGGGGGAAGGTCATACCCTGGATGCACAGGTAAGGCTTTTTGGCGCCCTGAACACGATAAAGGTCGACGGCCGGGCCCTGAGCGGGTTCAATACGGACGCGGCAGGATTTTACAGATCACTTTCCGAGGTGATCAGCCCGAGGATGGAGTTGAAGGGTAAGGATGTTCTAGTCATCGGCGCCGGCGGCGCGGGGCGCGTTATCAGCCTTTTTTTGAGATATTTCAGCGGGGTGGATCCGTACCCGCGGGTGTATGTTACTGACGCGGATGAGGCCAAACTTCATTTCAATATACCCGGGGTAGAGCTGGACGGCATCCATCCTATTCTCCCCGGCCAGGTCGAAGATAAGATAAAAAACTGCAAGTTGGTCGTCAACGCCACTCCGCTGGGCACAAAAGAGGGGGATCCCGCCCCAATACCATTAGAGTGGCTGAGGCCCGGGATGGTCGTATATGACCTTGTCTATGCCCGGAAGACGGAACTTCTGGCCTGTGCGAAGAGAAAGGGACTGAAGGCGGTCGATGGCCTTGGAATGCTGATAAACCAGGCCGCGCTGGCTTTCGCGATCTGGAATCCGGAGGCACCTTTTGGGGAGATCAGAGAAGTGATGACCGGCGCCCTTCGGGAAAAAGGCCTGGTTCCGCATCGGTGATGTAAGAGGAAGTAGGAGGAAGTGGTGGAAAAGTGTAAAGGTTTAAACCGGGAACAAAGTCAAATAAAATGATCAATTATATTACCGTATTTATTTTCGGCACGATCGTTGGCAGTTTTTTGAACGTGTGTATTTACCGCCTGCCTCTGGGGAAGTCCATAGTATGGCCGGGGTCTTTCTGTCCGCGGTGTAAGCATCCGATAAAGTGGTTCGATAATATACCGCTTGTAAGTTTTTTGGTATTGAGGGGAAAATGCAGGCATTGCGCGGACCCGATATCGATAAGGTATATTATCGTGGAACTTGTTACGGCGCTCAGTGCCGTGGCATTCCTTGCCCGGTTCGGAGTGGGATACTCTTTTTTCGCATATGAGCTGCTATTATGCGCGCTCATTGTCATTGTTTTCATAGATATAGACCGCCAGGAAATACCCGATGTTATAAGCCTGCCGGGGATATTCGCGGGCGTGGCGCTCATGACCGTTCTCAGGCTGGACGGGTCCGGCGTGTACGCGAAGTCATTCGCGAATTCGGTCCTGGGGGTCCTGGCCGGCGGCGGAAGTATGTTCTTAATGGGTGTTATCGGCGGGATGGTCTTCCGGAAAGAAGCCCTCGGCGGCGGCGACGTGAAATTGATGGCCATGATCGGGGCTTTTCTGGGGTGGGAACTTGTCCTTTTAACTTTTTTCATGGCGCCGGTGCTGGGATCGGTCGGCGGCCTGATCGTAAAAATAAAGTTCAAAAAGGATATTATCGCTTATGGCCCGTATCTGTCCATTGCCGCGGCTATCAGCCTGTTGTACGGCCGGGATATATTGCGTTATCTTTTTTTATTGTGACGGAATTTTAATGCGGTAGATCCCTCGACTTGGTCCCCCTCGGCTTCGCTCGGGGTCCCTCGCTCGGGATGACAATGTGGAGCTGTCATTCCCCGTTTGGGACAAAGAATTGTCATCTTCTTGGGACAAAGAATTGTCATCCCGAGCGAAGCGCCCGCGAAGTCCCGAGCAAAGCGAGGGGAAGGGCGCGGAGTCGAGGGATCTAACTTGTAAAGGAGCGGAAAATGATACGTTATATGACAGCGGGAGAGTCGCATGGTAAAGGTGAGGTCACTATCCTTGAAGGCGTTCCGGCCGGGCTTAAGATCGATAAGGGGTTCATAGACAACGAACTGGCCAGAAGGATGGCGGGGTACGGCAGGGGAAAAAGGATGGAGATAGAACAGGACCGCGTAGAGATCGTCGCGGGGTGCCGCAAGGGTGTCACGATAGGCAGCCCCATCGGCATGCTGGTCCCTAATAAGGATTTCAAAATAGACGAACTTCACGCCGTAAAGTGCCCGAGGCCCGGGCACGCGGATCTTGCGGGAATGCAGAAATACGGTATGGCGGACGCCCGGGATGTCCTTGAGCGGGCCAGCGCGCGCGAGACTGCCGCGCGTGTTTCAGCCGGCGCGGTGGCGAAGCTTATACTGAAAGAGTTCGATATCCGGATCTTGAGCCATGTCACGATGCTTGGAGGGGCCGAGGCGAAGACAGAAGGCCTTTCGTTCGAAGATATATATAAGCTCGCGTACGATGCCGTGTCCAGGCTCAGGTGCGCGGACAGAAAAGCTGAAGAAGCCATGTGCGGAAAAATAGATGAGGCCAGCCGCGCCGGTGACACGCTTGGCGGGTCTTTCGAGGTTATAGTCCGGGGAGTGCCGGCCGGTCTCGGAAGTTATGTCCAGTGGGACAGGAGGATGGACGGCGCCATAGCCCGCGCGGTGATGTCCATTCCGGCCGTCAAAGCGGTTTCGATCGGGCAAGGGATAGAGTGTTCGATGAAGAAAGGTTCCGAGACGCACGACCCGATAAAGTATGACGCCGGCAGAAAAACATTCGGAAGGCTTTCCAATAACGCGGGGGGGATAGAAGGCGGGGTGACGAACGGTATGGATGTGGTCGTAAAAGGCTTCATGAAACCCATAGCTACGCTTGCCAGCCCCTTGAGGTCCGTCGATATCGATACCAAGCACGAATGCGCGGCCGCGACGGAACGATCGGATGTCACCGCCGTACCGGCATGCGGTGTCATCGCCGAATCGGTAGTTGCGCTCGAGATCGCTTCTGCTTTTCTCGAAAAGTTCGGCGGGGATTCCATGAAAGAACTTACGCGTAACTATAACGGCTACATGGAACAGCTCAGGGCTATGTGACGTGGGGTAAAAGTTAAAAAGTTAAAAGGTTAAAGGTTAAAAGGTTTCGGACGGGAAAACATGTAGTTATTTTCAAACTTTTTAACTTTTAAACTTTTTAACTGCGAGATGTTCCCGCCGGAGGCGGGCTAAGTTGATGATGAAGAATATAGTATTAGTGGGATTTATGGGGACGGGGAAGACCGCGGTCGCGAAGAGCCTGGCGCGCGATACGGGTAAAAAATACGTAAGTATCGACGACCTCATAGAGAAACGGGAGAAAAGGCCCATAAATGATATTTTCCGGGATGACGGGGAACCATATTTTCGGAAAGTCGAGAAAGAGATCATTCTGGAGGTGTCCAGGGGAGTATCACAGGTCATCGACGCGGGCGGCGGGGCCGTCCTTGACAGCGGGAATATCGATAACCTGAAAAGTAACGGCATGATCATATGTCTCTGGGCCGATCCGGGGACCATTTATGAGAGGACGCACGGACATGCCCACAGGCCGCTCCTTAACTGTGATGACCCCGAAAGGAAGATAAGGGAACTTCTGGATATCCGCCGGCCGTTCTATGCGAAGGCGGATTTTCACATCGATACGACGGACCTGGATATAAACGGTGTGGTCAAAAAAATAAAAAATATCATCAGCGGGGAAGATCGTGGAAAATAATTCAGCTAAAGAGCAGAACGGGATGAACTCGGTCCTGTGGGGGTTTTTCTTCGAAAAATTGCTCCAGAACATCGCGGCGCTTGTCGCAGTCGTCGACAGCGCCGGCGGCATCGTTTTCGCGAACGGAAAGTACCTGGAATATTTTTCCCTTTCGGAAAAGGATGCCTATGGGAAGGACTGGATCGACAGCATACTGCCTGTCGCCAGGCGCACAGAGATACGGGCGATGTTCGATAATGTTAAAGGGACCGATATACCTGTCCGTTTCGAGATGCCTTCCGGGATAGAGAGCGGGCCGGGAAAACATATTTCCTGGTCGGGTATCCCGCTGAAGGAAAAAGAGTTCATGCTGTATATGTTCATAGGGTACGAAAGCTCCGGCATAAAAGGCCGCCCGGTCAAGGTATATGGCCTTGATAAGGTCGGGTTGGATGAAACTTACAAAGGGGTTGTCGAGGAGCTCTTCAAGGCTTCCATGGTCGCTGACGGTGAGACGGCGAAGCACGCGGCCAGGGTGATGTCGATAGCGGTGCTCCTGGCGGAGAAGGTGGGGATAAGCGAAGAAAGGATAGAGAGGTTAAAAGCCGCTTCGCTCTTGCACGATCTGGGTAAACTGGCCGTGGATGAAAAGATACTGTTTAAAAAGGGCAAGCTGGACGAAGCGGAGTTCGAGGAGATAAAAAAGCATTCCAAGTGGGGAGCGGACGTGGTACAGCTTATTTATTTCTTGAGGGATATCGTGCCTATAATGGCCAACCATCATGAGAACTATGACGGCAGCGGTTATCCGAAAGGAGTGAAAGGCGAAGATATCCCCCTGGAAGCCCGGATATTAGGCATAGCGGACATTTACGAAGCCCTGACGGCGGACCGTCCGTACCGGAAAGGTTTTACCGTTGATGAGGCGGCCGCGCTGATCGAGAGCGAGAAGGAAAAAAAACTGGACCCCCGTCTCACCGATATTTTCCTGGACATGGTCAGCCATGGAGAACTGAAAGAGGTGGATATTTGAAGAGGGCCTGTTATGACATCATCGCGCTGAACCTTGTGCCCGGCCTCGGGTGCCGCGGTATACACGCGCTTTTGAACGCCGCCCCGGATACCGGCGACATATTCGGCATGTCCGATATCCGTTTGTCCGGTATCCTGGGCCGGAAGTTCGAAGGCGCGGACAGGATAAGGTCAGTCCGGTGCTCGCCTGAATACGCCGGGGAGATAGAGTTTATCGAAAAGAACGGCATAAAGACGGTTTCATGGAGGGACGAAGATTACCCGGCCGATCTGAGGAATATTTATGACCCGCCGGTCCTTCTTTGCTACAAGGGGACCTTGTTGCCCGGAGACACCGATGCCGTAGCTGTCGTGGGGTCCAGAAGGTGTTCGCTGTACGGCCTCCAGATGTCCGAAAAATTCTCGTTCGAACTTGCGGTAAGGGGCATAACCGTCATAAGCGGGATGGCCAGAGGCATAGATTCGGCGGCGCACAGGGGCGCGTTAAAAGCCGGGGGCAGGACGATAGCCGTCATGGGCAGCGGGTTCGCCCATGTGTATCCCCGGGAAGCGGAAAAGTTCCTGCAGGACATAATTGAGAACGGCGCCGTTATCACGGAATATCCGTCCTGGGCGGAGCCCGCGCGCGAAAATTTTCCGAGGCGTAACCGCATCATCAGCGGTATGTCGAAAGGCGTTCTGGTAGTGGAGGCCGCGAAAAAAAGCGGCGCGATGATAACCGTGAACCTTGCCCTGGAACAGGGGAAAGAGGTGTTCGCGGTCCCCGGCCGCATTGACATGAGCACGAGTGACGGCACGAACATGCTTATACAAAGCGGCGCGAAACTGGCATGGGGAGTGGACGACCTCCTGGAAGAACTGGACCTGGGGCCGCGCGAGGCCCGTACGGGACGGAAGGACATTCCGGGATCCCCGGAAAAAAGGGCCCCGGATGAAAACCATCTGCGCGTACTTAAAGCGCTGGGAAGCGGGGACCCGGTCCATATGGATAATATCGGTGAGTGTTCGGGCATAGATGCCGCGGCCCTGCAGGAGACGCTTCTCAGGATGGAGATCAGAGGCGCGATACGGGCTCTGCCGGGGAGAAGTTATGTTCGAGTATGAGCTGACAGCTGAGAAAGGAGAAGTTCTTATGACGGCGACAAAAAAAAGTGTTTCGAAGAAGAGGGTTCCGTCGAAAAAGAAGTCCCTGGTGATAGTAGAATCACCGGCGAAATCCAAGACGATAAACAAGATACTCGGGGATGAGTATAAGGTTCTCGCGAGCATGGGGCATATTGTCGACCTGCCGGCGTCAAAGATGGGCATAGACTTCGACAATGATTTCAAACCGGAATATGTGGTCATGAAAGGACGTAAAAAATATGTGATGAGCCTGAAAAAAGAGGCGAAAGGCGCCAAGGCGATCTATCTGGCGGCTGACCCGGACCGGGAGGGCGAAGCCATATGCTGGCATTTAAGAAATCAGCTCGAGGAGGGCAACGAGAATATTTACAGGGTCAGTTTTGACGAGATAACCAGGAAAGCGGTACTTGAAGCGTTCCAGCATCCCCGGGAACTGGACATGAATAAAGTGAACGCCCAGCAGGCAAGGCGGCTTCTGGATCGTATCGTAGGGTATTCGATCAGTCCGCTCCTGTGGCAGAAGATAACAAGAGGCCTGAGCGCCGGAAGGGTACAGTCCGTGGCGGTACGGCTCATCGTCGAAAGAGAGGAAGAGATAAGGAATTTTACGACACTTGAATACTGGAGCATTGACGCCGCCCTCAGGAAAAAGGACGGCGATTGGAACCCGGACGGCCTGAAACCGGCGGATTTCACGGCCAAGCTGGTAAAACACAAAGGGGAAAAGATACATATAGCCGATAAAGCCTCCGCCGACAGGATAGTTGCCGAAATTGAAGGCTGTAAATTCATAGTCAGCGATACAAGCCGCAAGGATAAGAAAAGTTATCCACGCGCGCCTTATACCACTTCCGTTCTGCAGCAGGACGCTTTCAATAAACTGAATTTTTCCGCCAGCAAGACGATGAGGACGGCGCAGACCCTCTACGAGGGGGTCGAACTTGGCGCGGAAGGCAGCGTGGGCCTTATTACGTACATGCGTACGGATTCCGTGCGTATTTCAGATGACGCCCAAAGGGAGAGCCGGCAGTATATAATCGAGAAGTACGGGGACAAATACTGTCCCGCGCGGCCTCCGGAATACCGGGCGAAGAAAAGGGCCCAGGAAGCGCATGAGGCGATACGCCCCACGCTTCCTTTGAGGCATCCGAAAGATATAGAGCCATATCTGGCCCAGGACCAGTATAAATTATACAACATGATATGGAAGCGTTTCATTTCCAGCCAGATGGCTAACGCCCTTTTCTCGGTCCTTGCCGTAAATATCGACGCGGGAGATTACAGGTTCCGTTCGGGCGGAGCGCAGCTTATTTTTGACGGGTTTCTCAGGGTGTACCGTGAAGACGGGGAGATGGAGGCGGAGGCCCAGGAAATACCTCCCCTTGAACCGCAGGAAGAGGTCGACCTGAAAGAGATCATCCGCGAACAGCATTTCACGAAACCGCCTCCGCGGTATACGGACGCGTCGCTGGTCAAAATGCTGGAAGAAAAAGGTATAGGCAGGCCGTCGACATACGCGCCTATAATCGGGACGGTCATCGCCCGGAATTATATCAAACGCATGGGCAGGGGCCTTCAGCCGACGGACCTTGGGGAACTTGTCAACGGCCTCCTGGTGGATAATTTCCCGGATATCGTCGATTATGAATTCACGGCGAGGATGGAAGACGAGCTGGACGGGGTAGAGGAAGGTAAGGTCGAATGGGTAAAGGCCCTTAAGGATTTCTATACGTCTTTCACGCGGCAGCTTGACAACGCGAAAGAAAAGATGCGCAGCGTCAAGAAACAGGTCGTCAAGACCGACCAGGTATGTGAGATGTGCGGCAAGCCGATGGTGGTCAAATGGGGGCGCCGCGGAAAATTCCTGAGCTGTTCGGATTTTCCGGTGTGTAAGAACGCCAAGTCGATCTCGACCGGCGTGAAATGTCCCGCGGAAGGGTGCGAGGGCGAACTTGTCGAACGCAAATCCAGGCGCGGGGCTTTTTACGGATGCACAAAATATCCGGGATGCACATATACCTCTAAAAAGCTTCCCGGGGAGGCTGCGCCCGAGGCGGATAAAAGCGATCCGCAGATAGAAGAGGAATAACGTGGAACGGTTTATCGAGAAATTCGAGAAGTATCTTGATATAGAGAAGAACTTTTCGGGGCATACTTTACGCAGCTACGGGGCGGACCTCCGCGAGCTTGGCCGCGCCCTGGGGTGGAAAGAGCCGGGCGAAATAACTCATCTGGACCTGAGGCGTTTTCTGGCGGAGCTTAAACAGAGGGGCTGCGCCAAGAGGACGATCGTCCGGAAGCTGGCCGCCGTACGTTCTTTTTTCCGTTTTCTGCTGAAGGAGAAATATATAACCTCCGATCCGGCCGGCGGCATATTTACGCCGAAACTGGATAAACGCCTTCCGGAATTCCTCGATGTCGATAAGACCCTGAAGCTGGTCACTTCCCCCGGCCTGGACAGCGTGCAGGGGCTGAGGGACAGGGCTATATTGGAAACATTATATTCCACGGGGATGAGAGTGAGCGAGCTGGTGGGGCTGGACCAGCGTGATGTGGACCTGATAGCCGGCGCGGCAAAGGTCAGGGGTAAAGGTAAAAAAGAAAGGATCGTCCTGGTCGGCGGCGAAGCCCAGCGCGCGATACGAAGTTATTTGCTGGAAAGGCCTTTTGCCGGGGACGCGCTTTTTCTCAACAAATTCGGGAAAAGGCTTTCTGACAGGGGCGTGAGAAGGATCGTGGATAAGTACGTGAGAAAGTGCAGCCTGGAACAGAAGGTGTCGCCCCATTCCATCCGGCATTCTTTCGCGACGCACCTGGTGAATAACGGGGCGGACTTAAGGAGCGTGCAGGAACTCCTCGGCCATAAAAACCTGTCGACCACCCAGATATATACGCACCTCGGGTCCCAGCGGATCCGCGACATGTATTCAAAGGCGCATCCGAGAGCGTGACCCGGGAGGGGTTCGTATTATGAGATTGCTTTACGATATATTTTTCATGATCTTCGGCATTTTGTATCTCCCGTATCTTCTGGCCAGGGGTAAGATACACGCGGGTTTTTTCCGGAAGTTCGGGTTCCCGGAAGAAAACGTGACGCGGCTTGAAAGGCCCGTGTGGATACACGCGGTGAGCGTGGGCGAAGCCGTTGTTGCCGCCAAATTAGCGCTCGCGCTGAAAAGCCGGTTTGGGGGCGTGAGCGTGGTAGTTTCCACGACCACTTTAACCGGGAACGCGATGATACGTAAGTGCGGCCGGGGTACCGTCGACGGTATTTTTTACTACCCGTTCGATATGAGCTTTATCGTGTCGAGGGTCGTACGGTTGCTGGATCCGTCACTGTATGTCATCATTGAAACGGAGCTCTGGCCCAACCTTCTGGGAGAGCTTTCCCGCCGTGAAGTCCCGGTTGTCCTTGTTAACGGAAGGATCTCGGACAGGTCTTTCAGGAATTACGCGAAAGCGAAGGGTATAGTAAGGCGCATACTGGAATGCGTCACATATTTCTGTATGCAGTCGGAAGAGGACGCTGAACGTATCGTGAAATTAGGGGCCGGGCCCGAAAGAGTGTGTATCACGGGGAATATAAAGTTCGACGGGCAAAAAGGTGTTCCGGAGATTTCCGGCATGAAGAAAAATATGCTCGGGTTCGATGACGGCGATGAAATACTGGTAGCGGGAAGCACGCATTTCCCGGAGGAAACGGCGATAATAGATATATACAAAGAGCTAAAAAAAACATACGGAGGCTTGAAGCTTGTTCTGGCGCCCAGGCATATAGAAAGGACGGACGCGGTCAGGATATACCTCGAAAAATGCGATCTGCGGTATTTACTTTTCTCGGAGATTTCCGAGAAAGGCGGTAAATATCCCGGCAAGACCGACGTTGTGCTTGTGGATACCATAGGCCATCTCAGGGAGCTATACAGCATAGCGAGCCTTGTTTTCATCGGGGGGAGCCTGGCGAAAAGAGGAGGGCAGAACCCTATCGAGGCCGCCGGATGGGGGAAAGCCATAATATTCGGGCCCAATATGCAGAATTTCAGGAAAGTCGCGGATATCTTTCTCGAGAACAGGGCCGCTGTACGCGTGAAGGACGCTTCGGAACTCGGGCGGGTTTTTGACGAACTGTTGCGAGACCCGTCGAAGAGGGAACAAATGGCGGAAAATGCCGGAAAGGTCATAAAGAATAACTCCGGCGCTCTTGATAGGACGGTGGAAAGCATCAGCGAGGTCTTTCGCCGGGGAGCTAACTTGATATAGTAGGAATTTCCTTTTGCTTGTTATGGCGAAGGAGAATGTGAAGAGGTGTAAAGGTTAAAAAGTTAAAAGGTTAAAAGGTTTCCACGGAAAATAGGTATTTAGTTCGAACTTTTTAACTTTTACACTTTTAAACTTTTTAACTGTTATACGTTCCCGCCGGAGGCGGGTTAGCTAAAAGATGAGATCGTTCAGGTCATATATACTTTCGGTCATGAAGGGCGAACGGCGGGTCGGAGTTGACCGTTTTGCCGGAGGTATGCTGTGTTTTTTTTCATGGTTCTATGCGATCGGGATAAAGATCGTGGACTGGGCGTACCGTTCCGGTTTGAGGAAAGCGCACAGGGTGTCCGTGCCTGTTGTAAGCGTAGGGAATATAACGCTGGGAGGGACGGGTAAGACCCCGTTCTCCATGTTCGCCGCGGAATATTTTAAGGGCCAGGGCAGGAAACCGGCGATACTTATGAGAGGATACGGGGGGGATGAGAACAGGATGATAACGGATGAACTGCCGGACGTCCCGGTTTTTACCGGCCAGGACAGGGTGCGCGGCGCGCGGCGCGCGGTTTCCTGCGGCAGGGATATACTGATACTGGATGACGGTTTCCAGCACAGGAGGATCGCGAGGGATCTGGATATCCTTATGATAGACGGCGTTTCTTTTTCCGGGAAGAGGAGGATATTCCCGCATGGAGTATTCAGGGAACCTCTTTCTTCCGCCGGGCGTTCGGATATCATTGTCCTGACAAAAGCGGAAAAGGCTCCGGAGGGGCGCGGGGATGATATCGTCAAACGTTTGAGGAAAGAGTTCCCGGATAAACCGGTGGCTGTCATGGTTTACAGGCCGTCTTTTTTGACGGATGCCGCGGGCGCCATGCGACCGGTGGACAGCCTTCGAGGGAAAAAGGTAAGTCTTGTAAGCGGTATCGCCGATCCGGATCATTTCGCTTTTCTCGCGGAACGCTCCGGCGCGGTGATAGTGGCAAGGCGGGATTATGATGATCATCACCGGTATTCCCAGTCGGATATATGTGATATTCTACGTGAAAGCGGGGAAAAACAGGCCGAGAACATACTGGTTACGGGTAAAGATATGGTAAAAATGAAGGACCTTGATATCTCAGGGATCGAAGCAAGATTGCTCGTTCTGAATATCACTGTCGATATTATCGAAGGGAAGGAGAGTCTGATTGCTGGATTTAATAGCGTCATTTCTGGTCAGGGGCGTTAACCGGGTATTCCATGTAATGCCTATACGTTTCAACCTCTGGTTAGGGCGGAGGGCGGGAGGGCTTTTGTACCGGTTAAGCGGCAAAAGGCGCAGGATAACGTACTCGAGCCTGAAAGCCGCGTTTTGCGGAGAAAAAACCCCGGCTGAGATCAAGGGTATCACGAAAGGAGTTTACCGGCAGATAGCGCAGACTTTCGCGGAGATCCTTTCCATGACAAAAGTCGACAAGAGGTATATCGAGAAATTTGTCAATGTGCATAATCTGGAAAGGGTAGATGCGGCTTCCCGGAACCCGCGCGGGATGATATTTCTTTCCGCGCATTTCGGTAACTGGGAATTAAGCACCGTTACGGGCGGCATAAAAGGATATCCCCTGTATCTTCTGGCGAGGGACCAGAAGATGCGCCGGCTTAATGAACTTTTGAACATCCTCAGGGAATCGAAAGGCAGTATCGTGATACGCAAAGGCGTGGATATCCGGAACATATTTCGTGTCCTGCTCAAGGGCAAAAGTGTAGGCATGCTGGCTGACCAGAACGCCGGGCCGAACGGCGTGCTTCTTGACTTTTTCGGGCGTCCGGCGTCGACTGCCGCCGGGCCGTACCGTTTCGCGCAGGAAAGCGGGGCCGTGATCCTGCCGGCGTTCATTCACAGGGCAAAAGGCCCTTATCACGAACTTTTTGTGGAACCGCCCATGTATGTGGAAAAAGGCGTGGATGTAAGCGTGTATATGCGTGAATATGACCGCCTTCTCGAAAAACATATCAGGAAAGACCCGGACCAGTGGTTGTGGATGCATAAAAGATGGAAAATGACGCCCGTTAAGAGCGTGATGGTGCTGGACGATGGGAAGAAAGGCCACCTGAAACAATCTCTCGCGGTGGTCGAACAGATAAAACGTTATCGCGGGGATGAGGGGTATGCCCCCGAGCACCTGAAAATAGATGTTATAAAGGTCACTTTCCGGAATAAGGCGGCCAGGACCGTTTTTAGCGCCATGTCGCCGTTTTTTACGCCAAGGTGCCAGGGGTGCATGAAATGCCTGCGCCGCGCTCTGGAGAACGAAAGTTATGACAATGCCGTGAACAGGTACGCGGATGTCATTGTAAGCTGCGGGAGCGCGCTTTCCGGCGTGAACAGCCTCCTGAAAATGGAAAATTACGCCCGTAACGTTTCGGTGCTGGATCCCGGATATTTGAACCGCGGGAAATTCGATCTTATCGTCCTTCCCAGGCATGATGTTCTACGGAAGAAAGTGAAGGGTGAAAATGTGGTCATTACGGAACTCGCGCCTAATCTTATCCGCGGAGACTTGGTTCGCGCTTACGCCGGAGATATACATGTTCCCGGCGGGCAGCGAGGGATGAGGGGAGCCTGTATAGGGCTGTTGTTCGGAGGGGATAATACTTATTTTCACTTTGGAGAGGACCTGGCCCGCAAAGTCGCGGAAAAAGTGAAAGAAGCGTGTGACCGGATCGACGGATATGCCTGCGTTACCACTTCGAGGCGCACTCCGCCTGGCGCCGAAGAGGCCCTGGCGCGTGTTTTCGCGGAAAACCCCAGATGCGTAAAGTTCGTGCGGGGGCAGGTGGACCAGGACGAACATACCGTCGAGAAGATCCTGGGCGCCGCCGAAGTTATAATAGTATCAGGCGAGAGTATTTCAATGGTTTCGGAGGCTGTTTCTTCCGGTAAACGTGTCCTGGTATTTATGCCGGAAAAGAAAGTATCGCATGGAACCAAGTACGAGGATTTTGTGCGCGGCCTTGCAGAAAGAGGGTATGTGAAACAGGTAGACGTCGACGACATCGCTCTTGAAGCGGAACGCGCCGCCGGAGAAATATGCGGAAAGGCCGGGTGCCGGCCGGATACCGTTATCCCGGACGATAACGAACGCATTTACCGCAAGATGCATAAGCTGTTTTAAGAGAGGATACGTAGGGGCACGGCGCGCCGTGCCCCTACAGGGTACAGAAGGTTTGTTTCCCGGATCATTATGAATATATTACAACTGGTACCGAAACTTAATGTGGGTGGAGTGGAGAAAGGCACTGTCGAAGTGGCCAGGTATCTGGTGCTTAAGGGCCATAAAGCTGTTGTGGTCTCGGGCGGCGGTGTTTTCGAGAAAAAACTTGCCGCCGTAGGCGCCAGGCACTATAACCTGCCTGTCGGACGCAAGGATCCGGTCGGGATGATCTACAGTTATTTCAAATTATGCCAGATCATCAGGAAAGAAAATATCGATATCATCCACGCGCGCAGCAGGATCCCGGCGCTGGCAGGGTATTTTGCCGCCGGGTCAACCGGAAGGGTATTTATAACCACCGCGCACGGGCAGTATAAGAGACATCTTATAAGCCGGGTCATGGGATGGGGCAAGGTGGTCATTGTCGCGAACGAGACTATGGCAAGGTACATGAAAGAGAACTTCGGCGTGCCGTTCAGGAAAACGGTCATAATACCCAGAGGCGTGGACCTGGAAAAGTTCTCTTTTATTTCCCCGTCCGCCAGGCGCGGTAAGGTCTTCCGCGCGGGTATGATCTGCAGGTTCACGCCTCTGAAAGGGCACCTTGACTTCCTTAAGGCCATATCATATGTTTCCCGGCGGAAGAGTAATGTCGAGGCGGTATTAATGGGAGACCTGTCCTCGGCCAGAGAAGAATATATCAGGAAGATCAAGCTTTCCATCCGCAGGTTAGGCATAGAAAATATGGTCAAGTTCAAGGACAGCAGCGAGGATGTTTCGGAAGTGATGAAGGAACTGGATGTTTTTGTTTCGGCGAACAGGGAACAGGAGGCTTTCGGCCGTTCTATAATCGAAGCCGCGGCGCGCGGAGTGCCGGTGGTCGCCACAAGGGTGGGAGGCGTCGTCGAGAACATTTCGGACGGCGTCACGGGCCTTTTATGCGAACCGGCGGACCCTTCAGGTATGTCCGAAAAGATACTCAGGTACGCGGAAGATCCCGCCTTCGCGGAAAAGGTGGCCGGTAACGCGCGAAAGTACGTCGAGGAGAATTTCTCTCTCGATAATATGCTCGGGAAGACCCTCGCGACGTATTCCAGGGTCCTGAGCGACAAGAATATCCTTATTTTCAAGATAAGCTCGCTCGGGGACATAATTCTCAGCGTCCCGTCGTTACGCGCCATACGGGAGCGGTTCCGGGGGGCGAATATCAAAATACTTGTTGATGTCCGTTTTCGGGAACTCCTGGATAATTGCCCCTATGTGGATGAAGTGATAACGTGCGATCTCCGGGGCAGGGACAGGGGGGCCGGGTTTTTCGCTCTCGCGGGAAAACTGAGGTCCGAAGATTTCGATATTTCCATCGATCTGCAGAACAACCGGAAAAGCCATCTGCTTGCGGCGTTGGCCGCGGTCCCGGAGAGGTATGGATACGATAACGGTAAATGCGGGTTCCTTCTCAACCGCAGGATCTCTCTTCCGACCCGGCCGGTCGGCCCGATAGAACACCAGGCGTATATTCTCGGCCTTCTCGGTATCACGGCTTTCGACCGGACCCTGGAGTTATGGGCCACGGACACCAGTGACGCCTGGGCTGAAAAGTTCCTGAATAGTAACTGGGTGAAGAAAGGGCAGAAACTGGTCGCGATGACCTTGTCGGCCAGCCAGCGGTGGAAAACGAAAAGATGGGAAATGAAGGCGATGGTCCATTTGGCGGATATGCTAGCGAAAGAACGGGGGATACGGGTCATATTGTTGGGGACGGAAGAGGACCGGGCGGAAGCCGCGGAATTCATCAGGAGTACGGCGGCTAAACCGATCGATGCCGTAGGGAAGACCGGCATAACGCAGTTATGCAGTCTTATCGGACGGTGTGACGCTCTGGTAACGGGAGACAGCGCGCCTATGCATATAGCCGCCGCCGCCGGCACGCCGTTCGTAGCGCTTTTCGGCCCTACGGACCCGCTCAGGCATATCCCCCCCGCCGGAAAGCATAAAGTGGTACGCAAAAAAATGAAATGCATGCCATGTTATAAACCGACATGCCTGAAAGAAGGAAAGTGTATGACCTCCATCAGGCCTTCAGAAGTTTATGAGGCGCTTCTGGAAGTGATGGGGGAAGGAGGGGCAGGGAGCCTGGCCAGCGGGATATGAGAATATTATTGTTAACCACACATTTGAACGCGGGCGGTATCGGCGTTTATACGGTCAATCTGGCCAGGTACCTGAAAAAGTCGGGTGTTGATGTTACCGTGGTTTCCAGCGGCGGCAGCCTTGAGGGAGCCCTGGCGCAAGATGATGTGAAGCATATTTATATGGACCTCCGGACCAAATCCGAATTCGGTGTCAGGATGTGGAAGGCCCTGCCGGCGCTTACCAGGTTGATAGTGGATAACGGGATCCAGCTGGTCCATGCCCAGACCCGGGTCGCGCAGGTTTTAGGGTATATCGTGTGGAAGTTCACCGGGGTACCGTCCATTTCGACATGTCACGGTTTTTTCAAATACCGGCGTTTGTCACGCAGGATGTTCCCGTGCTGGGGGCGGAAGGTCATCGCGATAAGCGACAGCGTCCGTAAACATCTTATCGAGGATTTCAGGGTGCCGTCCGTTTTCGTTACCCGTATCTATAACGGGATAGAAGTAGAGAAGTTTTCATCGATCTCCGGCATGAAAGATGAGTCGCTTATGAGGGATACCGGTATCGGCCCCGGGACTCTTGTTATAGGCGCGATAGGGCGGCTTTCCCCGGTAAAAGGCTTTAAGTATCTTGTTAAAGCTTTCAAGGGTATTGTTTCCGGGGGCGGGGATGCCCGGCTCCTTATCGTAGGCGACGGCCCCGAACGTAAGGCCATAAAAGAGCAGATAAGGGGGCTGGGTATCGGGGATAGTGTTTCGATCGTGTCCGGGAACGTTTGTCCCGACAGGTATCTTTCGCTTATTGACATATTCTGCCTGCCGTCGGTGGAAGAGGGGCTCGGGTTATCGCTTATGGAAGCCATGGCGGCGGGCCGGGCATGTGTTGCCAGCGACGTCGGGGGGGTATCGGAACTTATCCTGAGCGGGGAAGACGGCATACTTGTCCCCCCGCGGGATCCGTCCGCTTTATGCTCCGCTATCGAACGTTTAGCGTCGGATGCCGGGTTACGGCAGAGTCTGGGGGAAAACGCGAGAAAGAAAGCCGAAAAGAATTTTTCCATCCGCGATAGTGTGCACCGGACGATCAGAGTTTACAGGGAAGTGGTGGCGGAAAGCGTGGGGCATACAGCAAGTGGCGCAGGGCATACGAAGGGAATGGGGAAAGAAGGAGAATTATCATGACGCCCGAGAGAATACTTATTTTTGAGCTTAACTGGCTGGGGGATATTCTGTTCTCTTTTCCCTTTTTGAGGGCAATAAGGAAACGTTTTCCGGAAGCGTACATCGCGAGTGTGGTAGTGCCCAGATATGTGGACCTGGTCATAAACAACCCCTGGGTGAATGAAGTGCATGTGCTTTCGGACAACAACGGCCTTAGGTCGCTTAAGGAAAAGCTGGAGTTCATCAATGTGATCAGAAGGGAAAAATACGATACCTGTTTTTTACTTAAACCTTCCCGCATAAAATCCATTATGGCTTTCTACGCCGGGATCGGTGAACGTATAGGTTTTTCAGGGAAAAAGGCCCTGCTTACGAAAGAGGTCGAAATGCCGGGCGGAAATATGCATAGAGCGGATGTGATATTGTCCCTCGCGGGCGCGGCTGGCGTATCGGAAGCGGACGGTATGTACGAGTTTTTCCTCACGGAGGCCGATGAAGAAAGGGCGGATGAGCTTTTGCGCGATGTCCGGGGGGGGAGGAACAGGGCGGTAGGTATTAACCCGGGGGGCAACTGGGACGCGAAAAGGTGGCCTGCGGAAAATTATACGGCGCTTATAAAAAAGATACTGGATAATTTCGGGGATGTGGAAGTCATGGTAACGGGCGCGGAAAAGGATATGGCTCTTGCCGGGCATATCGTTTCGGAAGCGGGCTCTGGCCGGTGTTATACGGTAGCCGGCCGTACCGATCTAAGCGTTCTGGCGGCGCTGTTCAAAAGATGCGCTCTGGTCATAAGCGCCGATTCGGGTCCGCTTCATCTGGCTTCCGCTACCGGCGTTACCACGGTAGGGCTTTTCGGGCCGACATCGTATAAGATCACGGGGCCGAGAGGCCGCGGCAAAAATATCATCCTCTCGGGTAAAGTCGACTGCGCCGTGCCGTGTTACGAGGAGACCTGCGGTAAAGATTTCATATGCATGAAGTCTATCACAGTGGACGAAGTTTTCAAGGCCGCGCAAAAAGAGCTTCGCAGAAACGACTGAACCGCGCC
>JBDRFA010000091.1:0-7505 GCA_043819235.1 Candidatus Omnitrophota bacterium | reverse complement strand
ATGAAAACACATTATACTATACCGTTTTTTATTCCGCATGAGGGGTGTCCGTTCCGGTGTGTGTTCTGCGATCAGGGAGGGATAACGGGGGAGAAAGGGGTAGACCCCGGGGAGGTAGCGGAAAAGATAGAAAAATATCTGGCGACCATACCTTCGGAAGGGGTAAGTGTCGAAGTCGGGTTTTTCGGAGGGACGTTCACCGGTATTCCCCGCGCTTTGCAGGATAGTTATCTTGAAGCAGTTCAGGAATATTTCGCGGCCGGCAGGATACAGGGCATAAGGTTGTCTACCAGGCCTGATTATATCGATGAAGATACTCTGGAGTTCCTGAAACACCGGCGTGTTACGTGTATCGAACTGGGGGTGCAGTCCATGTCCGATAGCGTGCTTGCCGCGGCCGGGCGGGGGTACATGGCTGCCGACGTCGAAAGGGCGTCCCGTATGATATCGGGCCGGGGGTTCCTGCTGGTGCACCAGATGATGCTGGGCCTCCCCGGAAGCACCTTTGAGGAAGAGTGGTTTACCGCCCATAAAGCGAAAGAACTGGGGGCCCTTCAGGTAAGGATATATCCGGTAATAGTCATGAAAGGTACCGCTCTGGCAGTATTGTGGAAGGCAGGAAAATACGCGCCTCTTTCGGAAGAGGAAGCTGTTCGTAGATGCGCGGAAATTATCCTTTATTTCGAGCTTAACGGGATACGGGTCATCCGGTGCGGATTGCATCCTTCGGAAGGTTTGCTGGACGGAAGCGCCTGGCTCGCGGGGCCTTTTCACCCGGCCCTTCGGCAGAAAGCGGAAAGTCGGATATTTGGGCTTCTGCTGGAACGCGCGCTGGAGAAGGCGGAAGACGGCGTTCAGGATATCACGTACAACCCGCTGGACGAAGCGGCTTTTTTCGGGTATGAGAAGGAAAATCTTTCTTTGATAAACAGGATATCCGGGGACGGCAGATGTTCCGTGAGGAAAGACGGCAGCGTCCCGCGGAGAAGCATTAAGTAGTCCCTGGAGCCGGGGCTGGCTGCTATGCCCCTACCGGGGCCCCTCCGCCCGGTGTGGATCCTCCCCGTACGGGGCATAGCAGCCAGCCCCAGCTCTAGGGAGCGTGCCGAGTAGTAGTGTGACGTAAATTTTGAGATACCCCATTGCGAAATTTAGCCTACGATGCTTATTGTTCACGATAAAAGATTGCCGCAGGGATATGTTGATGCTTTGAAGGTGAAGCTACCGCAGGTGTCTCTTTTTCCTTTTGACGGGGCGGGGTCTTCGGCCGCGGGAAAGGTCTATGATTCCATATTGTCCCATCCGGACATCTATTTTTTTCAGCTTAACGATAATACGGTCGTCCACGCGCCGTCTTTAACGGATGAACAGATACGGCCGCTGAAAGAACGCGGCATGAACCTTATAAAAGGCGCGGGGGACCCTTTCGGGACGTATCCTGATACGGTGAGGTATAATGCCGTGCGTATAGGAAGAACAGTATTACATGATCTGCAACATACCGACCCCGTTATTATCGATGCCGCGCGGGGAGAAGGCCTTGAAACCGTCCATGTGGAGCAGGGGTATACACGTTGTTCCACGCTGGCCGTCAGCGACAACGCTTTTATCACTTCGGATGAGGAGATAGCCTCCGCGGGCAAGGCTCTGGGCATGGAGGTATTGCTTCTCTTCCCGGGGGATGTATTTCTTGCCGGTGAAAAATACGGTTTTATCGGGGGAACGGGTGGAAGAACGCCGGATGGGACGGTCATTTTGCTGGGGGATATACGGCGGCATCCGCAATATGAGGCGGCCCAAGATTTTCTCATAAGGTGTGCCTGCGGCCATATCTTTCTTGAGGATATGCCGCTTTACGACGCCGGGGGGCTTTTTATCGCAGGCGGAGTTCAGAAGCTTTTTCTTTACAGATAGTTGCTCTAAAGAGTATAATTTATAAAAGTTATATGCAAAAACCGGTATGGTCACGTAATAATATTGATGATTATATAAAGGCCTATTAACCCAGGAGGGAGATCATGTTCCGTAGCAGGAAGTTCGCGTGCGTATTGTTGATGACGGCGTTTATGGTAATTGCCGCCGTGTCTTTGGGCTTTTCCGCGGAAAAGCTGGAAAAGTATATACCGGATGCCGCTGCGGCCGACAATGGGATGACCCTGTGGCAGAGCATAAAAGCCGGAGGGGAAGTAATGGTAGTCCTCGCCGTGCTGTCCGTTATCGCCGTTGCCCTGATCATCTATTATTTTCTGGGCATGAAGCCGGAAAAGCTTCTTCCGAAGGAATTTCTGGAAACTTCCGTAACGTTCATAGAGAACAAAAGGTTCGGGGACGCCACCGCGGCATGTAAAGACAGCGGCAACCTTATCGGGAACGTGCTTCTGGCGGGCCTCTCGCGCAGGGACAGGGAAGACGTTATTATCAAAGAGGCCATGGAAGACGAAGGCAGGCGGCAGATAGACGGTTTGTGGCAGAAGTTGAGTTACCTGGCGGACATCGCCGCCATAGCTCCTATGGTCGGGCTGTTGGGTACGGTCCTCGGGATGATACAGGCGTTCAACGTTATCGCTTTCCAGACGGGAGCGGTGAAACCTATCCTGCTGGCCAGCGGCATATCCAAGGCCATGATAACCACGGCTACGGGGCTGATAATCGCGATACCGGCCATGGCGTTCTATTCGTATTTCCGCGGTATAGTGCAGGATGCAGGCGCCCGGCTGGAGAATATCTCCACGGAGATGTATCATCTGTTGACCGACAGGAAACAGTGAAGACAGGCAGGTCCCGCCGCCGATAACAAGGAGTAGAGAAAATATGAATTTTTCCGGTTCTAAAACGTTGTTTCCGGACCGTCCGGCCATACAGATGGCGCCGCTCATCGATATAATCTTCCTGCTCCTGATATTTTTCATGTCGGCGTCCATTTTTTATCAGCTGGAGACGGAGATAAATATAACCGTGCCCACGGCCAGCGAGTCCACCGAGACCCTGCGCACGCCGGGTGAGATCATAATAAATATCCGGAAGGACGGGACCATAATGGTCAACCAGCGCAGCCTGGCCGCTGAAGAACTGAAACATATGCTTGGCCGCGTAGCCGAGCTGTATAAGGGGCAGCCTGTTATCATAAGGGCTGACCGTGAAACGTATCATAAGGATGTCATAAAAGTGCTTAATATTTGCGCGGGGGCTAATATCTGGAACGTTTCTTTCGCGACCATGAAGGAAAAAGAGGAAAAATAGGGGGAGGGTTGAAGTATTTTATTAGAGCGGTGGTTCTTTTTGCGGTTATTATGTTGCCGGTGGCGGTCTCGTTCTCACAGGAAGGAAGCGGCGGGGCGGATAACAGGAAACTTGAGACCGAAGAGTATGATTTCGCCAACGGACTTTTTTCGCGGGGGATGTATTCCATGGCGATCGAAGGGTACAAAAGTTTCCTCGAGAAATACCCGCAAAGCGAATACCGCCGGGACGCCGCTTACAGGATAGCCGACGCGTATTTTCTGGAGGAGGACTATGACGCGGCATTGCGTAGTTTTGACGAATTCCAGAAACAGTATCCTTCGAGCGGCAGTATGTACCGTAAGGCCGACCTGAGGAAAGCGCAGGCGTATTATCTCAAAGGAGATCATAAGGATTCTGAAGGTATACTTAAGGGCCTTTCCGGAAGCGGTGAGCCCGAAGTCGCGGGACCCGCGAAGTATTATCTTTCCAGCATATATTTCAGGCAGGGCGACTATACCACTTCCAGGGAGAACCTCGAGAGCCTTTTGGCGGGGTCGGATAAAGGCGGCTATATGTCGTTCGCTTACATGATGCTGGGGGACATAGACTCGGCGCTTAAGGATTACGTGAAGGCGGCGGAGGCGTACGGCAAATGTTTCTTTTCGACCGGGGATGCCGCTCTTGCCGCCCAGGCGGCTTACCGGGCCGGCGGCGCGTATTACCGCGCGGGTGATCATGAAAAGGCGCAATTGTTTTACAGGAAAGTGATCGACAATTATGCCGGATCGGGAGTTTTTGATAATGCCGCGATCGGGCTGTTGTCCGTCGTTGGGGAAAAAGGCGAACATGAACTGGTCGTAAAATGCGCCGAAGAGATCCTGCCGAAGGTCAGCGGGGAGGGGATAAAAGCCCAGGTCCTGTTCCTTCTAGGCGGCAGCTATTTCAATCAAGGCCTGTTCTCAGAAGCCGCTAAAGCTTATGACGAAGCGTTCGCCAAATACCCGCATACCGAGTTCGGGCTTAAATCAAAATTGAACGAATGCTGGGCACTTTATAAGACGGACGATCTTAAGAACTGCCTGTCGGGGTTGGACGAATATATCGCCATGGCGGGCACTCCATCGCCCGGCAAGGACGCTTTATCGCTGGATGAGGCGTTATATCTAAAAGCCAGGGCCCTGGCGGCCTCGGGCCGCCGGGAAGAGGCGCATGTCCTTTATGAAAAGGTGATCGGGGAAGATAAGGGTTCTGATTTCCGCAGGGAAAGCCTGTATGAGGCCGGATGGTCATATGACCAGGCGGAGGACGGGGCAAAAGCGGTAGAATATTTCAAGAGATTCATCGCCGAATACCCCGGAGACAAGAGGAACCCTTCGCTTTTATTGAAGGCCGCGCAGGTAAGTTTCAAACTCGGGCGTTATGAAGACGCGGAAAATGATTACAATGAGTTTCTGTCCGGGTTCGAAAATGACCCCTTGAAGGAGAATGCCTTGTATCAGTTAGGCAGGCTTTACGTGAAGACCGGGGAATACGATAAAGGCATTAAGGTTTTCAGGGACCTTTTGGAGGAGTTCCCCGGCTCGAAGCTCCATGCCGCCGCTACCTACTGGACAGGTTACTGTTATCAGAGACAAGAGAAATGGGGTGACGCGGTAGGCGTTTATGAACAGCTTATATCCGGAGATAAGAACGGGGATTACTATTCCAGAAGCATAGAAGCGGCGGCATATTGCTATTTTCAGCGGGGGCAGAACGAAAAAGCCGTGGAGATGTATCGCGGTGTTATGACTGGCGCCCCGGACTATAAACTCCCGGAAGGCGTGTACAAGTGGGTCGCCGATTTTTACCTGAATAACGGCCGGAGCGAAATGTCCGACGAGACATTAAGGCTCTTATTAAAGCATTATCCTTCCGCGGAGAAAGAGGAAGACGTCATGTACATGCTCGGCGAGAACTGTGTCAGGCTCAATAAACCGGAAGAAGCTATAACCTATTTTAAAAGAGCCGTGGATACAGGTGTAGCCTCACCGTACCTCGCGCGCGCCTATCTGGGGCTCGGCAGGATATATTCCTCGAAAGGCGAGTATAAGAGATCCCTGGAGTTCCTTGACGAGGGCTTTAAGAACCAGAAAGATAATCTTGCGGGCGCGCTTGTCCGCTTTGAGATGGGCAACGTAAGGTTCCTTATGGGTGAATATGAAGAGGCCGCCAAAAATTATATGATGGTGGCTATCCTTTATGACGATGAAGGGCTTTGCAGCCAGGCTCTTTTCCAGGCGGGCGTTTCTTTCGAAAAGGCGGCCACGCCGCAGAAATCCGTTGAAGTGTTCAAGGAACTGATCGGGCGGTATCCCGCGAGTGCCCTGTCGGAAAAAGCCAAAAACGAGGTCAAGCGTATAGAAGGTGAAAGATAGAAAGTGAAGAAGAGCACTAAAACCATAATAGCGGCGCTTTTGATCTCCCTTCTCCTGCACGGTTTGTTCTTTGCGTTGTCCCCGTACATCTCTTTAAGGGGGATGCTGCAGGTGGAAGGGCAGACGCGCAGTATGTTCCGGCTGCGTGGTGTGGAGAATAAACCCGTCGATGTATCTTTTGCCGAAAGGGACGAGTCCCGAGTGGAGGCCATAAAGATGTCCGCTGAAGCCTCTCCTTTCGAGAACGGGAATCTCGATAAGGATATGAAAATGGCGGAAAAAGTTGACAACGACAAGTTGGTGGACGCGAAGGACCGGGAGCTTCAGAAAGAACGTTTTGAGGAAATGTTGTCCCGTGAGATGGAAAAAAGCGGAGTCCAGGACATCATGAAAGCGGAGGCTGAAAAGGCGCAGAAAGATTCCGCCCCGAAAACGCGTGAACTGGAAGATAAGCTTCCGAGCGCTCGAGCGGTAACGAACATCATAACCGCGGATGTAAGCGAACGGAATGTATCCGGCGTGAAAAAGCAGTCGGGTGTTGACGTTAAAGAGGCCGAGACCGGAACGTGGGAGCCCGACAGCACCGGGATATTCCGTCCGGGCGCGAGGGAATACGCGTCCATGGCCGGCAAGGCCCAGGTCGGGGAATATGAGGATATCAGCGGGTATATGGATGTTTCGGTATGGACCTACACCGACCCCGCGACGGATGAGAAGTATTTCAAGATAAAGATCGGCGTCAAAAAAGGCGTGAGGTTCAAGCCCATACCGAAAGAAGTGACCTTTCTGATAGATTCCTCAAAAAGCATAATGGAGGAAAAACTCGCGTACATAAAAGAGGCCGTGTTGGACGCATTGACGGACCTCAACCCGGATGACCGTTTCAACCTTGTCGCGTTCAGGGGAGACCTTGTCAGCTGCGAAAATAGCCCCGTGCGCATCGGGCCGAAAACGATCGAAACGGCGAAGTCCTTTATCAAACAGCTTGAGGCTGTCGGCCAGACCGATGTCGGCAAAGCGCTTCTGGATATCCTGAAAACACCCGTTACAATGTATCCGTCATATATAGTGCTTATCAGCGACGGCAGGCCTACCACCGGCGTAATAGATTCACGGCACATTATTCAGGGGATAACCCGGCGTAACGGTATGGAAAGGCCGATATTCTGTTTCGGGGGGGGGCGGAGGGTGAATAAATACCTCTTGGATTTCATATCATATCAAAACAGGGGATGGAGCCGGTTCGCGGGGTCTACACATGAGATCGAGAAGGATTTCCGGGCATTTTACGCGCAGATAAAAGATCCGCTTCTTTTAAATCTCCGTTATCTGTTGTTAGGGTTTGACGCCACGGAGGTCTTTCCGAAATACCTTTCGGATTTTTATCAGGGCAAAGAGCTTGTCCTGTACGGGCGTTTTAGTGACGAGGATATTTTTTCCATGCAGTTATTGGGCGAGATGAACGGGTCCACAAAGGAATTCATTTTTGAAAGGTCCCTGAAAGACTCTCCGAAAGGGGATGAAAGCATAGCCAGGGGGTGGGCCTTTACGAAGATATATTTTCTTATCAGCCGGGATACCATGGGCCTGGGAGATCCCGCGCGGCTGCGTTCGGAGATAGACAGGTTAAGCAGGAAGTACGGCATAACCACGCCGTATGACATGAAAGAGGGGGACTAACGTGGAAGTTAAGGGGTCACCCATTGAGGCGTGGCGGCGGCAAGGCTCGGCACGTACGACCTGTCGGGGTGTGAGATCTATTCCACGACGGAGCCGTGCCCGATGTGTTTTTCGGCCATCCACTGGGCGCGGATACATAAGCTGATATACGGGACATCTATCGATGATGTCAGGAAACTCGGGTTCAAT
>JBDRFA010000090.1:0-2505 GCA_043819235.1 Candidatus Omnitrophota bacterium | reverse complement strand
ATCCCCGACACGCTCGCGGATATCTTTTATCTTCCTGTCGATGAACGATTTCATCGTCCATGTCCGGGCGCACCCGCATATGTCGAACAGGAAATTCTTCAGGATCCTTCCGCCGTTCACGGTATGCACGACCTCGGGATGAAATTGGACGCCGTATATGCTTTTAAGGGGGCTGCAAAACGCCGCGCATGGAGTATTTTCACTGAACGCGATCGCCTTGAACCCCGCCGGCAGCTTTTCCACTTTATCGCGATGGCTCATCCAGGCCACGCCGCCGGGAGATACGCCTTCGAACAGCGGGTTCCGCCTGTCGAACTTAACGACCGTACGGCCATATTCGCGTTTACCGCTTTTCCGTATGCGGCCTTTCATCAACTTTCCCACAAGCTGCATCCCGTAGCATATACCAAGCACGGGTATGCCGAGATCAAACACACCTTCGTCGAAGGACGGAGCGCCCTTATCGTAAACACTCGAGGGTCCGCCCGAGAAAATTATCCCGGAAGGGTTGATCTTTTTTATCCTTTTTAGAGAGACCGCGGGCGATTCCACGATGGAATGGACGCCGTTCTCCCTGATCCTCCTGGCAATAAGTTGCACATACTGCGACCCGAAATCAATAACCAGTACGCCCTCTTTGCCCCCACTATCCTTCCCGTATCCCACTCTCATCTCCTGTTTATTTATCATATGGAAACACCCATAGCCGTGTAAACTCGCATGGTTTTTGAGTTCGATTTTCTCTCATCCCGCCAGAGGTGTTCGCTATGCTCCGTACAGGGAGGATCCACGCCGGGCGGAGGGGCCCTGGTAGGAGCATAGCGAACACCTCTGGCGGGAATTCGCCGGGAAAATCGAACGTCCCCGCAGGAAACACCCGCATCAGATGTTTCCCTTTACTCCACATACCCTTTCCACTTCTTCTCAAGCCCCGCACCGTTAACCTCGGCGAGGAGATACTCCGTGAACTCTTCGCCCGTCGCTCCCGTATCGCGTCCGGTGATCTTCAGTTTCTTTTCGAACTGCCCGCAGACCTCAAGGGCCATGTCCAGGCACCTCGCCCTTTCCGGAAAACCGATGTGCCTGAGCAGCATGGCGCTCGCGCGTATCATGGAAGACGGGTCCGCGTAGATATCGCGTCCCTCCTCGACCATGCGCGGAGCGCTCCCGTGTATAGCCTCGAACATGGCCCACCGCTTCCCGATATTGGCGCTTCCCGCCGTACCTACCCCGCCCTGGAGCTGAGCGGCTTCGTCGGTAAGTATGTCCCCGTAAAGGTTCGGCAATACGATGACCTGAAAATCCTTCCGCCTTTCCGGGTCCAGCAGTTTCGCCGTCATGATGTCGATATACCATTCATCCTGGACGATGCCGTATTTCTTATATTCCGCGGCTATGCTTTTCGCTGTCCGCGAAAAACGCCCGTCGGTCGTTTTTATCACGTTAGCCTTTGTCACGGCCGTCACCCGTTTGAACCCGTTATTTTTCGCGTACTCGAACGCCATGCGTATTATACGTTCACAGCCCTGCCGGGTCGCGACCGTAAAATCCAGGCTCAGATCGTCGCCGATATCTATCCCGCGCGAACCGAGCACATAAGCCCCTTCCGTATTCTCCCTGAAAAAGCACCAGTCGACACCCTGGGACGGTATCTTGACCGGACGTACATTGGCGAACAGGTCCAGTTCACGCCGCATAGCTACGTTGGCGCTTTCTATGTTCGGCCCTTTGTCCCCCGCCTGCGGAGTCGTCGTCGGCCCTTTCAATATGACATGACACTTTTTTATCTCCTCAAGGACATCGTCGGGTATGGCTTTTTTATGTTTGACGCGGTTCTCTATCGTCAGGCCTGAAATATCCCTGAACTCCACCAGTCCCTTTTTATGCTCGTCCCTGAGCATATGCTCAATGACGCGCTGGGCATGTTTTGATATTACCCTGCCTATCCCGTCCCCCCAGCAGATCCCTATAATGACGGGCTTTATCGCCTTATAATCCGTCCAGTCATCCCCGTCCTTCATCTTCCCGACACGCGCGAGCTGTTCCCTGACAAGCCGCTCAAAATGAGCCTTGGCGCTATCTATCTGTTTCTCCATATCCATATCCCGCCTTTTAAAATCAACTTTGTCATCCCCGCGAAAGCGGGCATTAAAAACCAACTTTGTCATCCCCGCGAAAGCGGGGATCAAATGACATTAATTTTATCCTTCCGTTTACACTACGCCCTGCGCCATATCCCGCCCCTGACTCCTACCTCTCAAAAGGGGATTCCATCGCAGACTTTTATTATATCCATATATAAAGGTATTTCAACTTCTATCTGTATCTAACTATCTTTTACTTCGCAAGTATTTATCTATTTCGCGGGCGGCGTGTTTTCCCGCGCCCATCGCGGCGATAACGGTAGCGGCTCCGGTAACTATGTCCCCCCCGGCGAAGATATCCTCGATATTCGTCCGGGCCCTTTCATCCGCGTCTACGGTACCTTTCCCGCTGAGCTTTAAA
>JBDRFA010000089.1:0-6565 GCA_043819235.1 Candidatus Omnitrophota bacterium | reverse complement strand
TTTAAAGCTCAGCGGGAAAGGTACCGTAGACGCGGATGAAAGGGCCCGGACGAATATCGAGGATATCTTCGCCGGGGGGGACATAGTTACCGGAGCCGCTACCGTTATCGCCGCGATGGGCGCGGGAAAACACGCCGCCCGTGAAATAGATAAATACTTGCAAAGTAAAAGATAGTTAAATACAGATAGAAGTTGAAATACTCTTATATATAGATATAATAAAAGTCTGCTGTGGCGGGGAAGAGTAAAACTGGAAAGAACCGGCTCGGGCGGTTCGTAGGTTTTTGTCATTATTCCATTTTAGGGAAAAGGTTCTGATCGTGAAAGCAGTTATAGTATTTGAAGATGGGGCGGTGTTCGAGGGGCGGGCTTTTGGGTATATAACAAAAGAGACGTTCGGTGAGATAGTTTTTAACACAAGCATGTCCGGTTATCAGGAGATCATTACGGATCCCTCCTATAAAGGCCAGATCGTTACCATGACCTATCCGCTGATAGGGAACTATGGCGTTAACGATGAGGACGTGGAGTCTTCAAGGCTTCAGGTCGAAGGTTTTATCGTAAAGGAACTTTGCGGCATCCCCAGTAATTACAGGTCGAAAATGTCCCTGGACGAATATTTTAAAATGCACAGGGTGATGGGTGTCATGGATGTCGATACCCGCGCTATAACCCGCCGGGTGAGGACCCTGGGCGCCATGAAAGGCGTCATATCCACCGAGACCGGGGATATTCCCGGTCTTGTCCGGAGGGTGAAGGAATTTCCCGGGCTTATCGGAAGGGACCTTGTTACGGAGGTCACCTGCCGGGATACGCTTAAATGGTCAGAAAAAGGTCTTATAAAGATCGCTGTTCTGGACTGCGGCGTCAAATATAATATATTGAGGCACCTGGAAAAAAGAGGGTGCGCCGTTACATGTTATCCCGCGAACACGGATGCCGGAACGATCCTGGAAGGGAAACCTCACGGCATAGTACTCTCGAACGGCCCGGGGGATCCGGAAGGGGTACCTTATGTTTATAAGACCGTCAGGGAACTTATAGGCAAGCTGCCGGTATTCGGTATATGTCTGGGGCAGCAAATGCTCGCTCTGGCGATGGGAGGGAAGACCTATAAGCTCAAGTTCGGGCATCGCGGCGGGAATCATCCGGTCAAGGACTTAAGGACGGGTAAGGTGAGCATTACATCCCAGAACCATGGTTTTTGCGTGGATACCGATTCCCTGAGGTCAAAAGACGTAAAAATTACGCATATTAATCTTAATGACGGGACGATGGAAGGTATGGAAAGCGTCAAACTGAAGTTTTTCAGTGTCCAGTTCCATCCCGAAGCCGGCCCCGGGCCTAATGACGCGAATTATCTGTTCGATAAGTTCATGGAGAATGTTAAGAAAGAGATGGGGAATCAGCTGAAAGCTGATAGCTGATAAAAGGATAGTAATGCCCAGGAGAGAAGACATCAAAAAAATATTGATAATCGGATCCGGCCCTATAATCATAGGGCAGGCTTGTGAATTCGATTATTCGGGGACTCAGGCCTGTAAAGCGCTTAAGGAAGAAGGCTATGAAGTTATTCTTGTTAATTCCAACCCGGCTACCATAATGACCGACCCTGATCTGGCGGACAGGACCTATATCGAACCTGTTACGCCGGAAGTCGTGGCGAAGATCATCGAGAAGGAAAGGCCCGACGCGCTTCTGCCGACGCTTGGAGGGCAGACAGGCCTCAACACCGCCATGAAACTTTATGAGATGGGGGTGCTCAAGAAGTACGGCGTTAAAATGATAGGGGCCGATTACGGTACCATAAAGATGGCGGAAGACAGGGAAGAGTTCAAAAAAGCCATGGGGAGGGTAGGTCTGGCCGTTCCGGAAAGCGGGCGGGCTCATGACATTGACGAAGCGGTCGAAGTCGCCGGAAAAATAGGGTTTCCGCTGATAATAAGGTCCAGTTTTACTATGGGCGGTACAGGCGGAGGCGTGGTCGGCAATATGGAGGAGTTCAGGGAGATCGCGTCTCTGGGCTTGCGTAACAGCATGATAAGCGAGATACTTATCGAAAAATCAGTGGCGGGATGGAAGGAATATGAGCTGGAAGTCATGCGGGACAGGAAAGATAATGTCGTGATAGTATGTTCCATCGAGAATCTTGACCCCATGGGGGTACATACGGGGGACAGCGTGACGGTGGCGCCTCAGCAGACGCTGTCGGATGCCGAATACCAGGGTATGAGGGATGCCGCGATCGCGATCATACGGGAGATCGGGGTCGAAACGGGAGGGTCGAACATACAATTCGCCGTCAACCCGGATAATGGCAGGATGGTCGTTATCGAGATGAACCCCAGGGTTTCCCGGAGTTCCGCTCTGGCAAGTAAGGCGACAGGGTTCCCTATCGCCAAATTCGCCGCTAAACTGGCGGTCGGGTATACCCTGGATGAGATCTCCAATGATATTACCAGGGAAACACCGGCTTCTTTCGAGCCTTCAATAGATTACTGTGTGGTAAAAATACCGAGGTTCACGTTCGAGAAGTTCCCGGGCGCGGATCCGACGCTTGGTGTTTCCATGAAGTCCGTGGGAGAGACGATGGCCATAGGCAGGACGTTCAAGGAAGCCCTGCAGAAGGGCCTGCGCGGGCTGGAAACCGGGAGATCGGGTTTTGAGTATCTCAGGAAAACGTCGTCTTTCAGCGATGAAAAACTTCAGGAACATCTTGAACGGCCTGCCGCTGAAAGATTGTTCTACGTTAAAGAGGCGTTCAGGCGCGGATATGAGGTATCACGGGTATTCGAACTTTCGAAGATTGACCCGTGGTTCCTTCATAATATCAGGGAACTGGTCGAATTCGAGAAAACAATAGAGAGCGTTCTGACGGGAAAGGGCCTTACCGGTCCGGTAAAGGATACCGGCCTGATCGAAACGGTCAGATCGGCGAAGAAGCTCGGGTTCAGCGATCTGCAGTTATCCCGTATGGCCGGTTGCGACGAGACCGAATTCAGGGCCTTTCGGAAAAACGCCGGCATCCTGCCGGTATATAAACTGGTAGATACGTGTGCCGCCGAATTCGAAGCGTATACGCCGTACTATTATTCGACGTATGAGACCGAATGCGAGGTCAGAAAATCCGATAAAAAGAAAATAATGATCCTGGGCGGCGGGCCCAACAGGATCGGCCAGGGGATAGAATTTGATTATTGCTGCTGCCATGCTTCTTTCGCGCTCAAGGAACTCGGATATGAGACCATAATGGTCAACTCCAATCCGGAGACCGTGAGTACGGATTATGATACGTCCGATAAACTTTATTTTGAGCCGCTCACCTTCGAGGATGTAATGAACATCGTGGACAAGGAAGCGCCCGACGGTGTTATCGTCCAGTTCGGGGGACAGACCCCCCTCAATCTGGCAAAAAGGCTCGAGGACGCCGGTGTGCCGATAATAGGAACATCGGTGGGATCGATCGCTCTTGCGGAGGACAGGGAACAGTTCAAACAGGTCATACATTCATTGGATATAATGCAGCCGGCCAATGACACCGCGAATTCTGTCCAGGAAGCGGCCCTGAAGGCGCGAGTCATAGGGTATCCGGTAGTGGTAAGGCCCTCGTATGTTCTCGGCGGCCGGGCCATGAAGATCGTATACGACGAGAGTACCCTTAAGAACTTCATGGAAGAAGCGGTCGAAGTTTCGCCGGGCCATCCCATCCTGCTTGATAAATTCCTGCAGAACGCCATAGAGGTCGATGTGGACGCGATAAGCGACGGTTCTGACGTTGTGGTCGGAGGCATAATGGAACACATCGAGGAAGCCGGCATACACTCCGGAGATTCCGCGTGCGCGCTTCCGCCTCATACCATTCCCGACAGTATCCTGGAAAGAATAAAAAAGCATACCGGACAGCTTGCTGAAGCGCTTTCGATAAAGGGCCTGATGAACATACAGTACGCCGTACAGGGCGATGAAATATATGTGCTGGAGGTGAACCCCCGGGCGTCACGAACTGTACCTTTCGTCTCCAAAGCCACGGGTCTGCCCCTGGCGAAGATAGCGGCTAAGATCATGGCGGGGGTGACGATAAGAGAAATGGGCATAAAGGCCCCTATGGCCTCCCTGAAATATACCAGCGTCAAGGAATCAGTGCTGCCGTTCACGAGGTTTTCGGGCGTGGATATACTCCTCGGGCCGGAGATGATGTCTACCGGTGAAGTTATGGGGATTTCCGAGAATTTCGGCTGCGCTTTCATGAAAGCGCAGGAAGGCGCCGGACAGATACTTCCGAAGAAAGGCAAGGTATTCATATCGGTACAGGACAGCGATAAACGCAATATCGTCTTTCTCGCGAAAGAGCTCCACGATTTCGGTTTTAAGATCGTCGCCACCGGAGGTACGGCGAAGATACTGAAAAATAATAATATGCCGGTGGAAGTGGTCAAAAAAATGCACGAAGGCAAACCGGACGTACTGGATATGGTGAAAGCCGGCGAGGTGGCCCTGATAATTAACACGACGTCCGGTAAAAAACCTCATACGGACGGGGCGATCATAAGATCGGCGGCGATAATGCGCGGTATACCCTGCATAACGACCCTCGCGGGCGCGCAGGCTTCGGTGAACGGGATAGGATCCATGATAAACCGGGAAGTGACGGTAAGATCCTTACAGGAGTATCATGCTGGGTAAAATATACGACAAAAAGGAATATTGCGGTGTTTTCGGCATATGCGGCCACGACCTTGCCGTCGACCTCACGTACCTGGGCCTTTATTCCCTGCAGCACAGGGGGGAAGAGTCATGCGGCATAGCGGCTTTCAACGGAAAAAAACTGCGCCAGATAGCCGGCATGGGCCTTGTGTCGGAGGTCCTTACAAGGGAAAGGCTGAAGGGGTTCAAGGGCCGGACGGCGATAGGGCACGTCCGGTATTCTACCACTGGTTCGAGTATATTGAGGAACGCGCAGCCCTTTGTCGTAAGCCACAATAAGATCTCTTTATCTATCGCGCATAACGGGAACCTTACGAACGCGGTCAACCTCCGGAAGGAACTTGAAAAGAGCGGATCGATATTTCAGACGACCATGGATTCGGAGATAGTGCTCCATCTGCTTGTCCGATCGGAGAAAAAATCTTTAGAGGACAGGGTCGTGGACGCGCTGAAACAGTGCGACGGCGCTTACACAATGCTTTTTCTTTCGGAAGGCAAGATCATAGGGGTCAGGGATCCCAGCGGGTTCCGCCCTTTATGCCTGGGGAAAAAGGACGGTTCTTTTGTCCTGGCGAGTGAAACATGCGCACTGGACATTATCGAGGCGGAATTTATCCGGGAAATAGAACCCGGAGAGATGGTTGTTATTTCTAAAAAGGGGATGACAGCGATAAAACCCTTTGAAAAAAGGCAGGCTTCCCCCTGTATCTTTGAATTTATTTATTTCGCGCGTCCAGACAGCCGTATTTTCGGCGCCAGCGTGCAGCAGATACGTAAACTTCTGGGTAAAAAACTTGCCCGTGAGTATCCGGTTGACGCGGATATGGTGATCTCGATACCTGATTCGGGAAACTGCGCCGCGTTAGGATATGCCGAAGAGAGCGGGTTGCCTTTTGATTTCGGGATAGTCAGGAACCATTATGTGGGCCGGACTTTTATCCAGCCCACTCATGAAATGCGGAGCCATGGCGTGAAAATAAAACTTAATCCTATCAGGGAAGTGTTGAAGGGAAAGCGGGTGGTCGTCGTCGAGGATTCCATTGTCAGGGGGACGACGACGGAAGGCAGGATAAAGGCCATAAGGGCCGCGGGGGCGAAAGAGATACATATGCGGATCAGTTGCCCGCCGATAAAATATCCGTGTTTTTACGGGATAGATTTTCCGAGCAGGAAGGAACTTATAGCGAACCGGCTTTCGTCCATTGAAAAAATAGCGGAGTTCATAGGCGTGGACAGTTTGAGGTATTTAAGCCGAGAAGGAATGATAGAAGCCGTGGCGGGTGCCGGAGAGGATAAGTTCTGCGCGGCCTGTTATGACGGCGTATATCCGACGAAGGTAAAAAAAAGGGCGATGAAATCCCCTTTTGAGAGGTAGAATATGGACATAGACAGAGAGATAGAAAGCGCCAAGGTTCATTTCGAGCGGCTTGTCAGGGAACAGCTCGCGCGTGTCGGGAAGATGAAGGCCGGGGATGACTGGACGGATTATAAGGCGATAAAGCCCGTCATTATAGGGATCTGCCGGGGGGACGGGATAGGCAGGGTAATATCAAAACATGCCCGGCGCGTCATTGAGCATATGCTCAGGGACGAGCATAAAAAGGGACTGGTGGAGTTCAGGGATATTTCAGGCCTGACGATAGAGAACCGCATCAAACATAAAAAAGCCATACCCGACGATGTCCTTGAGAAGATAAAAAAGTGTCATGTCATATTGAAAGGTCCGACGACGACTCCGCAGGCGGGGGACAAATGGCCGAACATAGAAAGCGCCAACGTAGCTATGCGGCGTGAACTGGATCTGTTCGCCAATGTGCGTCCGGTCAAGATACCGTCCCAGGGTGTCGACTGGTGCTTTTTC
>JBDRFA010000088.1:0-4035 GCA_043819235.1 Candidatus Omnitrophota bacterium | reverse complement strand
CGGCTGGTTATATGGTAAAAGGCTTTCTCGGCTTGTATCCTGTATGGTCTTGACATGAGGGTATTTTATAACAGGGAGCTCAACATGTCAACAAATGTCACATGTCAAGGTCTGACCCCATTGTTCCCATGACCCCATTGTTCCCATAACAGGGAGCTCAACATGTCAACAAATGTCACATGTCAAGGTCTGACCCCATTGTTCCAGGGCGGAGGGGCCCCCGGTAGGAGTATAGTGAACAGTCCCATCTCGGTTATCACCAGAAATAACAATACCACTCAGGTTTAAATGGTATAAGGGAGGCATGCGCAGGCTCCCGTCCACCTGGAGTTTATGGGCGTGTATATAAGGGTGCAAAGAATAAACTCCAGGCAATTGTGGAACACAATTGCCCTGCCAAAAATAAAACAACCCACGCGGCGTAAAGGCCCTGAGGGTTGTTTTGTTTTGGTATTGTGGGACGGAAGACAAGCGCCGTGGCTATAAGGGAGTCATGCGCAGGCTCCCGACCACCGGGAGTTTATGGGCGTGTATATCAGGAGGCAAAGAATAAACTCCAGGCAATTGAGGAACACAATTGCCCTGCCAAAAACAAAACAACCCACGCAGCGGAAAGGCCTTGAGGGTTGTTTTGTTTTTGGTAGCGGGGGACGGACTCGAACCGTCGACAACACGGGTATGAGCCGTGCGCTCTAACCAGCTGAGCTACCCCGCCACGGGCGAATGTGTTAGAAGTCAAAATTATATGGCAAAGGGGAGCGTTTGTCAATTGACATTTGGAGCGATACGAAATAGAATGGGAGGGATGTAAAAACTGTTGGATGTTCCCGCCGAAGGCGGGCTAAGCTCAAAGGAGGTACAGCATGGATGATTTCAGGTCGCCGGAAGAACTTTTCCGGGAAGAGGCCCGGAAGATAAAACAGGTAGGCAAGGATTACGCAAGGTTCATACCGTTCGCTGCCGCGCTTTTACTGCTCATCTTCGTGTTTCAGGGAGCCGTATATTCGATAGGGCCCGATGAGGTCGGGGTCGTACAGCGTTTCGGGAAATATGTGGGCGCCACTGACCCGGGCCTTCACGTGAAACTTCCTTTTGGTATAGATAAAGTCACTCCCATAAAGGTGAAGAAAATATTCAAGGAAGAGTTCGGGTTCAGGACGCAGACGCCGGGCATAAAGAGCGTATATGCCCTGGGGAAATACCCGGAGGAATCGCTTATGCTCACGGGCGACCTGAACATACTGGACGTGAGATGGATAGTCCAGTTCAGGGTAGACGACCCCGTCAAACTGCTGTTCAAGACGCGCACTCCCATAGGGAACGTGAGAGCGGCAGCCGAAGTCGTGATAAGAAGGTTATGCGGGGATTATACCGTCGATGAGGCGCTCACCACGAAAAGGGAGGAGATCGCGCAGAGGGCTCAGGAGGAACTGCAGAAACTCCTTGATAAATATGAGACGGGTATTGACATAGTTACGGTGAAGCTGCTCGACGTGAACCCGCCGGATGAGGTCAAACCGGCCTTCAATGAGGTCAACGAGGCGAAACAGGAACGCGAGCGGATGATCAACGAAGCGTGGGAAGCCTATAACAAGGCGATACCCAGCGCGAAAGGCGAGGCGCTGAGGACTATCAGCGAGGCCGAGGGGTACAAACTGGATAAGGTCAACCGGGCCCAGGGGGAAGCGGAAAGGTTCCTTGCTACATGGGAGGAATATAAGAAGGCGCCGGAAATAACGAAGAAGAGACTGTATCTCGAGACCATGGCCGCGGTCCTTCCGAACGTCAGGGATAAATACGTGATGGACCCGGAACAATCTTCGATATTGCCGCTTTTGAAACTCGGCGAAAAAAGTGGGAAAGGGGGGAATGAACAATGAAAAAGATGATCAACACAATAGTCGCGGCAGTGGTTTTCGCCGGCATCATAGTCCTTTCGGGGGCCGTATATATCGTTCCAGAAGCGGCGCAGGTCGTGATCACGCAGTTCGGAATGCCCGTCGGTAACCCTGTTACGGAGGCGGGTCTCCATTTCAAACTGCCCTTTATCCAGAAGACGCAGTATTTTGACAAAAGGCTCATGGAATGGGACGGTGACCCGAACCAGATCCCTACGAGGGATAAGAAATACATATGGGTGGATACCACGGCGCGGTGGAAAATAAACGACGCTTTGAAGTTCCTCACCTCAGTGGGCAGTGAAGCCGGGGCGCACGCCAGGCTGGACGACATCATTAATTCCGCCACCAGGGACGTCATAACGAGCCGGCTGCTTGTGGAGAGCATAAGGGATTCGAACCGTATCCTTAATACGGAGATATCCGGGGATGAAGAGACCTTTACGATAGCGGAAGAGGCCCTTGAACCAGTTACGGTCGGCCGGCACGGCCTTGAAAAAGAGATACTCGACCTGGCGAGGGTGCTGGCGCCTAACTATGGCATAGACCTTGTGGACGTGCGTATAAAACGCATCAATTACGTGCAGGACGTAAGGAAGAAAGTCTACGAACGCATGATATCCGAGCGTAAGCGTGCCGCCGAGCAGTACCGTTCCGAAGGCAGGGGAAAAAGCGCCGAGATCGAAGGGCAGAGGGAAAAGGAGCTGAAGCTCATAACGTCCGAGGCATACAAGACCGCACAGGGTATCAGGGGCCTGGCGGACGCGGAAGCCATATCTGTCTACGCCGGGGCATACAGTAAAGACCCGGGATTTTACGCGTTCCTGAAGACGCTGGAGACCTATGGCCAGACGGTGGACAAGAATACGACGGTGGTCTTTACCACTAACGGGGAATATTTTAAGTACCTCAAGAATATGGAGTAAACGGGAGATCGGCAGCCGGGAAGAGGGACGGGATGACAAAAAAAACCGTAGAATTGTCACGGGATGAGGTTCTGTACGCATATAAAGAGATCAGCAGGGCTTACAAGGAACTGCAGGATTCCCATATAGAAATGATATTCCGCATGGCCGTGATGGCGGAATACCGCGATCCGACGACCGGCGGGCACCTCGTACGCATAGCCGATTACAGTTCGATAATAGGCGACGGGTTAGACCTCCCGAAATCGGAGGTGGAGGTGATAAGGTACGCCAGCCCCATGCACGATATCGGGAAGATCATGCTTCCGGATACCGTCCTCAAGAAAAAAGGCAAATTGACCGACGAGGAAAAAGCGCTCATGATGAAACATCCCCAGGTGGGCGCCGATATCTTCAAGGACGCGAAATCGCCTATAATGCGGGCCTGCGGGACGATAGCTCTCACACATCACGAACGTTATGACGGTACCGGATACCCTTACGGGCTGAAAGGGGAGGAAATACCGCTTTACGGGAGGATCGTCGCGCTTGCGGATTGTTTTGACGCTTTTACGTCGCAGCGGCCATACAAGGAATCTTTCAGTTTCGAGAGGTCCGTTTCGATGATTGAGGAAAGAGCGGGTGGACATTTCGACCCGCAAATAATCCGGGTCTTCGTCCGGGACCGCGATAAGTTCAGGGGTATATGGGAATCCAACAGGGATATCGAGGTATTCCTTGAAGATATGGGTGTTAACGAGGAGAAAAAGGCCCTGGACAAATCTCTCGCCATGAAAACCGCAAACAGCCGTATAAGGGGCAAGAGAGGGTAAGAGTGTCCCCGCCGGAGGCGGGTCCGCCTTTGGCGGAAGAGTATCAGAGTGTCAAAGAGTTACCGGAGGTAGATCATGGCGAAAGATAAGGTACTCAATAAGATATCCATGTCCGAAGTGAAAACGTTCAAGATCAGGAACCGAAAGGGTTACGCGGCTGTCTGCAAGGATAACCTTACCGAAGGGGTGACGGTGGACCAGGCGCTCGAGAGGATGAACAAAGCACTGAAACGCATGGGCCTGACCCTGGGATAATACCATTTAAACCTGATTAGTATTGTTATTTCTGGTGATAACCGAGATGGGACTGTTCACTATACTCCTACCGGGGGCCCCTCCGCCCGGTGTGGATCCTCCCCCCGTACGGAGCAAGAGTGAACAGTCCCATCAGAAAAATGT
>JBDRFA010000087.1:0-13441 GCA_043819235.1 Candidatus Omnitrophota bacterium | reverse complement strand
CGGGGAAGTGCTCGGAGAACGCCCGATGTCCCAGAAAAGGGTTTCTCTGGACATTATCATGAAGTATTCGACGCTGGAAGGCCTGCTTGTCCGGCCGTTGTCCGCGAAGTTACTCGCTGAGACCCTGCCGGAAAAAGAAGGCGTGATACAAAGGGAGGAACTGCTCGATATATCCGGCCGTTCGCGAAAACGCCAGTATGCGTTGGCGAAAAAGTACGGCATAAACAGGTTTTTCGCTCCCGCCGGTGGATGTTTGCTGACTGATCCGATGTTCTCCCGGGGGGTCAAGGACCTGATGAAGAACGGCGCGCTTTCGGCAGAGGAGATAAAGCTCCTTAAGCACGGGAGGCATTTCAGGCTTACGCCGGATACCAAAGTGGTTGTAGGCAGGAATGAAAAGGAGAACGGGGCCCTCATGGAACTTAAGAAAGAGGGCGACATGATACTGATGCTGACAGACCTGCCGGGGCCCAGCGCGCTTTTAAGAGGGGCGATCGACGGGGACAATGTCAAAAAAACAGCGGCGATCGTCGCCAGGTATTATACGAAGGGAGGAGACGTCGAGCTCACAGTTGAAGGATGGACCGACGATTCCGACAGGATCTCCTTTAACGCGGTCACGATGGATGAAGAGGAGCTTGAAAGGTTGAGGGTGTAGCGGCGACTTCCCGCCAAGGCTGTCCGCTATGCTCCTACCTGGGCCCCTCCGCCCGGTGTGGATCCTCCCAGTACGGAGCATAGCGAACAGCCTTGGCGGGAAGATAAGGGGGTAGAGGGGAGAAGGATGAAAGAAGAGGGGAGGGTTGTGAAGGTTGAGGGGGGGGAGGTCACTGTGGAGGTGATGGCGGCGGAAGTGTGCACGAAATGTTGTTCGTGCGGGGCGGCTAAAACAAGGTATGTTACGATCGGCGAGGAGAAGGCGGCGGGGCTTGTTGTGGGGGATAAGGTCGAGGTCGAGGTCGAGGCTTCGGATATGATGAGGATGTATATGTTGTTATACGCCTTGCCTCTCATTGTATTTATTGCCGTTGTGTTTATCACCCACGCGGCTACCGGGTCGCCTTTGCTAAGTGTTCTCTTCGCTATCGGCGGCATAATCGGTTCCTTTGCCGCCGTAGCCCTTTATCTGAAAAAGAAAAAGCCCTGCCTGACAAAATGCGCAAAGAAACAGGACAACGCGGGATAAGTACTCTGTTCAAACAGGCCCATATAACTTGACGGGCAAAATCGCGAACCAGACGAACAAGAAAGGAGAACCAATGGAAGAGAAAATACGGGAAGCGATAGAAAAGATACGCCCTTTGCTCCAGATGGACGGGGGAGACATAGAACTTGTCGCGGTAGAAGGTAAGATCGTTAAAGTGCGGCTCCGCGGCGCCTGCTGCGGATGCCCGATGAGCCAGATGACGCTCAAGGCGGTAGTCGAAAAACAGATCAAGGCCGCAGTCCCGGAAGTCGAGCGAGTAGAAACGGTGTAGGAGGGTGTAATCCGGTTTTACTTGCCATAAATTAAGCGCGCCGACCGACAGCAAAATGTTTATTAAATTAACAACGCCCGATAAGCGCAATATTCTGGTAGGAATATTAATAGTAATTGTGTATAATGCGAATATAAAAATATGAAAGGGATAAGCAAAGAAGAAATCAGAAAGGAGATAATCAGGCGGTTGCGGGACCAGGATCTCACGTTGAGAGAGGAAAGAAGCCTTAAAATTCAGGAGAAACTTCTTTCCAGCGAGGAATTTAAGGTCGCGAAAACTGTTATGACATATGTTTCCCTGCCTACGGAAGTCAGCACGGATCATTTCAACAGGGAAGCATTGAAACGGGGAAAAAGAGTGGCGGTCCCTTATATCGGACCGGAAAAGAACTGCATGGTAGCCGCGGAATTGACATTGGCAGGACGCCTGGAAAAAGGCCCTCTCGGCATTTCTCAGCCCGAAGAGGGATACGACAGGGTAATACCTTTGAAGGAGATAGATCTGATAGTGGTGCCGGGTATCGCATATGACGCGAATAATATGAGATTAGGCAGGGGCAGGGGATGTTATGACAGGTTCCTTGCCGCGGAAGATCTGTCTTCAAAAACGGCTATCGGCGTTGCTTTTCATTTTCAAATGGTTGGAACCATTCCCCCGGACCCGCAGGACAGGCCTGTTACGCGGGTCATAACAGATTAAGCACAGTTCAGAAAAACAAATGATCGCGTTTCCCGGCCGGAAAAGGGGATGGTCTTTTTTATGGAAGAAGACACCTTTATTCCTGAATTTCCGGGAATATCCTGGTCTTTTCGTACCGCCTTTATAAAAAGGGGGATATTATGTGGAGTGACAAAACAGTGATATATGCAGGGTTCGCACTTCTCGGAGGCGCATTTTTCTTTTATTTGGGATATGTGCTTCGGAAATACACCGCCAAAATGAAGATCAAACATGCGGAAGACAGCGCGAAGAACATAATAAATGACTCAAAGGTGACGGCTGAAAGGTGCAAAAGGGAATCGATACTTGAAGCCAAAGACCTTCTCCTGAAAATGAGGACGGAGTTCGAGGAGGAATCCAAAGAAAGGCGGCAGGAAATAACGGCGATGGAAAAACGCCTTCTTCACAAGGAAGAGAACGTCGACCGGAAAGTGGAGTTTATCGAGAACAAAGAAAGGGAACTCCGTGAGAACGAAAAAAGGATCAAACAGAAAGATGAAGAGGCAAAGAAGAAAGGGGAGGAACTCGATAAGATGATCCTGGAAGAGAAGGAAAAGCTCCAGGAGATCTCGGGGATGAGAAAGGAACAGGCGAAAGAGTTTCTGGTAAAAAAGATGGAAGAAGAAGCCAGGCAGGAAGCGGCGTACATCATAAAGAACATCCAGGAAGAAACCAGGGAAAAGGCGGATAAAGAGGCAAGGAAGATAGTCGGGCTTGCCATACAGAAATGCGCGGTCGACCATACGGTGGAGACGACGGTAAGCGTGGTTCACCTTCCCTCGGAAGAGATGAAGGGCAGGATAATCGGCAGGGAAGGCAGGAACATAAGGGCCCTGGAGATGGCGACGGGAGTGGATATAATCATCGACGATACGCCGGAGGCGGTCATCATCTCCGGCTTCGATAAATTCCGCAGGGAAATAGCCCGTATCGCCCTCGAGAGGCTGATCGAGGATGGGAGGATACATCCCGGGCGCATAGAAGAAGTGGTGGAGAAGGTCAAGAAAGAGATGGAGGCGAAGATAAAGGAAGAAGGGGAGAACACACTTCTGGACCTGGGCATACACGGGGTGCACGCGGAACTCGTAAAACTTCTCGGCAGGCTTAAATTCCGCACCAGTTACGGGCAGAACGTGCTGCAGCATTCCAAGGAAACGGCGTATCTCATGGCCACGATGGCGGGAGAGCTGAGGTTGGATATAGCCCTGGCGAAACGGATAGGCGTCCTGCATGATATAGGCAAGGCCGTGACGCATGAAATGGAAGGGACGCACGCGGCGCTCGGGGGGGAACTGGCCAGGAAGTTCGGCGAGACGGATACGGTGGTACATGCCATAGAGGCACATCACGGCGATGTGGAAGCGAGGACCCTTCTTGCGGTACTGGCCCAGGCAGCTGACGCGATAAGCGCGAGCCGGCCGGGAGCGAGGCGTGAAACGCTCGAGACGTACATAAAAAGGTTAGAGGACCTGGAGGCTATCGCTAATGAGTTTGAAGGAGTGGACAAGACGTACGCGATACAGGCCGGGCGGGAGATACGGGTCATTGTCCAGCCGGAAAAGATAGACGATGCCAAAGCGATCATACTGGCACAGGAAATCAGGAAGAAAATAGAAAAGGGAATGCAATACCCGGGCCAGATCAAGGTCGTGGTCATAAGAGAGACCCGGTCGATAGAATACGCTAAATAGTTTCTTATCGGAGAGGTTTATGCGGATACTGTTCATAGGTGATATAGTGGGCCGTCCCGGTCGGGAAATAATACGGACGGCTTTATGGAAGCTGAGGGAGCGGGAGGGGCTGGACGCCGTCATCGCTAACGGGGAGAACGCGGCCGGCGGCAGCGGCCTGACACCCAGGATCTGCGGGGAACTATTCGAATACGGCGTCGATATCATTACCTCCGGGGACCATATCTGGAAAAAACCGGAAATATATGAGTATCTGGATTCGACCGACAGGCTGATACGCCCCGCGAATTATCCCACCGGGGCGCCGGGCAGGGGCGCTACGGCCGTGAGTATCGGGAAAGCCGGCAGGATAGGAGTGATCAATCTGCTCGGGAGGGTTTTCATGGACGCCGTGGATTGCCCTTTCATGTGCGTACGGCGGGAGATAAACGAGCTCCGGAAGGAAACGGCGGTGATCTTAGTCGACATGCACGCGGAAGCCACGAGCGAAAAATGCGCCATGGGGTGGTTTTTGGACGGCTCTGTCAGCGCCGTAATAGGGACGCATACGCATATCCAGACGGCGGACGAAAAGATATTGCCGGGGGGTACGGCGTATATCACCGATTGCGGCATGACCGGGCCGTATGATTCGGTCATCGGCCGCAAAAAAGAGCCGGTACTGAAAAGGTTCTTAACGCAGCTGCCCACCCGGTTTGAAATGGCGGACGAAGGCATCGAAATGCACGGGGTGATCGTGGATATAGACGCAAAGACCGGCAAGGCCCTCGGTATCAAGCGGGTCCAGGAAAAAGCCTGAGATGGATAACGTTAATATTTATACGGTCAGCGGCCTGACGAAAGAAATACGGTTCGCCCTTGAAAATAATTTCCATGACATATGGGTAGAGGGAGAGGTATCAAATTTCACGGGGTCTTCCGCGGGGCACGCGTATTTCAGCATCAAGGACGAGAACAGCCTTCTGAAATGCGTGATGTTCAAAGGTCGCGGCGCGCGCAACGGGTTTACGCCTGAGGACGGGATGCATGTCCTGTGCGGCGGCAGGATAAGCGTGTATGATAAACGGGGGCAGTACCAGCTGTATGTCAAAAATATAGAACCCCGGGGCAAAGGAGCGCTGCAGGTCGCGTTCGAGAAACTGAAAGCGAAACTATATGAAGAAGGGCTGTTCAGCGAAACGGCGAAAAAAGCTTTACCCGTCCTGCCTGTCTGCGTGGGAGTGATAACCTCGCCTACGGGTGCCGCTGTCAGGGATATCCTAAAGGTCGCGAAAAGGCGGTATCCCAACATCGAGGTATTGATCCGGCCGGTAAAGGTACAGGGCCCTGAAGCTAAGGATGATCTCGCGCAGGCGGTCGGAGAGATGAACGAGTTCAACCGGCGCGTGGCGGAAAAAAAAGAAAAAGGGCACCGGATAGATGTGATAATACTCGGGCGGGGCGGCGGCAGCCTGGAGGACCTCTGGCCCTTTAACGAAGAGGTCGTGGCCCGCGCGATCTACGCGTCAGAAATACCCGTTACGAGCGCCGTGGGGCATGAGATAGACTACACGATATCGGATTTTGTCGCGGACCTCCGGGCCCCGACACCGTCGGCGGCGGCGGAATTGGTGGTGCCGCTCAAGAACGAGCTTGATGGACGCGTGAAAAAATACGCCGAAAAGATGTATCTCGACGTCAAAAAGAACGTGGAAATGATGGAGAAGACGGTGGAGCGCCTTAAACGGAGCTATGTCCTCCGCGCTCCGCTGAACGTGTTCTCGCAGAAAGAGCAACAGGTGGACGAACTGGCCGCGAAAGCGAAATACCGTATGGGACATTATATGGAGCTGGCACGGAGAGACCTGGATGCGGTTTCCGGAAAACTTAAGGCGTTGAGCCCTCTGGCGGTCCTGGAAAGAGGGTACACTATCACCTTTTCCGGAGGGCGCGTGATACGGACGGTAAAGGACGTGAAAAAAAATGACCTGTTCGAGACGAAGTTCGCGGACGGGTCGGCAATAAGCCGTGTCGAATAAGCGGCTATCATGGAACGGAGAGGAAAGGCGATGAAAAAAGACATTTCGTTCGAAAAGGCGCTTGAGAAGCTGGAAAGCATAGTGGCGGAACTGGAAGCGGGAGACCTCGCCCTGGACAATTCTCTTAAGAAGTACGAGGAGGGAGTAATGTTCGTCCGCGTGTGCCAGGAGAAACTTAACGAGGCGAGATCCAGAGTAGAGAAGATAATGAAACAGGGAGACGGCAGCTTTAAACGAGAGCCGTTCGAGGAAGAGGATGAGTAATAAGGGATTAGGCAGAGAGGGGGCCCTTCCGTATGCTCCGTACGGGGAGGATCCACACCGGGCGGAGGGGCCCCGGTAGGAGCATAAGGAACGGCCCCCTCCTTGGGGATTTTGCAAGAGAGTTACGATATCGAAAAGGTTGAAACAGAAGAAGATCACATTATGGATAATGTATTGCTGGATAACATAGCATCTCCCGCGGACCTTAAAAAGCTGGATATGGCCCAGCTGAAACAGCTTTCGGGAGAGATTAGGGAACGCATTGTTTCCGTCACGTCCCGGAAAGGGGGCCATCTTGCTGCCAGTCTCGGAGCGGTTGAAATAGCGGTGGCGCTCCATTATTGCCTGAACAGCCCGAAGGACAAGATACTCTGGGATGTGGGGCACCAGAGCTACGCGCATAAACTGCTTACCGGAAGGGTGAAGAATTTCGAAACGCTCAGGGAGATGGGCGGGATGAGCGGATTCCCGAGGTGCGATGAAAGTGAGCACGACCCTTTTACCTGCGGGCACAGCGCGACGTCCATCTCCTCCGCCCTGGGCCTGGCGGTGGCAAGGGATCTTTGCGGGGAGGATTCCAAAATAGTCGCCGTCATAGGCGACGCGTCCCTGGCGACGGGCCTGGCCTTTGAGGGTCTGAACCACGCGGGGCACATGCGTACGGGCTTGGTCGTAGTCCTGAACGATAATGAGCATTTCATATCCAAACCTGTCGGGGCGATGAGCAGGTACCTGACCACCGTCATAACCAACCCTCTGTATAACAAAGTGCGGGAGGAAGCCGAAAAAATAGTGAAAAGCATACCGAAGGTCGGGTCCGCCGCGTACAAGGCCGCTAAAAGGTTCCAGGAAGGCTTAAAGAACCTGTTAGTCCCCGGGATCATATTTGAGGAGCTGGGGTTCCGGTATTTCGGTCCGGTCGACGGGCATAATATCGAACAGTTGATAGCCATCTTTAACAACATAAAACGGATGAAAGAACCGGTATTCGTCCACGTCATCACGAAAAAAGGGAAAGGGTACCGTTTCGCGGAGGAAAACCCGACGAAATTCCATGGAGTAAACTCTTTTAATATAACCACGGGGGTGACGGGGGAAGAGTCCGGACAGGACGGATGTTTTACGCGGTATTTTTCGGAAAAAATAACGGAAATAGGGGAAAAAGACAAGAAAGTGGTAACGATCACCGCGGCGATGCGTGACGGGACCGGGCTGAAAAACTTTTCGGAGAGGTTCCCGGAACGGTTCTTTGATGTAGGCATCATGGAACCGCATGCCGTGACCTTTGCCGCCGGACTCGCGAAGGGAGGTATGAAACCGGTAGTACCCATCTATTCCACGTTTCTGCAGAGATCGTATGACCAGCTTATACATGATGTCGCCCTTCAGCGCCTTCCGGTCGTCTTTTGTCTCGACAGGGCGGGCCTGGTAGGAAAGGACGGGCCGACACACCATGGTGTTTTTGATATCTGTTACACCAGGAGCCTGCCGGGATTTGTCGTGATGGCTCCGAAAGACGGGGCAGAGCTAGGCGTAATGCTTGAGAAGGCGCTGGAGTGGGGCCTTCCCGCGACCATAAGGTACCCCCGCTGTGAAGCGGACAGCGTGGTCAGCGTTTCATCCTGCAGCCCGATGGAGATGGGGAAGGCGGAATTTTTAAGGGACGGGAACGACCTGGCGTTACTGGCGGTGGGAAGCATGGTGAATACGGCTCTGGCCGCCGCTGAAATATTATCCAAGAAAGGGATGGAAGCAGCTGTCATAAACGCGAGGTTCATCAAACCCCTGGACAGGGAGATGCTGGAGAGATTGGCCCGGCGTGTAAAGAGGATATTCACCATAGAGGAAGGCGTTGTCACCGGTGGTTTCGGAAGCGCCGTGACCGAGTTTTTCCAGGAAGAAAAACTCGGAAAGACGGGGATAAAATGCCTGGGGCTGCCGGATGAGTTCATCGAACACGGGGCGAGGGAAGAGCTGCTGCGCAAATACCACCTGACGCCGGATGAGATAGCGCTCACGGTACAGGATGAAATGAGGGATTATGCCCGTTAAGAAGAGGACGGTAAAAGTAAACGAAGAACGGTGCAAGGGCTGTATGCTATGCGTCGCGGTATGCCCGCGTAAGTGCCTGGAAGCGTCCGGCGAAGTGAGCGCGCGGGGAACGCAGGGCGTCGTTGTCAGCGGCCGCGATGCCTGCACGGGCTGCGGCATGTGCGTCCTGGTCTGTCCGGACTGCGCTATCGAGATAGTGGAGGAGGAACAGAAGTAAGGATATCATGAAAAAACGATATTTGTCCACAGGTAACGAAGCGTGCGGGGAAGGCGCTGTCAGGGCGGGATGCCGGTTTTACGCGGGATATCCGATAACGCCGCAGAACGAATTGATCGCTTACATGGCGCGGAGAATGGAAGAAGAGCACGGCGTTTTTATCCAGTCCGAAAGCGAACTGGCGGCCATAAACATGGTGTTCGGCGCTTCGGCGGCGGGGGCGCGCGCGATGACGAGTTCCTCGAGCCCCGGGATAAGCCTGAAGCAGGAAGGGATATCATATATAGCGGGGTGCGAACTGCCCGCCGTGATCGTCAACGTCATGAGAGGAGGGCCGGGCCTCGGGAACATAAGCCCGGCGCAGGGAGACTATTTCCAGGCGACAAAAGGAGGCGGGCACGGCGATTACCATATGGTGGTCCTTGCCCCTTCGAGCGTGCAGGAGATGTTCGACCTCACTTATGAAGCGTTCGGGATAGCGGATAGATACCGGACCCCCGTGATGATACTGGCCGACGGCCTGCTGGGCCAGATGATGGAACCGCTGGAGATAGATGAAGATATGAAACCCGGCGGTGTTATCGATAAACCCTGGGCCCTGACGGGAGCGAAAGGTCGCGAGGCGATAAGCGTAAAGAGCCTGTATCTGGGGGACGGAGTGCTGGAGGGACACAACAACAACCTGCAGGAGAAATACCGGAGGATAGAGGAAAAAGAGGTCCGGTGCGAAAAGTTCATGACGGAAGACGCCGATCTGATAATAACCGCGTACGGGTCGATAGGAAGAATAGCCCGTTCCGCGGTCAGACAGTTAAGGGAGCGGGGAGTGAAAGCGGGGCTCGTAAGGCCGATAACGGTATGGCCGTTCCCGTACGGTGATATAAAGGCGCTCGCGGGGAAAGGGAAAAAGTTCCTGGCCGTTGAGATGAGCGCGGGGCAGATGGTGGAAGACGTGCGGCTGGCCGTCGAGGACGATGATAAGGTTTCTTTTCTGGGCAGGACGGGCGGAGGCGTACCCGAAAGCGGGGAGATAACGGAAAAAGCTGTTGAGATCCTCAAGCCGGGAAATAACGGCCCCGGCGGAAAAAAGAGGGCAGGATAACGTATGGGAAGACCTGGATCGATGAAAAATGCAGTGACACATTACTGTCCCGGCTGCGGGCACGGGCTTATCCACAGGCTTATATGCGAGGTCATTGACGAGATGGGCGTCCGGGAGAAGACCGTCGCGATCGCGCCGGTAGGGTGCGCCGTCCTTGCCTACGATTACTGGGATTTCGACACGATGGAGGCGGCGCACGGGCGCACGCCCGCGGTCGCAACGGGCGTCAAACGCGTCCTTCCGGACAGGATGGTATTCACGTATCAGGGTGACGGCGACCTCGCGGCCATAGGGACCGCCGAGATAATCCACGCTGGGAACCGGGGCGAGAACATATCCGTGATCTTCGTGAACAACGGCGTGTACGGCATGACCGGCGGACAGATGGCCCCGACGACGCTTCTGGGGCAGGTGACCGCGACGTCACCATTCAAGCGGAGGGCGGAGAAGGAAGGGTTCCCCCTGAAGATCTCGGAGATGATGGCGGTCCTTTCCGGCGTGGCGTACATCGAAAGGACGTCGGTGCATTCTCCGAAAGAGATAATGAAAACCAAGAAAGCGATAAGGAAGTCGTTCGAGGTCCAGCTTGAAAATAAAGGATTCTCGATGGTGGAAGTCTTATCCCCGTGCCCGACGTACTGGGGCCTGAACCCGGTCGAGTCGATGAAACGGATAGAGAAGGAAGTCGTTAAGGAATACCCTCTGGGCGTGATTAAAGGTGAATCGTGAATGGTGAATCGTGAATGGCGAGAAAATAAGAAATTTCAAAGATCTGCTAATTTGGAAAGAAGGGGTCAATTTAGTAGAAAAAATATATCAGGTTACCAAAAGTTTTCCTAAAGAAGAACTTTATGGGATTACTGCGCAGATAAGGAGAGCGGCGATATCCATTCCTTCGAATATATCTGAAGGATTTATGCGAAAACATAATAAAGAATTCAAACAATTTCTTTTTATCGCCTTAGGGAGCAATGCGGAAGTGGAGACACAATTAATAATATCTAACCGGCTAGGGTATCTTAAAAGCGAACAGTTAAGTCAGCTGGAAGAAGTAATCGATAAGATAAATAAAATGACAATGTCATTAATAAAAAAGCTATGAGTTTCATTCGCGATTTACTATAACGAAACTATGAACACGATTCACGATTCACGAAATACGATTCACGATAAAATGAACGAATCGATCATATGCGCCGGTTTCGGCGGGCAGGGGATCATGACGCTGGGGAAAGTCCTCGCGAACGCGGGGATGGAGCTCGGGTTCAACGTTACGTGGTTCCCTTCGTACGGCGCCGAGGTGCGCGGAGGGACGGCGCATTCCATGGTGCGGATAAGCGGGGAGTATATCGCGAGCCCCCTCGTCTCTCTCGTGGATACGGCCTTCATAATGAACACACCTTCGCTGAAGAAGTTCGAGAACAAGGTGAAAGAAGGCGGGCTGATAATACTCAACACGTCCATGGTGATGTCCGGGTCCGTACGGAAGGACATCGATATAGCGGAAGCGCCGTTAACGGACGAAGCTATCAAACTCGGCAACGTTAAAGTAGCGAACATGATAGCCGCGGGCATTTACGCCGCGAGGAAAAATATTATTAATAAAGAGGCCCTTATAAGCGTCATAAGGAAAATGGCCGCCGGCCGGGAAGACCTGATATCGATCAACATCAAGGCGGTGGAGGTAGGGATGGAGATAGGATCGAGGGGGAAGGAGACAAGATGGTAACGGTACGTTTCGCGCCGAGCCCTACGGGGTTTTTGCACCTGGGCAGCGCCCGGACCGCGCTTTTCAACTGGCTGTACGCCAGGAAGACCGGCGGCAGATTTTTAATACGTATCGAAGACACCGATCAGACAAGGTCTAAAAAAGAATTTCTCGATGAGATACTCGAGGACCTGAAATGGCTCGGCCTTGACTGGGACGGGGATCTGGTGTACCAGAGCGAACGGTTCGGCCTGTACCGCGAAAAGGCGGAACAGCTTCTCGGGGAAGGTAAGGCGTACAGGGAAGGGGACGCCATAATATTCAAGGTAGAGAAGGGCAGAACGGTAGAGATAAACGACCTGATACACGGGAAAATAATATTTAACACGGACGAACTGAAAGACCAGGTAATGATCAAATCTGACGGGTCGCCCGCGTATAATTTCTGCTGCGTCGTCGATGACGCCGATCTGGGCATTACGCATATCATCCGGGGCGACGACCATATTTCTAATACGCCCAAACAGATGCTGTTCTACGAGGCGTTCGGGATAAAACCTCCCGCGTTCGGACACATGCCGCTTATGATGGGGGTCGACGGGACGAAACTGTCGAAGAGGCACGGCGGGGTTTCCGTAGAAGAGTATAAAAGTGAAGGGTTCCTCCCGGAGGCGCTGGTGAACTACCTGATGCTCCTGGGGTGGTCGCCGGGAGAGGACAGGGAGATCATGTCGCTTAAGGAGGCGGTGGACCTTTTCGATATCGCGGACATGAAAGACGCGCAGGTCAAGTTCGATATACAGAAACTTACCTGGATGAACGGCGAATATATAGCGAAAAAAACTACCCGGGAACTGCTGCCGCTTATCAAAAAACAGTTACAACTGCGGCAGGTGAATATTGCCGGGCAGGACGATGAGTATCTTCTAAAGCTCGTAGACCTGTACAAGATAAGGATAAAGACCCTGGACGAATTCATAGAGCTTACCGCCTGTTTTTTTAAAGACGATTTTCCCATGGACGAAAAAGGGAAAACTAAATATCTGGACAAAGAAGAGAACAGGGACAATATGCGCGTATTCGCGGACCGCCTTGAAAACCTTACTGATTTTACGCATGAGAACATAGAAAAAGTATGCCGCGACATCGCGGAAGAACGGGACCTCAAAGCGGCCGGCATAATACACCCCACGCGCATGGCGATAAGCGGAATGGGCAGGGGCGCGGGCCTTTTCGAAATGATGGAGGTCCTGGGCAAAGAAAAAGTCCTGGCAAGAATGCGCAAAGCGGCGGGGATATAGACTTTAACTTGATAGGGTTATATCCGAACGGGGATGGCCGCCATACTCCGTACGGGGGAGGATCCACACCGGGCGGAGGGGCCCCCGGTAGGAGTATGGCGGCCATCCCCGTTCGGATGCCGGATGATTGAATCTTTGTTATATAGGAATTATAATGTTTGGCGAACTTGATGGTAGTGGTATCGCGGATAACCTATGGATAAAAACTTCATAACCGAGATCATCGATAAGGACCTTAAGGAAGGAAAGAACGACGGCCGCGTGCACACGCGGTTCCCTCCGGAACCTAACGGGTACCTGCATATCGGCCACGCCAAGTCCATATGCCTGAATTTCGGCCTGGCAAAAGAATATCACGGCCTCTGCAACCTGCGTTTCGACGACACGAACCCCGAGAAGGAAGAAGAGGAATACGTAAGGTCCATTGAAAAGGACGTAAAGTGGCTGGGGTTCGACTGGGCCGACAGGTTATATTACGCTTCCGATTATTTCGAAAAGCTTTATGGTTACGCGGTCGATCTTATAAAGAAAGACAAAGCCTATGTCTGCGACCTCGACGCGGATCAGATCCGGGAATACAGGGGGACGCTTACCGCGCCCGGGAAGGAAAGCCCCTGCCGTTCGAGATCTGCCCGGGAGAACCTCGACCTTTTCAGGCGCATGAAAGAAGGCGAATTCCCGGACGGGTCACGCGTACTGCGCGGAAAAATAGATATGGCGTCGGCGAACCTTACCATGCGTGACCCGGTATTCTACCGGATAAAAAGGGCGTCCCATCACAGGACGGCTGAGGAGTGGTGCATTTACCCGATGTATGATTTCACGCACTGCATCTCCGATTCGATAGAAGGCATAACACATTCGATATGTACGCTCGAGTTCGAGAA
>JBDRFA010000086.1:0-4054 GCA_043819235.1 Candidatus Omnitrophota bacterium | reverse complement strand
TTCATCCAATATTTCACCGGCCAGCCGTTCACCGTTCGCCCGTTTGATCGTTATGTTGCTTATCCCCCCGGAACGCGCTAACCGGGTCAATTCATTCAAAAGGCCCTGGATATACGGTATCTGTCCGTCGGGTATCCAGCTGGTATCGATCCCTATAATAATGTTGTTGTCTTTTTGCGCGGCTTCATAAGCTTCTATCCTGACCGTATCCGCGAAAGAACTTCCTTTACTTTTCTCCGTCCGAAATATCTCCTCTTTTTTATCCTCATCGACTACCGTATACGTATGTATTTTCTCGTTCTGTTCAAAATACCGCCGGCCGCTTTCTTTTATCCGGAACATTATTCTCATCCGCCGGTCTATGAATTTTTTTATTCCGTCCACGCTTAACCCGATCTCGCGGGCTTTGCCGGCCAGGGCATCCATATACCTTTTCTCCGCCGCTTCCCTGAAACCCTCCCGCTCCTCTCGCACCGCTTTCTTTCCGTCTGAAACAAAGATACGTTCATCTTTTTTTATACGGAACTTCGCGGGTAATTTGTTTCTCGGTATTTTTACCCGCGTTCTCGTACCATCTTCCAGCGGGTACCATTTGATATCCCCCCCCAGGCCATCTACAAGTTTCTTGACATATGCCACTCCTCCCTTAACTCCGCCGAAATGCCTCGCCTCTTTGTATCTTTTAAAGGGTCTTCCGTCTTTTTCGAGTTTGATAGTCCTTCCGTTATCTATAATGTTCAACACGAATTCATCACCTTCATAAAAGGCTTCCATGATCAGCACACCGATGAAATCCGCCGCTTTGATACTCGACCATTCTATCCTGTCGATAAACGAATCATATGAATTCGTTGCACCCTCACTTATCGCGTTTGCCAGTTCTCGTGAGCCCCGGCACCTCCGGTAAACATCGGATCTTTTGATCTCGTCCCAGAACGCCTGTTTTCTTTTATCCCACGCTTTTGACATATCTCCTCTTTCCTTCATGGAAAATTCGATGACCGTGCGTATCCCCATCCGCCATTCTACTATCGGGTTGAACGGGGATTGCACGGCTAATGTGCTCATCACCGGTCCTTGAGCAAAACATGTGCCGGACAGGCCGATAACGCAGGCCATAAACACCGATATCACTTTGATTAACATATTATGTTTTATCATATGTACCGCCGCACCGTTTTCGCAGAATTATTACATAATTCCGCAGGTTGATCGTAACTGCTCAGATATTTCGAATCAGACGTAAAGGTTGTTTGTCATGCCCCCCCCTTGTTTCCTCTGGAAAACATTGCAGGGGGGCCTGTTGTAGGGCCTGTACGAAGCATGACAAACAACCTTAATATCGACTACCTGAATAGTCACGGGTGATCAGTATTTTTGTACGTTATTAAATAATATACTACAAATTGTTTGTTTAGTCAAGAAAAAGCTAGAGTGATAGGAATTTCCTATGCGTTCATATTAAAATATCTAGAAATAGTTGGAACTATAAGGTAAACTATGGAGCAGGGCAGGCATAAAAATTTTAAAATAGTAACAATAAAAAACAGTGAGCATAAACCCATGAAAGTAAAAAAACAAAAAAAACTCGAACTTAAGAGCCCGGCTGAATTCATAGGCAAACAGGGTGACGGTGTTATAAGTTTCGGCTCCGGACAACCGGATCTTCCTCCGCCTAAAGAGGCTATAAAAGGAATAAACATAAGGAAAGACTTGAGATATGGCCTTATCCAGGGGGAGCTTACGCTCAGGGAGGCTCTGTCGAAAGAGTATCCCAATTCCACGGCGGAGAACTTCGTTATAACAAACGGCGCTTCCGAAGCGCTCGACCTTATCTTTCGCGCATGGGGGAAGGGCAAGGTGCTGCTGGCCAGGCCTTATTACTATTCTTATCCGCCGATCATCACTCTCGCGGGTATGGAACCTGTATACACCGATCTTGTGGACGGCAGGATAGATATCGATGACTTTAAAAAGAAGGTCAAAGGCTGCAAGGCGGTCCTGATCAATTCTCCGTCAAATCCTACGGGGCGCGTGGAATCCATAGAGACGCTGAAACAGATAGAGAAAATAACCGCTAAGCTCGGAGTGTATGTTATTTCCGATGAAGTATACAAGGACCTTATATACGAGCGGGAGAATTATCATCTTAAGGGAAACCATGTCATTACGGTAAATTCGTTCTCAAAGACATACGCGATGTGCGGCGTGCGCGTGGGTTATCTGTGGAGCGGCGACCAGAAGGTGGCTGACGATGTAGTCGAGCTCAAGGTCCACACTTCGATGAATACGAATCTTGTCGGGCAGGATATGGCGCTTCGGGCGATGTCCGCTCCGCGGGAATATATAATCAAGCAGCAGAATATCTGGCGCGGGCGCCGGGACTTGATCTACAAAGGTTTTTGCGACCTCGGTTTTGAACTGTGGAAGCCCGAAGGAGCGTTCTATATTCTGCCGAAATGTAAAAATGCCCGGCAATTTATCAATACACTATATCTAGAACACAAAGTGATAGCGTATCTCGGAGAATGGTTCGGCGCGCCGGATCGTATAAGGCTGAGCTATGCCCTTGATAAAAAATATATCGAGGAAGGCTTGCAGAGAATAAAGATGGCGATGAAAAAGGTCCGCTGTTTGTAACCTCCCCAAATACGGTTGGATAAAAAATACCGGAGACGGTATCCCGCGAGAGGAGAAGAATGCCTAAAATAATAAAGGAAGATATCCCCGATCTTAAGGTAGCGGAGATCCAGGGATTTTTTCAAATTTGAGGTCAATAGGGGCCATTTATTTAAAGTCACTCTTGGGGGCAGAGGACTGGGTGAGAAGGAGAATTACTTCAGAAGATCGACGAAATGTTAAGAGGATAGGTCATGAAAGATAAAGCCCGGATCCTGGTCGTGGATGATGAAAAAAGCAACGTAAAGCTGCTCGAGGCCATACTTCTTGCAAAGGGTTATGAGGTCGTGACAGCTTCCGGCGGGGAGGAATGCCTCGAGAAACTCGCCCGGGAAGAGATCGATATGATACTTCTTGACGTGATGATGCCCGGGGCGGATGGATTCTGGGTGACAAGGAGGATAAGGCAGGATGAAAAGATCCGCCTGGTCCCTGTAGTGCTGATAACGGCCCTCAGGGAGAAAGAAGACAGGATAAAAGGCATCGACGCGGGCGCGGATGATTTTATCTCGAAACCGTTCGATAAGGAAGAAGTGCTGGCAAGGGTCAGGACATCGCTGGACCTGAGTTATTACCGCAGGGAACTTCACGAAAAAGAGGAATTTGAGGCTGTTATCCGTGAAATGACCGATGGGATCGTTGTCTGTTTGCCGGATTGGATGATCAAAGAGATAAATACTTCGGCGCGCGGATGCCTGGATATCGCCGAATCGCGGGGTGTAAATCTTTTGGACCATATCTTCGGCAATTTCAGCCTTACCGTTTCCAGGAAGGAACTGTCGGATCTGGATGCGGAACACAGGGCTTTTGATATTTTCAGGGAAGAGACCGAAAAAGTGAGGCCCCTGTACCTCAGGGTTAATATGGACATTTTTAAGATTCCCTCAGGCGAACCTTCAAGTATACTTTTAACTTTGCATGATGTTACCAGCCAGAGGCGGGAAGAGTTTCATAAAGAGAAATTCCTGAATACTATCTCACATAAATTGCGGACACCTCTTACCGTGATACTGGAGACTTTATCGCTTTTGAATGAAGGATCATGCGGTCCGCTTAATGAAGATCAGAAAAGTTTCATAGAAACCGCGATAGTGAAGTCAAGCAACCTGAAGAACCTGATAGAGAAGCTGCTTGGCTTTACGGCTCTTTTCGGACAAGGGCTGCCGCTGCAGGAAGATCGCATAAAACTTCTCGATTGTCTCCCGGATCTGGTCAAAGATATCGGACGCGATATATCCGATAAGAAATTCAAGGTCAATATAGATAGAATAGATGAAAACGCTGTAATTAAAATGAACAAAGTGTATTTTGACGTGATGGTCAGGGATATTATAGAGAACGCGATTAAATTCAACGATAAAGATACCGCGATGAT
>JBDRFA010000085.1:0-23586 GCA_043819235.1 Candidatus Omnitrophota bacterium | reverse complement strand
CAAACCGATCCATTGGATAAAAAATATCTAATAGGCTTGAGGCCAAAAACACGGAGGTGGGTATGAAAAAGGTAAGTTTGTTAGCGATCTGTTTAGTTGTTACAGCTCTCATGGTATCGGGGTGTGGTCCCGGTATAAGCGAAGATAAACCGGTTGCCGAAGTTAAGCAGGAAGCGCAAACGATGGATGCGAACCAGCTGAAAAGCATGGCGGCAAAATATCAGCAAGCGATCGACGCTAAAAAACCCGGGATCGACGCATTACAGGCAAAGCTTAAAGAGATCCCTCTTACCCAGATGATGGGCGCGGAAGCGGGTGCCATTAGAAAAGAGATAGAAAATGTGACCACGTCGATCAAAGCATTGACCGACAGGATGAAAGTTTATTTGGACGAACTTAACAAAAAGGGCGGGGCAGTTAAATAACTAAAGTCCGGGAGACAGGCCTTGACCTTAACATAGCTTGCTCGGTGCAGATCGACGTGTTAATGGCGAGGCCTGCTTTCTTTGTCCGGTAAGATCCCCCGGCCTTTCCCAAAAACCTGTGCTACTTGTGATCAGGGCAGAAGCGGGTTAAAGCTGAAAAGGAGTTTATTATGAGCCGAGCCGAAGAGAAGCGGTATGAGGGGTTAAGCCCTTTTGAACTTAAAAATAAACTTATACAAATGGCCCAGACGCAGCATGAACGCACGATGCTTAATGCCGGCAGGGGGAACCCCAACTGGATAACAATGGTCCCGAGACAGGGTTTCAGTCATCTGAACCTTTTTGCGGTTGAAGAAGCCGAGAGAGCGCCTCATCGCCCCAGGCTTGGATCGACTCCCGAGAAAAAAGGGATCGCCGGGAGATTCTCAAAGTATCTGGAAGAGAATTGGGACGCCCCCGGAGTTACGTTCCTGAAAAATGCGTTCGAGCATGTGCGCGACGAACTTAAGTTTGACGGGGATGATTTTATGTGCGAGATGGTGGATGCTATTCTGGGCGACCATTACCCTGTGCCGGACAGGATGCTTACATTCTGCGAAAAGGTAGTGCATAAATATCTGGAACAGGAGATGTGCGCCGGAAGCCCTCCTCCGGGTAAGTTCGATCTTTTCGCGACTGAAGGCGGGACCGCGGCAATGGATTATATCTTTACGAGCCTTACGGAGAACAAACTCCTGCATAAAGGAGATAAGATAGCTCTTGGCACGCCCATATTCACGCCATATATAGAAATACCGCGCCTTAATGACTATGAGCTTATAGAACTTGAGATAGAACAGACCGAGGATGAAGACTGGCAGTATCCGGATTCAGAGATAGAAAAACTCGAGGACCCTGAAGTAAAAGCCTTTTTCCTCGTGAACCCGTCAAACCCGACGTCTGTAAGCGTGCAGAAGAAAACGCTCGATAAAATAGCCAACCTTGTAAAAACAAAACGAAAAGACCTCATACTTCTTACGGACGATGTTTACGGCACTTTTGTCAACAACTTCAGGTCTCTGGCGGCGGTGGCTCCGGAGAATACGATACTGGTATATTCCTATTCGAAATATTTCGGCGCTACCGGTTGGAGATTAGGGGTTATAGGTATTCATGAGAACAATATTTTTGATAAAAAGATAAAACAGTTCCCTCGAAAGGACAGGGACGCTCTTCACAAAAGGTACGGCACCGTCGCCCTTGATCCGGATAATATGAAGTTCGTGGACAGGATGGTCGCCGATTCAAGGTCCGTCGCGCTTCATCACACGGCAGGCCTTTCCACGCCTCAGCAGGTCCTTATGGCGCTATTTTCGTTGTATTGCCTTATTGATAAGAACGGGGAATATAAAAAAGAAGCGCAGTCGGTAATAGCGCACAGGTTCAAGACATTGTATGACGCGCTTGGCACGCCCGGGCCCGACAACGAATATGACGCGCGTTATTATACGACCATAGATATTCCCCGGCTTGCCCGGCAAAGATACGGGGATGAGTTCCGAGAATATATGATCAAAAAACATGAACCTATAGATTTTGTGTGGCGGTTAGCGGAAGAAAGATCCATAGTCTTAATGGATGGCGGCGGGTTTGACGCGCCCAACATGTCTGTGCGTGTTTCGCTCGCTAATTTGCCGGACGCCGCGTACGCAAATATCGGTAAGGGCATCTCGGATCTATTGGAGGAATACCACGCACGATGGAAAGGGGGGAAATGATGGTCCAGAATATAATTGACGTTTTCCGGGCATATCCCCAGATCGCGGTTTTTCTGGCGCTTGCTGCAGGATATCAGATCGGCAAGATAAAGATCTTCGGGTTCAGTTTCGGCTCTACCGTGGGAGTTCTTGTCGCCGCGCTTGTGCTTGGCCAGATGGGAATAGATGTGCCGCAGATGGCCAAGGCCATAGGGTTCGCTCTCTTTATATTCTGTATAGGATACAAGGTGGGCCCGCAGTTTTTCGGCGCGCTTAAAAAAGACGGCATAAAATATGTGTGGCTTTCGCTTTTTGTCGCTGTAGTCGGGCTTGTGACCGCCGTACTTTTGGCAAAAGCTTTTGGTTTTGACAGCGGGACCGCCGCCGGGATGATAAGCGGCGCGATGACGCAGTCCGCGATAATAGGCACGGCCGACGGGGCCATAAAACAGCTGGCTATATCAGGCGTTCAGAAAACCCTGTTAGAAAGCAATGTCGCTATCGCGTATGCCATAACTTATATTTTTGGTGTTGCCGGGCTCATTGTATTTTTCAAGCTCGTTCCGCGTCTTCTGGGATGGGACCTTAAAGCGGAAGCGAGAAAACTTGAAAAAGCGATGTCGGGTTCCGGGGATGAGGGAATGTCCCCGGAACTTTTCTCGTGGTATAAACGGCTGAACCTGAGGGCATATAAGGTTACGAATGAGCAAGTTTCCGGTAAAAGCGTCAGGGAACTTGAAGGCCTTTTTAACAGCAGGGTCGTTGTCGATAAACTTAAGAAAAAGGACGGCGTCATAGACCCCGATCCGGAGACGCGGATAGAAAGCGGGGATATCGTCGCTATAGTCGGGAACCGCCGGGTTTTTCCAAAGGCGAATGAAATGATAGGGCCTGAAGTCGACGATAAAGATGTCGAGGATATTCTCGGAGAGATCCTGGATATCTGCGTTATTAAAAAAGAAGCCGTCGGGAAAACGCTGGGCCAGATCAGCGGCGAGTACGGGCACGGGTGTTTTTTGAGGAAGATCACCCGGCAGGGGCATGAAATACCGTTACTGCGTGATACCGTGGTCAACAAATGCGATATTCTCCAGGTTGCCGGCGCGCAGAAAGATGTTGAAAAGTTTGTCGCGTATTTAGGGTACCCGGAGAGACAAACCGAGGTAACGGATATGGTGATCGTCGGGATCGGATGTGTTCTGGGAACTCTGCTGGGGCTTTTAAGCGTACCTGTTTTCGGAATACCGTTAACGCTTGGTGTAGGGGGAGGAGTCCTGGTATCGGGCCTTGTTTTCGGATGGCTTAGATCCCTGCACCCGACTTTCGGGCAGATACCTGCCGGCGCGCAATGGGTGTTCACGAATTTCGGGCTTAATCTTTTTATCGCTTGTGTCGGCCTTACCGCGGGGCCTAAAGCGCTGGATGCTCTTAAGAGCGCCGGGCTGGTCCTGTTTTTTGCCGGCGTTATCCTTACGCTGACGCCGCATATTCTCGGGCTTATTTTCGGAAGGTTCGTGCTCAAGATGAATCCGTTGCTTCTTCTGGGCGCGCTTACCGGAGCGGGGACAGCGACGCCGTCACTTAATGTTCTGAAGGAAGCTTCCGATAGTTCCGTCCCGGCGCTTGGATACGCGGTACCGTTCGCGATCGGGAATTTTATCCTTACGGTGTGGGGTACGCTAATAGTTCATCTTGTGTAAGAACGGTTATGTGAAGGGGTGTAAAGGGTGAAAAGTTAAAAGGTTGAAAGGTTAAAAGGTTTCTACGGAAAACAGGTATTTAGTTCGAACTTTTAAACTTTTACACTTTTAAACTTTTTAACTGTTATACGTCCGCACCGAAGGTGCGCTAAGTTCTCTCTGGTATTGCATAAAAATCATGCGATAAAAGTTCTTGACTTGACCTGAAATGGATATATAATGGGCTTGTTTAGTTCGAATTCGACAAAAGAATGGCACTTATTAAAAAAGAACAATGGCGTTCTTCTTCCTTAAAGACGGGAGAGGGCGCCATTTTTTTAATGTGAGCAGGGAAAGGTGCGGCCAGAGCGTGTTTAAACGAGATCAAAAGAAGGAGACCAAAAATGGCTAACGCGAGCACAAAAGGAAAAAAGGCGGGAAGATCGAATTATGTGGAAAGGGTATTGGAGATAGTAAGGAAACGTAACCCGGGGGAACCGGAATTCCTTCAGGCAGTTACGGAAGTTTTAGAGTCACTCGTACCCGTAGTGGAAAAACACAAAAAGTATGAAGACGCGCGGATACTGGAACGCATTGTCGAGCCGGAACGACAGATCATATTCCGTGTGGCCTGGCAGGATGATAAGGGGGATATCCAGGTCAACCGCGGATTCCGGTTTGAGTTTAACAGCGCCATTGGCCCGTACAAGGGTGGGCTGCGGTTTCATCCGACCGTGAACCAGAGCATCCTGAAATTTCTCGGGTTTGAACAGATCTTCAAGAATTCATTGACCACGCTTCCAATGGGCGGGGGTAAAGGCGGATCTGATTTCGATCCCAAAGGCAAGTCGGATAACGAAGTGATGCGGTTTTGCCAGTCTTTCATGACGGAACTGCAGCGCCATATCGGGCCGGACACGGACGTGCCTGCCGGGGATATAGGTGTAGGCGGCCGTGAGATCGGGTTTATGTTTGGACAGTATAAGCGTATCCGTAACGAATTTACAGGTGTGCTGACAGGGAAAGGCCTGGGCTGGGGTGGATCGCTGATCCGTCCGGAAGCTACAGGTTATGGAGCTACATACTTTGCCGAGGAAATGCTCAAGACAAGAGGCGATAGCTTAAAAGGCAAGGTCGTTGTGGTGTCCGGTTCGGGAAATGTCGCTCAGTATACGGTTGAAAAAGTCAATCAGCTGGGCGGCAAGGTTGTTTCCCTGTCCGATTCCGGCGGGACGATCTATGATCCGGACGGCATAGACGCTCAAAAGCTTGCTTATGCCATGGAGCTTAAAAACGTGAAACGCGGCCGTATTCAGGAATACGCGGATAAGTATGGCTGTGAGTACAGGCAAGGCGCGAAACCCTGGGATATCAAATGTGATTGCGCGTTCCCGTCCGCCACGCAGAACGAGATCGACGGCAAAGACGCCAGGACTTTGATCGGGAACGGATGCTTCCTTGTAAGCGAGGGCGCGAATATGCCATCAACTCCGGAAGCCATTGAACTGTATATCGAGAAGAAGATCCTTTATGGCCCGGGTAAGGCGGCTAACGCCGGGGGCGTTGCTGTTTCCGGCCTTGAAATGAGCCAGAATTCCCAGAGGTTATCATGGACAAGAGAGGAAGTTGACCGGAGGCTGAAAGGCATCATGGCCGCTATTCACGAACAGTGTATAGAGGCCGCTAAAGAATATGGCCAACCGGGCAATTATGTCCTGGGCGCGAATATCGCCGGATTTGTGAGGATCGCGGATGCCATGTTGGCTCAGGGAGTAATTTAATATATAGGAAATTCACTACGTTAGATCCCTCGACTCGGTCACTTCGTTCCCTCGCTCCCCTCGGCTTCGCTCGGGACAAGCGGGACAAGCGGGATGACAATGTGGAGATGTCAAGAAACACCAGGATAAGGCAGTTCCCGGTTTATATTGTGGAATCTAAGGCTTTGTAGTATAATCGCTATAATGATGGCCGGGAGATTTCTTTTCTTTTTGGATCTTGTGGATAATCCCTCATGGATCACTCTGGGAAAATTTTCATTTCAGACCTTTTTTATTTGATCAGTTATCTCCCGGGAAAGCTTAATGCCTGGGCGGGCATATCGTGGCGGCACCGGCAGCGCTAAAGGAAGAATAATGGAAAATAGAATTGACCCGTTAATTATCGGGGATCTCTGTATAAAAGTGCCCATTATCCAGGGGGGTATGGGAGTGAGGGTATCTACTTCCCGTTTAGCGGCAGCGGTCGCGAATTGCGGGGCGGCAGGGACCATTGCCAGCGTAGGGTTGCCGCCTGATACCGATGAGAACAGGGCCGATGTGCCCAAGTCTTCACGGGAACACCTCCAAAAAGAAATAAGAAAAGCCAGGGAACTGTCCGATGGTGTTATCGGTGTCAATATCATGGTGGCTCTTAGTAATTATGAGGATATTGTGAGGACCGCCGCGAAAGAAAAAGTGGATTATATCATCTCAGGCGCGGGGCTGCCGATAAGCCTGCCCGAATTCGCGGGAAGTTCTTCCGTAAAATTAATACCTGTTATCGCTTCGGCAAGAGGGGCCGAGCTTTTACTTAAGACATGGAAAAGGCGTTACGACAGGTTCCCGGACGCTTTCATTATCGAAGGCCCGTTGTCGGGAGGGCATATAGCCGGATATAACCTTAAAGCGCTGGAAAGCCTTAAGGGGGATATGAGGGAAAAGCCGCTGCTGGAAAACGTATTGGAAGAAGTTCTGGACCTGACCGCAAAATACGAAAAAGAGCACGGGATAAGTATACCGGTCATAGTCGCAGGCGGAATATTTGACGGTAAAGATGTCGCTAAATTTTTGAGATTGGGGGCCAAAGGCGTACAGATGGGGACAAGGTTTGTAGCTACTTATGAATGTTCGGCCGCGGATGAATTCAAACAGCTTTATATAGATGCGGAAGAAAAAGACCTTGTGTTCATACAAAGCCCGGTGGGCATGCCGGCGAGAGCGATAAAGACAAAATTTCTCGATGAAGTGCTGCGCGGAGAAAGAAAAAAGTTTACCTGTAATTACAGATGCCTCAGGACCTGTGATCCCGCGACTGTTCAATATTGTATAGCCAAAGCCCTGATCGATGCCGTAGAGGGGAATATCGATAACGCTGTAGTGCTTGCCGGGACTAACGTTTCCAGGATCAAGGAAGTAGTGTCCGTGAAAAACCTGATAGACGAAATAGTCGCGGAAACTCTGGAAGAACTCGGGAAAAGTCATATTATCGTCAACAGGCCGTCAGGGAAAAAATGTCAGACGCATCAGAAAAAATAAGGGGGAAAAATGCAGGGAAGTAAACTGTTCGTTGGAAACCTGAGTTACTCTATGGACGAGAGCGAGTTGAAGGAATTATTCGCTCAACATGGCACGGTGAAATCCGTGAATATAATCCCGGACAAAGGATTTGGATTCGTCGAGATGTCAAGCCCGGCTGAGGCGGAAGCCGCTGCGAAAGCGTTGAACCTTGCTTCTGTCAGCGGACGAAATATAAGCGTAAATGAAGCCCGGCCGCAAAAAGAAAGGCCGAGGAATAATTTCAGGAAATATTGAGGAGTATAAATCGATCGGTCCGGGGAAAACAGGGAGAAAAGCCCGGGGGCCGGGCGGAGGGGTGAAGATGAAAACGAAAAGGGTAATAGCCTTTCTTATGGGGGTTATTTTTTGTTTGGCCGTGAATGTGTCCTGCGCGCGGGCCGAGGACCAGAAAGACGCGACCGGCGCTCAGGCCGGATCGAAAACGCCGGGCCAGGAGCTGGACGGGCAGAAAGCCGCGCAGGTAGAAGTGGAGATCAAGGAAGTCAAGGAAGAAGCCGCGACCGCCAAAGCGGAGGCTGAAGCGGCCCAATTGGAAGCCGAGAAGGCGAAGAAAGAAGTCGAACTTCATAAAAAAGCCGCGGAGATCGATAAACAGAAACTCGAGACCGAGATAAAAGAGACCGAGGTGTCTAAAAAAGAAGCGGAGATAGCGCAGAAGACGGCCGCGAGCAAGGCGGAGGTTAAAGAAGCTATTAAAAAAACCAAACAGGAAGAGGGGGAAGACCAGATAGCGAAGGAAAAGGCCCGGGCCACCGAGGAAAAAATGAACGCGGCCCGGATGAAGGCCGCGCTCGCGGAAGAACAGCTGAAGCTCGCTAATGAGAAACTGGCTTTGGCGATGGAAAAAATCAGAGAGAAGACCGCGAAAAGGAGCCTGACGGCGAAACTGACGGAATCCGCCGTGACCGTTCTTATCGGGCTGGCGGTTGTATTCCTGATGAAAGCGGGCATAAAAAAATTCGAGCGCTCTTTGACGAAAAAAGACGAGATACGGGCAAGTGAGGCGACTTTACAGATAAAGACCCTGGTCAAACTTTTTAACTGGCTGGGGACGATCTTGATATGTATCGTGGTTTTTTACATCGTCGCTGAAAAGCACGGGTTGAACGTGGCTCCCCTGGTCGCCGGCGCGGGGATAGCCGGGTTGGCGTTCGGTTTCGGGGGGCAGTATCTTATACGCGACCTGATAAACGGGATGTTCATCCTGATCGAAGGGCAGTACCGCGTCGATGATGTCGTCAAGATCGGAGAATACGGGGGACTGGTCGAGGATATCAACCTGCGTATCACGACGCTGAGGGACCTGGAAGGGAGGGTCATCATCGTTCCCAACGGTGAAGTCAAGATCGTGGTAAATTACACGCGGGAGTACGCTCAGGCGCTTCTGAATATAGGCGTGGCTTATAAGGAGAACGTGGACCATGTAATGGACGTGATCAAAGAGATCGCCGGAGGAATGAGGAAAGATAAGTATTTCGGCAGGCTTATCCTGGGCGACGTCGAGATGCTCGGGGTGGATGACTTCGCCGATTCGCAGGTTACGATCAAGTTCCGCGTGAAAACGCTTCCCATAAAACAATGGGAAGTGATGCGTGAGCTCAGGAGGCGCATTAAGAACAGGTTCGACGAACTCGGTATCGAGATCCCGTTCCCGCACAGGACGATCTATTGGGGGGCCGGTAAGGATAATGAATGGGTAAAGGATTTCGCCGACCGGATATCCGCCAGGGGACCTGCGTAAAGTGACGCGGATATGACATTGAGCCTTGAGAGAACGGGCGGCCGGGAGATTTTCCCGGACGCCCGTTTTTCTTTTTCGGTGGCGGAGTGGTATAATATGAATTTAAGGAGGGAAATTACATGAGAAGGGCGGTATTTATAACGCTTTTTTCCGGCATGCTGCTGGTGTCTGTGGTTTTTCAGGGGGATGGGTACGCGGCCACGCCGCGTAAACCTGTGCCGCGGCCGGCTATGTACTGGCAGAAAGTAAGGGACAAGATCGTGCAGTGTGTCCTGTGCCCCCGGAAATGTATCCTGGATACGGGCCAGAGAGGCCTATGCACGGTGCGTGTCAATAAGGACGGGACGCTTTACACGCTGGGGTACGGCAACCCGGTAGCAGTGCACATAGACCCGATCGAGAAAAAGCCGTTCTTTAATGTCATGCCCGGGGCGAGGGCGTTCTCGATCGCCGTGGCGGGGTGCAACATGCGGTGCCTTTTCTGCCAGAACTGGCAGATATCGCAGGCCAGGCCCGACGAAACGCTGAATTACGATATGCCTCCCGAAAGGGTCGTATTCGAAGCGAAGAAGAATGATTGTGAATTCATCGTGTATACGTACACCGAGCCCACCGTTTTCTACGAATACATGCTGGATATCTCAAAGCTGGCGAAAAAAGAGGGTTTGAGGAACGCGATGCATACCTGCGGGTACATAAACCCGGAGCCGTTAGAAGAGTTACTTGGGTATATGGACGCGGTCAACGTCGATCTAAAAGGGTTCAACGAAGGATTTTACCGTAAGATGGGCATGCTGGCGGAACTTAAGCCGGTGCTGGAGACGATAAAGGCCGTTAAAGCGCGGGGCGTATGGCTTGAGCTGACGAACCTCCTGATCCCCGGGCAGAACGACGACCCGGAAGAGATACGCAGGATGTGCCTGTGGATCAAAGATAATGTGGGCGCCGAAGTGCCGCTGCATTTCAGCAGGTTCACGCCTTCTTTCAAGCTGCAGAACCTGCCCCCCACGCCGGTCGAAAAGCTCGAGGAGGCGTACCGGATAGCCAAGGACGCCGGGCTTGAATACGTATATATAGGTAACGTCCCGGGGGGTGAGTATGAGAACACGTATTGCCCCATTTGCGGGAAGCTGCTCATAAAAAGGCTCGGGTACCGGGTCATGAAAAATAACATAAAGGACGGGGAATGCGGGTCCTGCGGGCATGAGATCCCCGGTATATGGAAATAGGCCGTGACTGATACGTTTATCACACATTTTCAGGTATTTTTTATCGGGTTCAGTTTTGGTATAGCCGGACCCTGTTTTCTGGCCTGCACGCCGATCCTCGCGGCATATATCGCCGGGAGCGGGAAAAAGCTCAAAGAGGCATTAGGGGACATACTCATATTTTTGACAGGAAGGCTGCTGGCATACCTGGTACTCGGGTTTCTGGCGGGCGCGTCAGGGGCTTTATTGAAACAGTTCATCGGCGCTCCTTCCGCTGTATTCCTTAAACCGGCGGGCGGGGTTGTCAGTATCCTTTTCGGGGCGCTCATACTGGCGCGCGGGAAACGGCCCTCCTGCGGGTGTCCGCGCGGGGCGTATGGCGCGATATACGGTTTCGGCGGGCTTTTTATATTAGGTTTCATGATCGGGATAAGCCCGTGCGCGCCCCTGGTGGCGCTGCTTTTCGAAATAACGCTGATATCCCGGGGCGCCATGGACGGCGCGCTTTACGCGCTGTCTTTCGGCCTGGGGACCTTTTTGTCGGGGTTCATCGTCGTCGGGAGCCTTGCGGGTGTCATCACGTGGCTTCCGGCAAAAGTGCTCGGCGGAGAGAAAGCCGGGAGTATTTTCAGGGCGGCCTGCGCCCTGCTCCTTATATTGTTCGGGGCCGCGCTTGTGCTGACGTCTGCGTGGTGAGATCGTGAATGGTGAATGGTGAATCGTGAATAGTGGAGGGTGGAGGGGGGGTAACGAGTGATGAGGGACGGGCGGCGGGAGCAGGAAGAACAGATGAAGAAAGCGGTCGCTTTTTCGGTCATCCTTACGGGATTTACCGCCATGGCCTCCCAGATCATATTCATGAGGGAGTTCCTGACGGTTTTTTCCGGCAATGAGCTGTCCATAGGGTATATGCTCGCGAGCTGGCTTATAGGCGGGGCGATAGGAAGTTTGATTTCCGGGAGGTTTGTCGACAGGATAAGGAACGGGGCGAGGGCGTTCTCGCTGTGCCTGGCCGCCATAGGCATTCTGCTTCCCCTGAATATCCTGGCGATAAGGTCGGTAAGGAACCTGCTTGGTATGTTGCCGGGCGAGATCATGCCTTTTTTCCCGATGGCCATGTCCGGTTTTCTGATCCTTGTTCCGGTGTGCGCCGTTCTGGGGTTCATGTTCGCTCTCGCGTGCAGCATATATGGGAACGGGACGCGTACCGCGGAGGGAAGGATCGGCCGGGTCTATGTGATGGAGGCCGCCGGTGCCATCGCGGGAGGGGTACTGGCCAGCTTCGTCCTGATAAGGGTCATGGACCCTGTATACATAACGGGTATTTTGAGCTTTTTAAATATCCTGGCCGCTTTTTTTCTTCTGTGTTTTTCCCGAAAGGCGAGATACAGCGTGTTCTTAGCCGCGGCCATGGCGGTGATGTTGGTGGCGGTGGCCGCGATGTGGCCTTTGAAGGGATGGGAAACACTGCGGCGGTATTCGCTCAAGGAGCAGTGGAAAGGGTACGAGCTCTTAGCTTCGCGCGATTCCATTTACGGCAACATCGCCGTTGCCCGGAGGAGCGGGCAGGTATCTTTTTTTGATAACGGCCTGCATTTTTACACCGTACCCGACAGGCCGTCCGCGGAAGAAGCCGTGCATTTCGCCCTGCTGGAAGACCCCTCTCCCGGGAACGTGCTTTTGATCGGCGGCGGCGTAGGGGGTCTGGCCGCTGAGGCGCTCAAACACCCCGTTAAAAAACTGGATTATGTGGAGCTGGACCCGCTCATCATAGAAATGGCCCGTCAATATCTCCCGGAGAAAGACCTCGCCTTCCTGAAAGACGGCCGGGTGTCTGTCCGGAACGTTGACGGCAGGTATTTTGTCAAAACGACGGATGAAAAATATGATTGTATCATCATCCATCTGGGAGACCCGGCCACCGCGCAGATAAACAGGTATTACACCCTGGAGTTTTTCAGGGAAGCGAGAAAGATATTGAAGGATGACGGCGTGATATCGTTCGCATTGACCTCGTCGGAGAGTTATATAAACAGGGAACTCGGGGATTTTCTGGCGTCCGTCCATATGACGATGGAACGGGTTTTCGGCGACGTTAAGGTCATCCCCGGGGAAACGGCGTATTTTCTGGCGTCCCCTCAAAAGGGCCTGCTCACGTACGATCACAGGGTTCTCACCCGGAGGGCCGAAGAACGGGGACTGGATATACAGTACGTCCGCGACTATTATCTGTTCTCCCGCTTGTCTCCGGAAAAAACGGAGTATACCGAAAACGCCATAAAAAGAGAACGAGGGATAGAGATAAACAGCGATCTCCGGCCCATAGCTTATTATTATTACACCGTCTTCTGGATGACCCGTTTCAGGGGTGGCCTGATGAGAAGCGTCCTCGAAGCCGTCAATGGGGGCCTGATATGGAAGGCCGGGCTCGGTATCTGCGGCCTTTTTATTTTGTCCGGTCTTATCCGGGCGCCCCGAGCGTTTCGCGCGGGGCGTGAAAGATATTTTAAGGGAGCCATGCCGGCGGCCGTCGCGGTCATGGGGTTCAGCGCGATATCTTTTCAGATGGCGACGCTGCTTTCGTTCCAGATAATGTACGGGTACCTGTTCTATAAACTGGGGTTTATCCTTACCTCGTTCATGATCGGCCTGGCGCTCGGGGGGTGGTGGAGCGTAAGGGCTATGCCCCGGATCAAAGAGGACAGGAAAGCGTTCATAGGTACGCAGGCGGCGGCCTGTATATATCCTGTCTTGCTACCCGCGCTTTTTTTATGGCTGGCGGGGTCAAGAAACGTTTTTCTGGCATGGGCGGGGCCGAACGTGTTTTTTCCGGCCGTGTCCATGATCGCCGGGGCTATAGGCGGGTTCCGGTTCCCCCTGGCGAATAAAATATACCTGGGCGGCGAAAAAGCGCCGGGCCGCTCGGCCGGGTTGAATTACGGCGCGGACCTGGCGGGTTCCTGCCTGGGCGCGTTTTTCGCCGGGGCGTTCCTGATACCCGTGCTCGGTATACCGGGAACGTGCTTGATGATCTCGGCAATAAACGTCTCGGTGCTTATCATGCTCCTCCTGCCCGGCGCGAAGTCGAGGGATCTAACTTGAAACTGTTCCGGGAATTTGATAATATGAATGAGAAGGATAACTCAAATTTCGCGATGAGAAGAAAAGGGTTCTTATGAAAAAAAACCGTTCTAATAAAGTGGTAGTTACGGCCGGCATCGGTGATTATAAACCGGAGGAAGCTATTCTGATCTTTAAATGCCGTGACGCGGTCGTGGAGGGGTTACGGTCGTCCGGCTATGATGCCATCTGCTTCGACATTCACGATAAAGATTTTCTTGAAAAGCCGGAATGGGTCATCTCGAGCCTCAAGGAGATCGGCCCGGACTGCGTATTTAACCTGTTTGAAGGGGTTTCAGGCGATTCCATGACGGAAGTGGAATTCGCGCGGATGCTTGAAGCGGAAGAGATATTGTTCACGGGCAATAATTCCGAAGCGCTTGAAACATGCCTTGATAAGGACAGGACGAAAAAAATACTCGAAGCCAACGGTATCAAAGTGCCCTCCGGCATTATGGCCCGCACGTTGGACGATGTGGAAGGTAAGGATATAAAATTTCCGGTGTTCGTCAAACCTGCCTGCGAGGACGCGAGCCTTGGTATAGACTCAAGATCGTTGGCGTCGAACATGGAAGAGCTGCGCAAAGCCGTTGGCGAGAAACTGAGGAAGTTCCCTAAAGGGATTATCGTGGAAGAATTCATATCCGGCAGGGAATATAACGCCGGATTTTTAGGGTATTACCCGTACGAGCTTATGGGGATATCCATGCTTGATTATGAAGAATCCCCGGGGTGCGTGAATTATCTGAACTTCAACGCAAAATGGAAAACCAGGGCGGCGGAATATAAAAAATTAATGCCGGTGGTCCTGGACGAAAAAGACGAAAGATATTCCCACGAAGTCGCCGAGATAAGCTGCAAGGCCGCCAGGGCCCTGGGGTGTTCGAGGTATTTCAGGGTGGATTTCCGGGAAAAGGACGGCGAGTTATACGTCCTGGACGTTAACCCCAACCCGGACATAAGCCCGGACAGCGGGCTGATAAGGCAGGCGTATCTGAGAAACCTGAGTTACGCGGACGTGATCGCCAGGATCACCGAGAACGCGATGAGAAGGGATCCCGCAAAACACGTTATTTAACCTCCGCCGGTATCATCCATTTTTCAAAGAGGTCCTTATCCGGCAGTTCCCATATTCTCCGGTGCAGCGCTTTAAAGCGTTCGCGGTCAAAAAGGAGTATGTTCTTTTCTTCGGGAGAAAGAGACGCCGGCCCCGACTCGATCGCTTTTTGCTCAAGGCCCTTACGGTAAGCCTGGATATTTTCCGGCAGTTTTCTGTTGAGGCGCAATAGATGTTCGTGCAGGGCGTTCATGCGGGGCCTGGCAGCCGCCCAGATAAACCCTGTTTCACGGGTATTTTCCGGGACAGAACAGATCTTGCCTTGCCTGAGCGTAGCTTCCATATCGACCAGTTCTTTGGGAGGGTCGAGTTCCACGGGAACAATGAATATACCCCATTTTCTAAAAAAAAGGCCGACATCGATCCTGCTGGTAATGACCGATAAAGGGATAGAAAGAATAAGGGGGAAAAGCACGACGGAAAGCCACCAGAACAATATGTCGCTGACCTTTAACACGGTCAGGGCCCAGACTGCCCCGAACACGGTGTGCGGCCAGTAGGTACGCGCGGATACGCCGAAGCTGACGTTTTCTCCCGCCCTCTGGACCGTCCACTCGATCTTTTGCCCGAGCAGCGTGTGGAGGATAGATATTGTATGGTCCAGCATCCGGAGGGGGGCCAGCAGCAGCGAGATCACGGATTCCAGCGCTATACTGAGCAGCAATCTTGAAAATTTCCCGAAGTGCCGCGTTTTTTTCCCCCAGACGGCGATATAAAGGATGCTCAACAACTTCGGGGCCAGAAGATAAATTATCGTCACGGTCAATAAAGCCAGAGACAGGCTGTAATGGTACTCCGGCCAGAGAGGGAAAAGGTTCTTGCCCGCGGAGAAGTAAACGGGGCCATTCATGAAATTCACGATAGCGTTCACGGTAACGAGTATCGTGAGCAGGAACCAGAAGAACGAGGCGAAGTAGAACATGTTCCCGGTCAGGAAGAGGAACCTGTGGCCCATGGAAATGCCGTTCATGAAGATAAGGCGTAAATGCTGGATGTTCCCCTGGCACCAGCGGCGGTCCCGTTCGCGTTCCACAAGGAGGCTCGATGGGAACTGTTCGTAACTTTCCTCGAGGTCGTAAACGAGCCATACGCCGTATCCCATGCGGCGTATCAGCGCCGCTTCCACGATGTCATGGCTCAGTATTTTCCCGCCGAACGGAGGACGGCCCGACAGTTTTGGCAGCGCGCAGAATTTTATGAAAGGTTTCATCCTGATAATAGCGTTATGGCCCCAGAAAGCGGCGTCTCCCAGCTGCCAGTAATGGAGCCCGGCAAGATAAAGCGGCCCGTAGATATGGCTTACGAACTGGTGTATCCGGGCTATAAGGCTTTTCTGGGCGATCCCTTTAGGTATGCTTTGAAGTATGCCGATGTCCGGACGTACTTCCATGATCTTTACCAGGCTTATCAGGGCCCTGCCGCTCATAAGGCTGTCCGCGTCCAGGACTATCATATATTTGTACATGGAACCCCAGCGCCGGCAGAAATCCGCGATGTTGCCGCTTTTCCCGCCGATGCGTTCACGCCTGTGGCGGTAAAATATCCTGCCGGCGGCGTCCAGTTCCCTGCACAGTTCCGACCATGCCTGTTCTTCCTCTACCAGTTTCCCCGGGTCGGCCGAATCGCTCAGTATGAAAAAATGAAAATGGGCAAGGGATCCGGCGGAATACGCTGAACGGTACATGGCGCGCAGGGAAGAGAAGACCATTGACATGTTTTCATTGTATACCGGAAGGATAATGGCGGTGACGAAGTCCTTCGCTATATCGCCGGGTCGCTCATCCAGCGCCCGGCTTACCTGCAAAAGGTCATTTTTCCTCAACAACCGGAAGAAGCCCATAAGCACCGTGGCAAAGTTTATGGAGATCCAGGTGAAGAGCACGGTAAAAATAATGACTATGCCCCATTCAAGGGAACGCATGCCCTGGTCCGCGAAAATGGCGTGAATAGATATTGCGGAAAAACATGAAGAGCCAAGCACGAAAAGAAAAAGAACGCTCCTTCTTAAGAACGCGACCCTTTCCCACTTCGGGACAAGACGGTTTTTCGATATCATGTTTTTAATGCGGGAAAGGACGAAAATTTTCTCCCGTTCGTCGAATCCGCGGTATGCGATCGGCGACCGCCGGATGCCCGGAGGCGTTCCGACGTATTCCCGGAAAATGCCTTCCGCCCCGAGGCCTTTCTCTTCGAGCAGGGCAAAGAGCTCGCGGATGCCGTATACCGCGGACTCTTTCAGGTCATCGGGCACGCGCGCGCCGCGTAATCGCGCGCGGAATTCTTCCATCAGCCCGGCCTTTTGCTCTTCGGGCAGTTCAAGGAGGCGCAGGTAAAGGTCCGCTCTGCGTTCGGCTGCGCCGGGGTCCCTTTCGTCAGACGCGGAAATATTGTTTTCTTTAACAGACCGGTTCATTGTTCGATCATCGCGGGTTGTACGGTGTAAGTCCAGGTTTCCGACAGGGCCCTGTCCCCGTATTTAAGGAATAATCTTAATTCGCCTACCGGCCTTTTTTCCGGAAGGATGGCTTTGAGCTCCTCCAGGAAACCTGTTTCCAGGCCGATGTCAAACAGGACCCGCCAGCCGCCTGTTATGGTGTTTTTCTGGACGTGCCGGTCCCATATTCTGTATGGTTCATTAACGCTTATTTCCGCGGTAATAGCGCTATCCGGCGGAAAAGAGCTAATCTTGGCCCCTTCAAAATCTATGACGAATCTCATGACATGTTTTTTTGAGTAGTTGATGACCCGGGTCGCCGTGACATAAGCGCCGGGAGGAATCTTGTCCCGGCTGGAGCACCATTCTAAAATATAGGAAAATCTTAAGGGGACGCCCGGTTCGGGGCTGGTATCAAGGACCCAATAGGCAACAATATTATCGTTGAACTCGGTGTTTGTGGGTATCTGAACAAGTTCCAGATGGCCGTCCCCCCAGTTCCCGGTGGGTGTGACCCAGAGGCTGGGACGCCGTTCATACCATGTTTCCAGGTCCTGATAGTGGTCGAAATCCAGGTCGCGCTGGAAAAGTCCGAACGCTTCAGGCGAGCCGACCAGGAAGGCATTGACCAGAAGGTGTTTCGGATTGGTAAGAGGCCGCCATATCCACTCGCCAGTCTCTGAAACTATTGAAAGCCCGTCCGAATCATGCACTTCCGGGCGGAAATCCTTAAACCGCTGTGAATAAGTATTTTCGCCGTAAAAGAACATGCTGGTGATAGGGGCGATACCTATTTTCTGTATCTTTTCACGCGGGAAGATCACGGAGTCGACGGCCATCCGGGTTATTTCACCGGGTGTAATAACGTATTTATATGCCCCAGTCATGCTATAGCTGTCGAGCAGCGCGTACAGGACTATGGATCTGTCGCTACGGGCCGGTTTTACGATCCAGAATTCGCTGAAAACAGGGAATTCTTCTCCGTTTGCCTCAGCCGTGTTCACGGCAAGGCCTCTGGCCGATAATCCATACAACTGTTCTTTTGCCACCGCCCGCAGATATGTGGCCCCGAGAAAAACGGCGAATTCGTCCAGGTACTTTCTGGTATTTATCGGGTAACGGATACGCAAGCCCGCGAATCCAATTCCCCCGGGTATCCTTTCCCCGAAGTCGTTCTTTCCATAATCGAAGAGTTCAGGCGAATAGTTGAACGGGAGGACTTTGCTGTCATCTACAATGTTGATCTTTACAGGACGGTTATAAAGGAATCCCGGATGGAAGAACTCTATTTTAAAGGGGATATTTTCATTGTACCATAGAGCCTTTTCCTTGCGGTATCGTATATCCCGCCATTGGTTGTAACTTATATCCCGAAGAAGATCCGGGAGGCCTTCCCCCGGGTTTTCAACATAGGGCTTTTGAGCGGACTTTTCGGCCAGTTCAACTACATTATTAAAAGTGAATATGCCGGCATTCTCGTGCTTCCGCGCGGCGGATACGGGGTCCGCGGCCATAAAGAATTGCGCGGTGAAAATAAGCCCGATCAGGAACAAACGGACAATGATATTTTTTCCAGCATTTTTCTGACACATTAAAGAAACCTCCGGAAACGCGGCTGATCTACTGAAACAAAATTTTCTCCATTCAGTCATGGGTTTATTGTTAATTTATTGTATGGGAATTCAGTACGTTAGATCCCTCGGCTCGGTCCCCCGCGTCTTTGCGCGGGGCCCCTTCGCTCGGGATGACGACTCTCTGTCATCCCTTGGTTCTCGAAATTTCCCGTTCATTCCGGTTTTTTGATCCTTGCCATTTGGTCCCGGAGGTCGTTTATTTCGGACTGCCAGTACGCGTTCGTGCCCCATCCCGGGGCGAGACTGGAGAAAGCTCCGTCGGCGACCTGATGGGCGCACCACGCGGTGAAATGTATATAGCGCATCGCGCGAAGCGGTTCGATAAGTATAAGGTCGGTGCGGTCAAAATCCCGGAACGTCTCATAACCTTCGATGAAGAGGTTCAATTCACGCTTTGAATCCTTAACGTACCCCGGCAGCAGCATCCACAGGTCGTGCACCGGAGGGCCTACGGCCATGTCGTCAAAATCGATCATATGGAACGATTCTTCCGGCCGGTAAATGATATTGGCGGAATAACAGTCACCGTGAATGCGGATAAGAGGTTTGCCCTCGAACAGCGGGCATAATATTTCAATGAGCTCCAGCGTGGTATCGGCGTACTGCCCGGAAAGGTCCCTGGGGACAAACCCTCCCTTGATAATAAAGTCCACGTGGTCACGCGTCGCGCGGCCGGGTGTGAGCGAGATGCGGTCCTCGGGCATGCGCCGGGCGCCGGCATTGTGGACCCTGGATATGAGGCGTCCCAGTTCAAGCCATTGTTCCTCGGAAAATTCGTCGCAGTTGCGGCCGCCCTTTTTCGGGAAGACCGTGAAGAAGGCGCCGTTGTATTCACCCAGCGTTTTCCCGCCTCGCAAGGTAAGAGGGGCGATGACGGGGATCTCAGCGGCCGAGAGTTCCGCCAGGAAATCATGTTCATCCTGCAAGGCTTTTTTTGCCCACCGTCCCGGACGGTAGAATTTGATGACGATGCCGGTACCGTCTTCCCGGGCAAGTTCAAAAACGCGGTTTATGTAGCTTTTATACGGCCTGCAAAGGCTGGTCAAGCTGGTTTCGAGTTCTTCCTCGGCCAGCCTGATGACGTCTTCGGGAGAAAGAACCGTAAAATTCCGTGTCCGGTCTAAGATATCCATGTACCACAGTATATATCAGATCGCGGGCCTAAAGAAGATAAATTCTTAAAAAAATCGGGTTCGCGGGTAAAAACCTTTTTATTTTTGTCGGGGCAGACGTATAATACTAAATACATATAGTTGTTAAACCCGAAATCCAGCGCAACAATGAAACGATACGAACAGATACCTCATACCGCGGACCTTGCCGCCAGGATATATGGCGGCAGTATTCCGGATCTTTTTGAGAACGCCGCCTGCGCCATGTTCGGCATGATGACGGATACCGGGAATCTGGGGGCGGACATGTCGGTAAAGGTCGAACTTGCCGCCTGCGATACGGAATCGCTCCTTATCTCGTGGCTCAACGAACTCTTATACCTGTCATTCGCGAAAAAAGCCGTGTTCCGGGATTTTAAAGTGCGGATACTCGAAGGCAGCAGGCTTATCGGAGAGGCAAGGGGGCAGGCTATGGAGAAGTCCGGCGTGAAGATCCACGTTGAAATAAAAGCCGCGACATACCATGATATAGTGATAAAAAAGACCGCCGCCGGGTACGAGACCGTGGTGGTGTTTGATATTTAAAAGGAGTCACCCATGACACAGCCTTTTACCGGGAAACTGGAAAGGATAGATGATTACAGGTGGCGCATACCGAAGTCCTACGATGCGGGCATGCGGGTCGACGGGATCATCTTTTCGGACAAAAAGATGATCGAGCATATCGTCAGGGACAACGCCCCCCAGCAGATAGCCAACGCCGCGCATCTTCCGGGCATCGTGAAAGCGTCCATGGCCATGCCGGATATCCACTGGGGATACGGCCTCCCCATAGGCGGCGTGGTCGCGACCGACATCGAAGCCGGAGGGGTTATCACGCCCGGAGGAGTGGGGTACGATATTAACTGCCTCAGCGGTGATTCGAGAATATTGTTATCTAACGGCGCTTATGTTGAGATAAAAGATTTCGAAGACGTGTTCATGGAAAAGGAACTATCGTGTTTCGATCTTTCAAACGGACACCTTGCCAGGACCACTATCTTAAGGTTTTTAAAGATAAGGCCCTCTGACCGTGTATACAAAGTTACGACGTTGAACGGGAAAAAGATAACGGCCACCGGAGACCATCCTTTCTGGACCCCTGATGGCATGGTCCCTCTCAGGATGCTTTCCCCGGAGGATATAGTAGCGGTATATCCGTTTGAAGGGGTAGCGTATGAGGATCCTGGTGACGGGGTTATCATAAATGAAGATGATATCAGAGACCTGTTGGTAAAAAACGAAAAAGATTCCAGGGGCCACGGCGTCGAGCAGATCATAAATCATCTTAAGAAGCGGGACCTTCTTCCCTTACGGTACAACTCTCCTCAATTACCGTATATCCTGAAAATAATGGGATATAATTTCGGTGACGGTAATATCTATTTCAACGAGAAGAAGGGGAAAGGATGTGTTTCATTTTACGGGAAACAGGCGGACCTTGAAAAAATACGGAACGATGTCGCGAAGACAGGGTTTGCCTGTTCGCGGGTCTATTCCAGGATCCGGGATCACGAGATAAATACGGCGTATTCAAATAGAAAATTCACGGCGGAGAACCATTTCTGCAAGGTATCATCCAGCGGTCTTGCCGCGTTGCTTGCCGCGCTGGGAACGCCAGTCGGCAATAAGACCAGGCAGACGTTCCGTATTCCCGCCTGGATCAGGAAAGCGCCCTTATGGCAGAAACGGCTTTTCCTGGCGGCTTTTTTCGGGGCGGAAATGTCAACACCGCAAACGATGACGGGACACGGATATAACTTTTATTCGCCGGCGGTATCGGTCAATAAAGACCCGGGCCTGGCGGCGGACGGCAGGGAGTTCCTTAAGGACATATCTGACATGCTCGGTGAATTCGGTGTCGCGGTTAACAGGGCGGGAGAGAGGGTTGAAAGCAAAAACAGCAAAGGCGAAGTTTCCGTAAGGTTACGTCTCTCGGTATCGAGTAAAACCGGGAACCTGATACGCCTTTACTCGAGGGTCGGGTTCGAATATAACGCTGAAAGGACGATGCTGTCCAACGCCGCCATCCAATATCTCAGCATGAAAGAAATGGTCATAGAAGAGAGGGCGGATATTGAAAATAAAGTCCGTGAAATGGCGACGGCCGGCATGGGCGCCGGCGCCATCTATGAGAATATGAGGGGCCGGGCGGTGAACCAGAGGTTCATTGAAAGGTCTATTTATGGGCCTAGGAAGACCGGGCCGCGTCTCGCTAGCGGCGCGATAACTTTCCGGGAATTTCTGGAACATTACACCCGTGGTATGGGCACTTCCGGCATGATCTGGGACAGGATCAGCGATATCGAACAGGTAGACTTTGACGGCTATGTATATGATTTTACGGTGGAACATACAAGCCATAATTTTATCGCGAACGGGTTTGTCGTATCCAATTGCGGAGTCCGTTTAGTGAGAACGGATCTCCGGGCGGAAGACGTTAAGCCGCGGATCAGAGAGCTTGTCGACGCGCTTTATTCCAGTGTGCCTACCGGTGTGGGTTCGACGGGGGATGTGAGGGTGAGCGCGGCCGAAGAGAAAAAGATAATGTTAAAGGGGGCCAGGTGGGCCGTTGAGAAGGGGTTCGGGTGGGAAGGCGACCTTCTGCATTGCGAGGAGAACGGAGCTATCGAAGGGGCGGATCCGGAAATGGTGTCCAAACGGGCGTATGAAAGGGGCCGCAGCCAGTCGGGCACGCTGGGCTCGGGCAACCATTTTCTCGAGGTACAGGTGGTGGAGGAAGTCTACCGCCGCGATATCGCGGAAGTTTTCGGGATAAGCGAAGGGCAGATCACGGTCATGGTGCATACGGGGAGCAGGGGTTTCGGCCACCAGATATGCACCGATTACGCGGAAGGGATGATCGGGTCCATGGGCAAGTTCAATATACGCGTGCCCGACAGGCAGCTCGCCTGTGTGCCGGTCAAAAGCGACGAGGGCCGTGAGTATCTGGGCGCGATGAGGTCGGCCGCCAATTACGCGTGGGCGAACCGCCAGGTGATAACGCATCTCGCCCGCAAGGTCTTTGAACGGGTATTCGGCGATAGCGCCGTATCGCTGGGTATGCGCCTCGTATATGACGTGGCGCACAATATCGCCAAGTTCGAGAAATACGAGATAAACGGGAAGGAGCGCCTTTTGTGCATCCACCGCAAAGGGGCGACCAGGGCGTTCCCCCCCGGGCATCGGGAGATACCGGAAGATTACCGCGCGACGGGCCAGCCGGTCATTATACCGGGCGACATGGGAAGATACTCGTATCTCCTCGCGGGGTGCGAGTCCGCCGAAGAGACTTTCTATTCCACCTGCCACGGCGCGGGCAGGTTCCTCTCGCGCCATGCCGCCAAACGCCTGACGCGCGGCCGGTCGATAAGGCGCGAACTCGAGGACCGGGGTATAATCGTCAGGTACACGGGAAGGGACACCCTGGGCGAAGAAGCCTCCGAGGCGTACAAGGACGTGATGGACGTAGTGAACATCGTCTGCGGCGCCGGGCTTTCGGTAAAAGTGGCGAAAATGCGTCCCATTGGGGTGATTAAAGGGTAACCGGGCATCTGTATTATTGCATTATGGGGCTGTAGACTATATAATTACAGTGAAGTTATGGCCGGGATAAATTTATGTATATGAAACCAAATACGTTAGATCCCTCGACTCCGCCCCTCCGGGGCTCCGCTCGGGAAGACAACTCTCTGTCATCCCGAGCGAGGGAACGAAGTGACCGAGTCGAGGGATCTAACGTGAGAGTAATGGTTAAAGCCTAAAGATCACAGCTGAAAAGGAGATCATCGTGAACGGTATGGCCCTGATATTTTTCGTGTACGGCTTGTCATTTTTCTGCCTCGGGCTTGCGATCCTGCTGTATCCCGCCGCCGGCATCAATTTCCGGCTGGGGAAAGGGATAAAGCTGATAGGGGCCTTTGGCGTCTTACACGGGGTAAATGAATGGATCGGTATGTTCCTCCTGGGCCGGCCGCCGCAGGATTTTTTTATCGTAAGGATC
>JBDRFA010000084.1:0-24477 GCA_043819235.1 Candidatus Omnitrophota bacterium | reverse complement strand
GCCGTGGCGGTAGCGGAAGAGATGCCGGTAGAGAAAAAACGTGAGGAGAATGTCAGTTTTCTGCTCAGCCGGTATTTGCGGGAGCGGCAGAACGACATGAAACGGGAAGGCGTTCTGGACTAAGGGATACGTTCGGCGTGCGGTGCGGACATAGGGATCGAAGGGGATGCCTGTTTATCTGGAGAGACGGACAAGACGATAAATGGGGATCCCTTTTTCACAGAAGGAATATGATGAGGAACCTGACAAAAAGCGGGGCGAGGATAAATTCAGCGATAGGTAAAGCGATCGCTGATTATAATCTGATCGAGCCCGGGGACAGGATACTTGTCGCCGTTTCGGGCGGCAAAGACAGTCTTACCATGCTGAGCCTGCTCAAAGAGATACAGGCATGGGCGCCTGTAAGATACGAGATATTCGCCGCGCATATAAGGACCGATTTTCATTGCGCGAGCTGCGTTCATGAAAGCGTCCTGACCGGCTTTTTCGAAAAGGCCGGGGTAGAATATGTTTTTAAGGATATCAAAGTGCTTGATGAGAACGGGAGAACGACCTGTTTCTGGTGCTCCTGGAACAAGCGCAAGGCCCTGTTCGGGATAGCGGAAAAAATGAACTGTAATAAAGTCGCTTTGGGGCACCATAAGGACGATATAGCGGAAACCGTGCTCATGAACCTGCTGTATAACGGGGAGATATCGGGGATGAATCCGCGGCAGGGCTTATTCGGCGGAAAGATCACCATTATCAGGCCGTTATGTTACGTGGAGGAACGTACGATAAAAGGGTTTGCCGGCGAGATGGAGTTCCCCGCCAAGTTGTGCGAGTGCCCCTTCGGGAAGGATTCAAGAAGGAATTATATAAAGAACTTCTTAACGGAAACCGAAAAGAAAACCCCGAAGGTCAACATCAAGACCAACATTTTCAGGAGCCTCGCCAGGATCCGGAAGGATTACATAGATCTCAAGGATGAGAGGGAGAGAGCATGTTAAGTATAAACAAGCTGTTGAACCCGGCTTTGATCATACCGGACCTCCGGGCGAAGACCAAAGAGGAAGCCATATCCACGCTCGTGGACAGGTTATTTGAAGTTCCGGAAGCGTCCGGGTACAGGAAAACCCGCAAGGATGTGTATGGCGCTGTCATGGAACGCGAAAATGTCCAGACTACGGGCATAGGGAACGAAATGGCGTTCCCCCACGCGCGTATCGAAGGGTGGGGAAAATTCGCCATTGCGATGGCGGTGAATAAAGAAGGCCTGGATTTCGGGAGCCTGGACGGAAAACCCGTAAAAGTGATATTGCTTATGGTGTCTTCTCCGGATGAGCCGTATATTATCCTCCAGGCCATGGCCGCAATTGTCAGGGTTTTATCCGCTATCAATTATGATATGAGCCTTTTTCAGCAGCCCGCCGCGGCGGAGCGCATACTGAAGATGTTCGAAGATGCGGATGTCATCCCTCCGGAACAGATACTTGCCCGGGATATCGCCCGCCCCGTGATAAACTCCGTGAAGCTTGAGACGTCGGTGGAGGACGCGACAAGGATGATGCACCTTAAACAGGCCGACATATTGCCGGTAGTGGACGAAAATAACGTATACCGCGGGGAAATATCATGCCTTGATATATTTGAATATGGTATGCCGGATTTTTTCAAGCAGCTCAATACCATCTCATTCGTCAGGCATATAGACCCTTTCGAGAGGTATTTCAGGATAAAAAGGAACCTCAAGGTCAGGGACATATTCACCGGCACAGAACCGATCCGCAGCGGACGTACCCTTATCGAGATAATCTTTGACATGACCGTTAAACATAAGGCCAAACTTTTTGTCGTCAATGACGAAGGCGTTCTCGAAGGGCTCATTGACAGGTTCTGCATAATAGACAAGATCCTCTTTTTTTAAAAAAGGGGGAAAGACGGGGAAAAATGAAGGCAATATTATCCATCGTTATTTTTGTTATCGCGTATTTTTTTATAGCCACGGAAAAGGTAAATAAGACCATAGTCGCGATACTCGGGGCTTCGTGTGTATTGTTTTTGAAACTGGCGACATTCGACCAGGCCATAGCGGCCGTGGATTTCAACGTTGTTTTTCTTCTGGTGGGGATGATGACAAGCGTGTATATACTCGCGCGGACGGGGTTTTTTGAATGGACCGCCATAAGCGTCGCTAAATACGCTAAAGGCGATCCCAGGCTCATCATGCTCCTGCTTTTATCCGTTACCGCCGTGCTTTCCGCTTTTCTGGATAATGTCACCACCATAATAATGATAGTTCCCGTTACCATACTTATCATGCAGATCCTGGAGATATCCCCGGTCCCCTTCGTAATAATGGAGGCCATCGTTTCGAACATAGGGGGTACGGCGACCCTTATAGGGGATCCGCCTAACATAATCATAGGTTCGCAGGCCAACCTGTCATTCAACGATTTTCTTATCCACCTTATGCCTGTGGTATTGGTGGTGTTCACGGTTTTTCTCGCGACGGTCTTTTTATGGTTCAGAAAGGAGTTCCATGTAACGGAAAAAACCAGGGATAAGGTCAAAAAAGCCATACCGCATCTGGCGATAGTCGACAAGGAGAACATGGTACGGTCGCTTGCGGTCATCGCGCTGATATTCCTTGGTTTTTTTCTGCACGATATCATAGGCATGAAACCCGGCATCATCGCTCTCGGCGGCAGCATGCTGATGCTTCTGGTTTGCCGGTCCGAAAGCGAGGATACATTGATGCGCGTGGAATGGGGCGTGATATTCTTTTTTATCGGCATGTTCATGATGATCTCGGCTCTGGAGGTGAACGGGGTGACATCCTGGATAGGGTACAAGATCCTAGATGCAGCGGGGAATAACCTTTTTTTAGTTTGCGTTCTAGTCCTGTGGGGGTCAGCGGTATTTTCGTCCATTCTTGACAATATACCTTTCGTTATCACGATGGTGCCCCTGGTGAGGCATTTTGTGGTTTATTTTTCCCAGAGTTCCGGCATCACGGACCCCGCCGTGATACAGGCTCAGATCGCCCACCCCTTATGGTGGGCGCTCGCGTTAGGGGCATGTCTCGGGGGTAACGGCACGCTCATCGGGGCCTCGGCCAACATTGTGATGGCGCGTATAAGCGAAAGGAACGGATACACGATAGGTTTCGGCAGGTTCTTCAGGTATGGCGCCGTCTTTGTGGTCCAGTCGATGCTTATATGCACAGGCTATATCTGGCTCAGGTATTTCATGAAGTAATACCGTTTACGCCTGATTGGTATTGTTCTTCTAAATGATAACCGGGATGGAACCGTCCACTATGCCCCTACCCGGGCCCCTCCGCCCGGTGTGGATCCTCCCGGTACGGAGCATAGTGAACGATTCCATCATAACAAAATGTTTTTCGTTTTGAATATGTAGGGGCACGGCGCGCCGTGCCCCTACACTGATCGAGCTGAAATCGTAGAATCTGTTTATCCCGGAGAGATCCGTCTGGAGGGGTAGTGGCTAAAGAGAAGATACTTATTATCGAGGATGAAAACGATATCGCGGAAATGATAGAGTATAACCTGAAGAAAGAAGGGTATGCCGCGGTCTCCTCGCCGGATGGAAGTTCCGGGATCTCCAGCGCGAAAAGAGAGAAGCCGGGCCTCATTATCCTTGATCTCATGCTGCCGGACACGGATGGTTTTGAAGTATGCCGGAGATTGAAAAATAACGAAATAACGAAACACATACCGGTCATTATGCTTACCGCTAAATCCCAGGAGGCGGATAAGGTGGCGGGGCTGGAACTGGGCGCCGACGATTACATGACCAAACCTTTCAGCCCGCGGGAACTGTTAGCCAGGATAAGAGCGGTACTCAGGAGGAACGAGCCGGAGATCGTGCGGAGAGAAGTCGTTAAAGGCATTATCCAGGTGGACAGCATCAAGCATAAAGTGTTTGTCGGAAGGGAAGAGGTATCGCTCACCCATACGGAATTCAAACTCCTGGAATTCATGGTGTACCGTCCCGGCGTGGTCCTTTCCCGGGACAAATTGCTCGACGGGGTCTTCGGATATGATGCCGGGGTTTATGACAGGACGGTCGACGCGCATATCAAGTCTTTGAGAAAAAAACTCGGGAAAGCCAGGGATCATATAGAGACCGTAAGAGGCTCCGGGTACCGGTTCAAGGATATATGATATTATGAAGAAAAGTATGATCACAAAATTCCTCGGTGTTTATATTTCCCTCCTTATCGCTTCCGTTTTCATCCTGACAGCCGTGGCGCGGTTGTCCGCGGCTCTTCCGGGAGGCGGGCATGGGTCAGGCGCCATGAACGGTTTTTTTATTTCAGGCGGCATACTGGCGGTCGTTATCACCCTGTGCATGGTATATTTTATTTTCAGGGATGTAAGTTCGCCTATCCGCAGGATGGAGGAAACCGTTGAGAATATAGCCAGGGGCGATCTTTCCAGGCGGGCCGATATCGGGCCGGACGACGAATTGGGCCGGCTCGCCGCCGCGCTGAACAGGATGGCTGACGAGGTGCAGGCCAGGGTGGAAAACCTGGAAAAGACGGATAAGGTCAGGACGGATTTCATTGCGAATATCTCGCATGAACTGAAAACCCCGCTTACCTCGATAAAAGGTTTTATAGAAACTCTGGAGGACGGCGCGATAGACGACAGGGAGAACGCGAGAAGATTCCTGTCCATCATCGGGAAACATACGGAAAGGCTCATATCCGTAATAAATGACCTCCTGAAGCTCGCGGAGGTCGAGAACAGGGATAGCCGGATCGGGCGCGCAAAATTCGACGTTAAATACCTGCTGGACGAGATCATCTGGGGTTTCGACCATGAGCTTTCGGTAAGATCTCAAACGTTGAAAGTGGACTATAAAGGCGATGATTTTAAAATACGCGGGGATAAAGATAAAATAGAGCAGGTAATGGCGAACCTTATCGACAACGCGATAAAATATACCGGCAGTAAAGGCGAGATCCGGGTATCACTTTTTGAGAAAACGGACAGCGTGATGCTTTCGGTCGAGGATAACGGCATAGGAATATCCCCGGAACATCTGGACAGGATATTTGAAAGGTTTTACCGGGTGGACACGGCGCATTCCCGGGAACTTGGCGGGACGGGCCTGGGCCTGTCGATAGTAAAACACATCGTGACGCTCCACGGCGGCCATATCTATATCGACAGCGAAGTAGGTAAGGGCACAAAACTTACGGTGATGCTCCCGAAATGAGCTGAAACGCGGCCTGCAATTCTTCATACAATCTTCACAGTGCCTTCATACGCGTATCATATCCATAGGATATACTCCTTACCGGTGTATCCGGTATAAGGGCGATATGGTATTTACGGGAGGATGTATATGAATACGCAGGGTATGGTTTTCGGGGCAGTGGGCGGCCTGGGGTTTTTCTTTTTCGGCATGCAGATGATGTCGGAGGGCCTGAAAAATATAGCGGGTGAACGTCTTAAGAAGATACTGCACATGGCGACCAGGGTCCCGATAGTGGGCGTGTTAGTGGGCACGGCGGTAACCTGTCTCATACAGTCGTCAAGCGCGACTACCGTCATGGTGGTAGGTTTTGTCAACGCGGGGCTCCTGGTCCTTAAACAGGCCATATGCGTGGTGATGGGGGCCAATATAGGTACGACTTTTACCGCGTGGCTGGTATCTTCGATGTCCGTTTTCAAGGTCACTGATTACGCTTTGCCGGCCGTGGGCCTGGGGTTCGCGCTTCTGAAGCTTGGCAGGACCAGGAAGATGCGGTTCACCGGGCACGTCATAATGGGGTTCGGGTTCCTTTTTATGGGCCTTTCTTTCCTGAAAGACGCGTTCGAACCTTTAAAGAACAGCCAGCATGTTAAGGACATATTCGTCACTTTAAGCGCAAACCCTCTCCTGGGGGTTATGGCAGGGGTTATCTTTACGGTCGTGCTTCAGTCCTCAAGCGCTACGATCGCCATCGTGCAGGTCTTGGCTTTCAACGGTGTTATAAGTTTTCCCGAAGCTGTGCCGATAATACTGGGGGATAATATCGGCACCACGATAACGGCCCAGCTGGCCGCTCTGGGAACAAACCTTGCCGCGAGAAGAACGGCGATGTCGCATACTTTGTTCAATGTGATCGGTGTCGCTTATATGATGTTCTTTGTTTATACGGGGTGGTTCGTCAGGGCCATTAATTTCATGATCCCCGGAGAAGTGACGACGGGGAACGTCATGGTCTATATCGCCGTGGCGCACAGCGCGTTCAACATAACGAATATGTTGGTCTTTCTGCCTTTCACGGGCGCGCTTGAAAAAGCATGTATATGGCTGGTCCCCAGGAAAAAGGGCGCGGTCGAAATGGGGACGCAGTATCTGGAAAAGCACCTTCTGGAGACGCCGCCGATAGCCCTGGAGCAGGCGCGAAAGGAGACCGCGCGGATGCTTGAACTGGCGGAGAGGTCGGTCTCTATCGCGGTAAAAGGGTTCATCGAGAACGATATAAGCGTGACGAAGTCCATCTCGAACCTGGAAGAAGCGGTGGATAACCTCCAGACGGAGATAACACAGTATCTCGTAGACCTTTCGACGAAAGAACTCGCCCCGGAGGAATCCGAGGAATTGCCCGTGTTGATCCATAGCGTGAACGACATAGAAAGGATAGGGGACCATTCGGAGAATATTACGGAACTCGCGGAACGGAAGATCGAGGGAAAACTTCCGTTTTCGGATGAAGCGAATGAGGGAGTGGCGGAGATGTGGGAGGAACTTCATCAAATGATGAAAGAGACCCGGGCGGCGCTTGAAAACAACGATATAGGCCTCGCGAGGAAAGTCCTTAACCGGGAAATTAATATAAACAGGTTCCAGGTGGATCTGAAGAACGGGCATGTGAACCGGTTAAGCCAGGGGGCGTGCGACCTCAGGGCCGGCATAGTTTTCATGGATTTCGTGGATAACCTCGAGAAAATAGGTGACCATCTTACGAATATCGCTCAAGGGGTCATCAAAGAGATGAGATGGGATGCCGTAAAAGGGGTCGAGGTCAACTGGTAGAGGGTTAACTCCGGCGTGAGATGATGGCTCATGCAGGCGTACGGTGCGAATGACCGAAAGAAGCAGATCGTGTAACGTGTAGGGGCACGGCGCGCCGTGCCCCTACGTTTTTATATCAATTTTCCAAAAAAATATGAAGGGAAAAATATGAGCGGGATAAAAGGGGAAAAGGCCGGGTTGATCCTGGCGATGATGCTGATATATATTTTATGCCGGACACAGCATGAGGCGTATCCGCAGGTTAAAACTGTTTATAACTGTGAGCAGGATGTTCAGAACTGGGAGATACCCGATTGGTCGGTATGGGAAGACGATTATGTTTTCCCGGTTCTCGCGATAGACAAGAACTTCAGCAACCGGGCGGAACTGGGGCTGAAGCTGACAGTATCTTTTCCCGCGGAAGAGTGGAGAGCCGGGATCGTTGAGACCGAAGGGTTTTTCGACCTCACTTTATACAGGAAACTGGTATGTGATATATATCTTCCCAGGTCCGCGCCCAAAGGGATATGGGCCAGGATCATCATAGTTTCGGGGAATGAGTACCTCTGGATCGAGATGGTCGACCCGGTATTTTTGACCCCGGGGAGGCGTACGACCGTTTCGGGCAACCTGAAGTACGGTAACCGGGCGTGGCGTTATTCCGGGGAAGCGACGATGATGACCGACGAACTTAAATCGGATATACGCAAAATAGCGATCAGGGTGGAGTCGGACGGCGCGGCATATAAAGGCCCGGTCTATATCGACAGGATCAAACTGGTCAAGTAATGCCAATTAAACCTGATTGGTATTGTTGTTTCTAATGATACCCGAGATGGGACTGTTCCCTATGCTCCTACCCGGGCCCCTCCGCCCGGTGTGGATCCTCCCGGTACGGAGCATAGGGAACAGTCCCATCATAAAAATGTTTTCGGGTTACAATATATCCATTATACTGGTCAAGCTAAGATCTTATAACTTGTAAGGAGAGTGAAAGATGGATTGGAAGATATTTGTGGCTACTTTCGGCGCGGTGTTTTTTGCGGAGCTTGCGGATAAGACCCAGCTGGTGGGGATAGGGATGGCGGCAAAGTCCGGGAAGCCTCTGGTGGTACTTCTGGGGTCCGTCGCCGCGTATATCGTCGTAACGGCCGTTTCGGTCCTCGTCGGTTCCCTCCTCGGCAAATACATAAAGCCGGAAATGATACGATATATCGGCGCGTCCATGTTCATCGTCATAGGGGTGCTGATGCTGACGGGAAAGATCTGATCACACTGACGCCGTAACGGGGAAGAGGCGAACAGGGCCCCCTTCCCAGACGGATTTTTTCGCCGAGTCATAGCTATCGTAACGTTTTCATCTAACTTTTGAAAGGGCGTTAAATAAACTCGCCCGCCTTTGGCGGGCTCAAACATATTTAACGCTTTATCCTTTCAAAAGTTAGATGAAAACTAAAAATCCGTAAAGGGAAGGGGGCCCTGTTCGCCTCTTCCCCGTGCGCCGCTCTCAGGGGTTGATCTCGCCTGCGCTTTTGAGGGATTTTTTTACGAATATTGGGCCGATAAATTCGTTTATTATGGTTGCGCCGACTATTGTGTTCACGAGGAAACCTGATATTTTGCTGAAAGCGGGGTTCTGCTGCATGATTAGGGCAAGGCCTATCACGATACCGCCGTATGGGATGAGGCCGGTCGCCGTGTATTTTTTGACGTTGGGGGAGGAGTGGGCCAGGGTCGCTCCCAGCGCGGTGCCGGCGAATTTCCCGATTATGCGGAAAATGGTAAATAATATCAGTAGGATGAACGCGGTGGACGTGGCGCCGAATTCCAGATGCATGCCGCTGAGCGTAAAAAAGATCAGGAATATCAGTTCTTCCGAATACCTTTCCATCATCTTGAATATTTTTTCGGGCCTTGAATTATAATTTGTGACGACTATCCCCATCACCATTACCGAGAGTATTTCCTCGGCGCCGAGGAGTACCGCCAGCCCCCAGCATGTCGCCACGAAACTGAGGATGAGGACAAAGAAGACCCCTTCCGATTCTTTGGATATCCGTGTAGTTATGAGGTTGAACAGGGCCCCGAGCAGTATCCCCAGGACCACTGACCCGGCGATGATGCAGACGGGTACAAAAAAAGCGTTGTACACGCCGAAACTCGCGTGGGTGGCTATGGCTTCCGCGATCACGACCGCGACACAGTAATTAATGATCCCGAGGACATCGTCAAAAGCGGCGACGCTGAGCATGGTCGAGGAGACTTCGCCTTTCGCCCGGTATTCGTGCGTGACGGCCAGGGCCACCGAAGGGTCGGTCGGGGAACCCAGGCATCCGAGCAGGAGGCTTACGGGTATGAAAGTCGCGAACCACGTGGCTTGGGGGATGTGGCTTATGAACGGGAGCACCAGAAGAAACCCCGCGGTTATTGCCAGAAAAGCCACTTCCGCTTCGAAGATGGTTATGAACAGAATACCTTTCCCGAGTTTTTTCATCTCGGGGAATATTATGGTGCCGCCTATCGAGAAGGCGATGAACGCGATAGCGATATTTTCGACTATGTTGGTCCTCGTGGTCATATCTTTCGGTATAAATCCGCATATGCCCGGATTAAGAAGTATCCCGGCTAAAAGGTATCCTATGATCTTCGGGAGCTTGAGCCTCTGGAACTCCTGCCCGAGAACAAAACCCGTAAAAAGCACCACGCCTACTATCAGAATACTGTTCATTTCACCGTCCTTTTAATGTCAGCGAATCGTTATTTAAACATACCTTGAGTTGTGGAGAAATACAAGGGGGTAAACGAGGTCTGACCCCCTTACTTCCACTGGTGGTTCCGGTATTTGCGGTATGGTGACGTTAAATGGATCGAAAGTGTCAGGGGTTTTCTGGAAATATCAGGAACATTTCTTACTTCAGCCCTACTCATAACCATAATTTCCGAAAAAATCTATTAGTGGCAGCGTGGGATGAGCCCGGTCGTATGTACCTGAGTAGTTGCAAAATATTATTCTATGATTTCTCTTATGTGGTACGTTTTTTTGTCCTGAGATTCGTAATAGATACGGATGTTTATTTCGCCGAGGAATCCCATTGATATCAGTTGTATGCTGACCAGAGAGAAGAGGACGCCAAGTATCAGAAGAGGGTTGCCCGTCATATCGATCTTATTTGCGAGTTTCATATATGCTACGAACAGAAAGGATATAAAGCCCAGGGTCCCGGTTATTATACCCATCCCGCCGAAAAAACGGATGGGTTTTGTGCTATATTCCGATAAAAAAGCTACCAGAAGCAGATCCAGCAATACTTTTGATGTTCTGTTAATGCCATATTTTGCTTTACCATGTTGTCTCGGGCGGTGGGTTACCTCTACTTCGGCGATTTTCGCGCCTCGCCAGTTTGCTATTGCCGGAATAAATCGGTGCATTTCCCCGTATAATCGCATATTTTTTATGACGTTTTTTCTGTACGCTTTTATGGCGCAGCCATAATCGTGTAGAGGGGTTTTTAAAATAAAAGAAATAAGCCGGTTAGCCGCGCGCGATGGAAGGATCCTTAACAGGAACGCATCTTTTCTCTTTTTTCTCCAACCGCTGACAAGATCGTAACCCGAATTGAGCTTGTCGATAAGCCCGGGGATGTCTTTCGGGTCATTTTGCAGATCACCGTCCATGGTAACGACGATCTCGCCTTTAGCCGTATCGAAACCCGCCATAATAGCCGCTGTTTGGCCGAAATTTCGCTGTAGATCGATAATTTTTATCGCGGGATCATGCCGCCGGGCTGTTTTCAACGTTTCCAGCGTATTATCTGTACTGCCATCGTTTATGAAAATGATTTCGTAAGATATATCAAGAAGCGCTGTTACTTTTTTTATCTCGCCGCAGAGGGTAGATATATTTGCATATTCATTATAGACTGGGATCACTATACTTAAATCCATATTAACGCTCCTGATCTTCCGAGGACATAGTGAAGGGTATCATATGTTAGATCGAATTGCAATCCCCGTACGCCGCACACCGGAATTAAGCGTGGCATGCAATCCCCAAGCCGCGCGTAAGCGCTTAATTCATTGACCGATTTTTCTGTAAGGTATAAGCCTTTTGATAAGGCGCGGGTTTTTGTGTCCCAGGTTTGACGCTTTGTCGCAGCATTCGATCGCCAAACTGTAATTTTTCATATTGTAATAAACTATAGCGAGGTTATTATAGGACGGGGCGTATCCGGGATCTATGTCTAAAGCTTTTTCAAAAAATTCTATTGATCTTTCCGGAGAGTTAAAAGATATGTTGTAAAGAACGCCGATGTTATTGTAAGCGGCAACATTGAAGGGGTCTGTTTTCAGCACCTTTTCGTAAGCTGTTAACGCGTTTTTGAAATCGCCTGTTTCGCTGTATTCTATGCCTAAATTGTAATAGGCTTCGGCGTAGTCCGGATCCAGGGTTATGGCTTTATTATACGCTTTTATTGCTTCGTCCTTTTTGCCCATCAGTCCGTACACTTTGCCCAGATTGTAATATGCGTTAGGGTTATATGGATCAAATTTCAATGACTTGTTGATAAGATCCGCCGCGCGGTTTATTTGCCCCAAGGCGCCGTATGCCGCGCCAAGGTTAATATACACAGAGGGGTTGTCAGGCGCTGCTTTGATAGCTTTTTTGTATGCCGTAATCGCTTCCATTGGTTTCCCGGATTTCTGGTAAGCGTCACCCAGGTTGTTCAGGGCGTCAACATTCATCGGGTTAAGCTCGGCCGATTTTGTGAACATCGCGACAGCTTTAGCTGTTTCGCCCCGGGCCATGTATTCCACTCCGAGGTTGTTGTATATCCTCGTCTGCGTCGGGTCAAGCCGGGCCGCTTTCTCTAAAAGAAGAAGCGCCTTGTCAGTTTCGCCCGCATCGACAAGAGCGTTTGCCAGGTTATAAGAGGCGACAGCCTGGAGAGGGGAATTTTTTTGTGTCTTTGACCAGAATGTCACCGGGTCTATCCAGTCGCGGTTACGCGTTACTGTCGTTGCCGAGTAGAACGCCAATATAGCCAGTGCCGGAACGGCCGCATAATTGGCCAGGGCCTTTTTCGTAACGCCGGGGATCTTCGTTGAGCGTAATCGTGACAGACCAATAGACAGGATCATGCAAAATCCCACCGAAGGTATATAGAGGCGTTGTTCGGCTACAGGCCGTCCGGAAAGAAGCACGATGTTCGATACGGGGAGCAGCGTGAGTATTATCCAGGAGATAGAGAAAGACAAAAGTTTTTCTTCGCGGAAAGTCTTTGTTATGGCGAATATCAGGAAAAACATGGCAGCCATTGAGTACAAAACCGCTTCTTCGAGAAAACTTTCAGGGATAAACATCGGATGCGCGGCGTTCAACTTCAGAGGGAATAAAAGCATCTTGAAATAGAAACCCATTGTCTGGAACACTATCATTATATGCTGGCACAGACTTGCGTCCGGGATTTTTTCGCTCGGGAGTCCCGGCATCCCCAGCGCGCATGTTTTCAGGGCGATAAACGCCAGAGACATAATGAAGAAGGGCGCGGTTTTAAGCGCGGAACGTACGCGTTTGCCCGCCGGCAGAAAATAGAATATGAAAAGGAGTAAAATAAGCGGCAGTGTGACCGCCATTGCCTTGGATAGCAGGGCGGCCGCGAAGAAAAATAAGCCCGTCGAATACAGGATTATGCACCGGCGGGATCCTTTGCATGATAAATGTTTGATAAATACGATAAAAGACGCCAGCATAAACAGTGACGCCAGAATATCCGTACGGTTTTTGATCCAGGTAACGGATTCGGTGTGAACAGGATGCGCGGCAAAAAAAATTGCGCAGAGAAAAGGGATATCGAAAAAGATGGAGTTTAACCGGAGATCGTCATCATTTTTCCGGGAAATTCCCGCGAGTTTTGCCAGGATAAGCGTTACAAAATATACCAGCAGGACATTAGCCGTATGAAGCAGCAGGTTGGTCAGGTGGAAACCTGCCGGATTAAGCCCCCATAACGCGTGATCGATAGCGAAAGATACGGCGCTTATCGGGCGATATTCGCCTTTTTCTTTTTCCGCTTCGAAAGGGGCAGGCTGCCAGTAATGGGGGGAGAAGAAATAAGGTATGTTCCTGAGGTCTTTGATATGTTTATCGTCGACGAAGACGTATTTGTCGTCCCACATGAAAGGGTTTTTGAACGTATTGCCGAAAAGAAGTGCGCAGGCGGTTATAAGGATGAATATATGTATATGTTGTTTTTTGAGTTTAAACTTCATTTCTTGTTGTCCTTTTGAAAAAAAATAACAGGCAGATCATCAGGCCGACTAAGCTTACAGCCAGTCCGCAATAAAAAGTAAGAGGCCGGTACCGGAACGTTATCTCTCCCTTGCAGGGGCTGTTGACGTGTATTCCCAGGAGGCCGTCCATGTTTATTACTTCACCCGTTTTTGAATGCCAGTCACGGTCATAGTTCTGGTTGACAACTAATATGTCCGGGAGATAAGCTTCTATATCCACGGTTATCCTGTTAGCGGCCCATTTTATTTTATTTACCCGGTTTTCTTTATGTGTTTTGAAATAAGTTTCACCCTTGTAATTGTTGTTTCTGAATATGCCGTTGTTGTTCGAAATATCCCTTCGGAAATCTTTCCAGTAGTCTCCGTAACCACGTAGTACCCGGTACGCCGGGGACGCGTTCTCGGGTAGTTCTATATTACCGAACCAGTTCAAAAGTCCTATATTCTGTCTCAAAACATAATATTGAAGGCCAGCGGACATTTCTTCTCTTTGCCGGGGAGTCCAGTTTTTTTGCCTGTCCTGAAGGCCGGGGAAGCGCCGGACAGGCAGGTCCATGCTTTTCACCGTAAAGAAATCCTCTGTGAGCCGAAGCCTGGGAATATCATCCTGGTAAGCGCCGGCGAATCTGAAATATTCGCTGTTGGCGGCGAACATATTGATCGCTCCCACAAGCGCGGCGGCGCAGACGAAGAACCTCATCTGTCTGGTCATGGCCGTGAAAAGGCGGCTTGAAAAAGCGGCCCCGGCGATAGTTGAAGCCATAAAGACTACGGGGAAAGAGAAATACCTTGCCACTTCCCTTATGGAATTGAATAAAGGGAGATGCCATAGCGGATAGAAAATGTCGACAGGACTGTTATTGGCCATGCATAAACAAAGGAATATCAACATTATCAGAAAAAACTTCCACATTTTTTTAAAACATAAGACCAGTGAAAGAATAAACAACATTCCGGGTATCGGGCCGAAGTACATTACAGACGACATGCCGAGTCCGTTAGGGCCCATGATGGTTTCGTTGCCTACGGCATAGGGGCCTCTGGAAAAAAATGCCAGGAACATTTTTTGAAAAGTCATGGCCGTTCCTGCCGAGTCCATATAGTTCTGAAACCCTCGGATATTTACGCTCAAGAGCTCAAGGAGAGGAAATATCTTTGCCGCTCCGAGGAAAAATGCTATGGCGGTGACCCACAGCAGACGGGGAAGCAGCGCCTTTGTGTTCAATATGCGGTTCTGTTTCCCTGAAATATCGTCAACAGCCGCAAATATGAAAAGAAAAAGGAACATCGGAGCCAGGTAGAGGTTAAATCCGTTAAAGAGCAGAAGCACGATCAGCGCGGCACAGTATAGTATGCAGCGGCGGTTTTTTTTTGAAAGAAAGAGAGTAAGAGTAATAAGCGGCAGGTACAGCCAACCCTGGTCGCGCGTATTGCCGGTATTGATCTGAAAAGGTATAAAACTGTTGAATATGAAGAAGGTGCTGGTAACCGCTGAAGCGACAGGGGAGTATTTTAATATTCTTCGCGAAAAAAGAAAAATACCGATTACGCCTATCGCATAAGAAAAAAGGATCATGGCTTTCATTCCGTTCGCGCTTCCTAAAGGCACTATCAGCAGATAAAATAGGGGACTCAGCGAAATATTTTCCGGATGCTTGATAAAGGGGTAGCCCCCTCCGAAATGGAATGTCCATAAAGGTATCCTTCCGTCTTTCATGAGATGTATCAGGTTGATGTCGAGATATGAACACTGCTGCAGGTAGGATTCTTCGACTACAATTTTGTTGAACGGAAGCAGCAGTGGCAGGCAGAAGATGAAACAGAGGGTTAATAGCAAAACTACGAACAAGACCCGGTTGTTTTTGGCAATTTGAAAAACGCGGTTTCTCCAGTAAGTTTTAATTCCTACTACCCGTTTTTTCATAAAGAGAGTCATGCCCCCAACTATACCATAATTACAGAGAACTGCAAGAGGGGGGTCAAGTCACTTCGGGGAAGGGCACCAAACCGTTCGGGAAAATCCCGTTTTCTCCAGATGGGCCGCGTTTTCAGGACTGTAAGAGTAACGGACATGGTTTTGGCGCCCCATTTTCTGGAAAATATTTTTCAGTCAATTTTTCTTTTCAGGGTTTGTCGGTCAGTGTATACTTGCTTTCATGAAACAGCTGGTTGGATATATAAGGTCCCGCTATCGTTTGATGTGGTTCTACCGTGGTTTTTTTTCAGTTTCCAGGCTTATGAAAAGCTTGGTGAGTATGGCCTTTACAGGGAAGGCGCCTTTTCCCCTGACGGTTGATATGCTCATTACGGGCAGGTGCAATTATTCCTGTGCGATGTGTTCCTGGAGAGGGGGCAGGGATGACCTAAGCGGAGAGTTGACGCTCGAGGATATTGATAAATTCATTTTACAGATCAAACGGTACCGTCCTGTCGTTCATATCGGCGGAGGAGAACCTTTTATCCGAAAGGACCTCCCGGATATTATTTCTATTATCAAGCGGAACGGACTTAAATGCCTGGTAACCACGAACGGCGCCTGGATGGATGACGGCGTTGTGGATCGTATTGTCGACCTGAAGGTTGACGTATTGATCTTTTCGATATACGGGTGGGGGGATTTCCACGACGAGATGACAGGTGTAAAAGGCTCATTTGAGAGGACGGTCGCAAATATGAGATCGGTCCTGAAAAAGAGGTCAAAAGGGACAAAGGTGTTTGTGAGCACTCTGCCGCTGTCGGCGGGCTTGGATGAGCTCGGCCGGGTTGTGGAGAACGCACGGCTTTTGGGAGTGGACGGTGTTAAGATCGAGCAATTGAATTTTATGGTAAGAGCAGAGTATGATCGGCCTCATTACAAAGAAGGGCAGATAGTACTTGAGCCGTATACCCTGGTGAGGGACAGTAGTTTTGGTCGGGGATTTGTCTCCCGATTATCGGATGTTTATAAAGATATCAGTAAAACTTATGGCGGGTTTGTTATTATTAAACCTTATTTGAGCGGCAAGCAGCTGTCAGAGTGGTATGCTTTGAGCCCTTCTCCCGGCTCCGGGTGTTTTTTTCTGGGCCATTCCGCGGTTATTAATTATAATGGCGACATAATACCGTGCCAGTTTTTTCCGGGCTGTGTTTTGGGGAACATAAAAAAAGACCGGTTAAAGGATGTATGGCACTCCAAAGCTTATAAAGAGTGCAGGGAAGCGGTGAACAGGGAAAAGCCGATTGTTTGCGAGAGGTGTTGTAAAAAATAAATAATACGGGGTAATGCATGCGCGTGATATGCGGGATTAAAGGGTTGGTTTCTGAAGAGAGAAACAGAGATGTTAAGGAAATGACGGAAACATTGTATTATCGCGGTTTTGATGAGGAAGGGATGTATTTTGGCGATGGCGTTTCTATGGGGGTGAGAAGGTTAAGTATTGCCGACAGGGAAACAGGGCCCCGGCCGATATACAACGAAGATAGAAGCATGGCTGTCGTGTCTAACGGTGAGATCTATAATTTTCAGCGGCTGAAAAATGAACTTTCCCGGAGAGGGCACGATTTCTATACGAGTTCTGATACCGAAGTCCTGGTCCACCTTTGGGAGGAATACGGGCCCGATTGCGTAAAACATGTGAAGGGCATGTTCTCGTTTGCGATATGGGATAAGAAGGAGAAGATCCTTTTTCTTGCCAGGGACAGGTTCGGGATAAAACCTTTGTATTATTTTTATGACGGAACGACATTCGTGTTCTCTTCGGAGTTGAAGGCGCTTTTTAAAGCGCCATTCATCAAAAAAGAGATCGACATGCGGGCTGTCAGCCTGTATTTTTCTCTCGATTATATACCTGCCCCTTTTACTGTTTTCAAGAATATCCGGAAACTGAGGCCTGCGCATTATATTTTACTGAGAGAGGATACTTTTGAGGATGTCCGATACTGGGACCTGAAAGATGTTCCTCAAAATAAAATAATATCCGGGGCGGAGATCAAAGATAGGTTCAGTTATCTTATGGACGTTTCTATGCGGGAACATCTTACAAATGATGTGCCTTTGGGGATCTTTTTGAGCGGGGGTATCGATTCGAGCGCTATGGTGGCATACGCGGACAAGTTCTCGGCTGGGAAGGTCACTACTTTTTCCATGGGGTTTGAGGAGAAGACCTTTGATGAATCGAAATTCGCCGGTATCGTGGCCCGGCGGTTTAATACCGACCATCATCACCGTGTCTTTACGAAGGATGATTTTGTGAAAACTTTCTTTGATGCGGGGAAACTGGTGGATGAGCCTTTTGCGGACCTTTCGATATTTCCCGCGTATATGCTTTCCAAGTTTGCGCATGACTATGTAAAAGTGGCGCTTTCCGGTGAGGGAGCGGATGAAATGTTCATGGGATATCCGACCTACCTTGCGCACAGGTATGCCCGGGTTTTTGATATGTTTCCGCCGTTGTTGAGGAAAATCGTTGAAACGATGGCAGGGGCGCTGCCGACGTCGTATAAGTATCTGAGCCTTGACTTCAAACTTAAAAAATTCATGGAAGGTATTGAGGAAAGGGATCCGGTGATACGGCATCTGACTTGGATGGGAGCCTTTTCGACGGATGAAAAAAAACGCCTTTTTCGCGAGTGTCCGGAGGAAAATATGCCGGGGGGATCGTATCGAGTGGATAGTTTTGTGGAGGAATTTCTCGGTGGTTCGCGGAAAGGGGAATTATGCAAGCTTATCCAATATATTGATATATCTATTTATCTTCCCGGGGATCTGCTTGTCAAAACGGACAGAGCCGGGATGCTTTCTTCCCTTGAGATCAGGGTTCCGTACCTGGACCATGAACTGGTGGAGTTTGCGTGGAGCCTGAGTGGATCGGAACTGTTCCGGAAAAAGCTGTTGAAAAAAGTGATGAAGGGCGTTCTCCCGCGGGAGATAATTTCCCGTGAAAAGAAGGGGTTTTCCATCCCGTTTTCGTTATGGTTGATGGATGAGAAGGTGCTTTTGGTAGTAAAAGAATTTTTCAGCGAAAGTTTCGTCAGGAAGCAGGGGATTTTTAATTCCCGGTATCTGAACGCTCTTCTTGATGAGCATCTCTCAGGAAAGAAGGATAACAGGAAGAAGCTGAGGGCTTATATAATGTTCCAGTGCTGGTACCGTCATTTTTTCTGATGCTGATGTTCGAGTTCCCGCGAATATTTGTCCCGTATGTAATCTAAATATCTTCCCTTTTTCTCGTCGAAAAAAAGTTTTAGCAGCGCCCTGGGACAGTTAAATAGCAGGCTTGTGCTGCAGGAAGGCTGAATGCCCCTGTACTGGTGCATTATTCCCTTGCCGATTTTTATTCCCAGGCTCTCGAGATGTTTTACCCTGAATTCGGTGGAATCCTTAAAAAGGCTGAAGTTCCGCAATATCGACCGCGTCCGATTTTCGGACAGGGTAAGGCCTTTTTCATGATAGAAAGGGGAAATATACTCGATGTTGTTTTTTTTATAGATCTTTTTGAAGATCTCTTTTACGTCTTCGTGTTGTTCCAACGCGTGTTCGTCATAATAGTTGCTTCCGTCAAGAACGGTCCTGATGTCATTTTTCCGGCAGAAAGCGGCGGTAAAAAGGTGCATTGAAAGTTTGCATCCGAGGCACCAGGCGTAGAAGAATTTATATTCAGCATTGTCTTTCAGGCACTGGAGTATCCCGCCTCTTACACGTTTCGTATATTCCCTGATATCCAGGATATAATGGACTATCTTGCCGCCGTAAAGTTTTTTCAGCTGCTCGGATGTTTTCTTTGATCTTTCGACCATGAACATTCCCGGGGTCTTGTAAGTGATCAGGATCATGCGGGAATATTCGGATATGACTTTTGTCACTATGTAAGTCGAATCTATTCCGCCTGAAAAAAGGACTACAGCTGTTTTTTTGTTTCCAGGATGCTTTTGACTTTCCCGTAGACGGTTTCGGCTTTTATGGTTGTCATGCATGTTCCGATATCGCATAAGGCCTTCCTGTGGTTGTAAACATTGGCGCATGGGCTGCAGGCCAGGGTGGAAGCTATTATTCCGGCGGTTTTGCCGGGTGCGCCGTATAAAAAGGGTGTTTCAGGGCCGAAAAGGATAATGGAGTTTATCGGCGTTAAAGTCGAGAAAAGGGCAGGGCCGCTGTCGTTTGTCACAAGGATGTCGGAAATGTGGTACAGCGTGAGCAGTTCTTTCAGTGTGGTCCTGCCTGCCAGGGAGACGGCGTTCGTTATCCTGGATGCCATGTTATCCGCTTTTTCTTTTTCCCGGAGTGTGCCGGTTATCAGTATCTTCGCCCGCGGAAAATCCGCGGATATCATTTCACCGAGTTTAATGAAATTTTCCTCAGGCCATTTTCGTGACGGCAGGAGGTCGCCCGTATTCGGGTTGAAAATAATGACCGGGCCGTTCAGGGGGGAACTTGTCAGGTCTTCGACCTTTTTTTTAAGTAAATTTTTCATGTCATCTGAAGGGTCAAAGCGGGGGGAATCGTCGTTTGTTCCGGTAGTTTCAAAGGACATTGGAGCGTTGTTAGCCGGGGGGACATGGTTTAATGCCTTTGCCAGGTTGAGAAAGGATTCCTTTGTATGACGGTGCGGATTGTAAATAAGCCTGTGAGTGAAAAGGTCGCCCCGGTAAGGGCCTTCACCCGCGAATATGTGCAGGCCGACTCTTTTATCCGCGCCGGAAAGGAACGCCAGGATAGCCGACGCCCTCGCGAAAAACTCCATGTCTATTACTGCGTCTATTTTTAGCTGTCGGATCTTGATGAGCGCTTTTATCGCGCTTGTGATGAAGCTTGCCGGTGTGCGCGGATCAATTTCTATTACATTCGAAGGCGGGATTATTTCCAGGATATCCATGGCTGGCCGGTTCTCTTTGAAGGTCATGAAGTATGTGTTTTCTTTTCCTGCCATTCCGGCGGCTTTCTTGAAGGCGGAATAGGCTAATATTGTAGAACCCTGCTCGATCAATTTTATGAACAAGATTCCGGCACAATCCCTGTTGACCACTTTTTTTTTGACGAAGAGATCGTGTATCTTCCTGTACAGGGTAAGGAAAAAACATATCGGACGGCCAAGATGTTTGTCGATCCAGCGGACTGTTTTAACGTTCATATGTACCTCTTGTTGAAAACTATTGTACTATTTCGCGGCGGTACAGGCAAGTTTAAGGAGCCGACAGGCCTTTTGACTCAGTTTTTGCCGCGTTTTTCCGCTTTTCGTGATAGGCGATGAAGTTATCGTCCATCTTTGATGTTTTTTCCTGGCTGAAGAGCATATCAATGTAAGCCGAGAGTTTTCTTTTAAATTCCGGAAATGACCTGACATTTAAAGCGGACTTGAATAGGAACGAAAATTGTGAATGGTAACTTACATAAGCCCATTTTGTCAGCCGTTCGACTTCTTTGTTAGTGAGCTCTGTCCAGGGACGCGGCAGGCAGGTATCTTTTTCTTTTCCCAGTACCCATTCTTTCCAGTAGTCTTTCCCTGTTTTTGCGACCATCTCTTTCCACAGGGGGGACAAAGGCTTTGCCAGGCATTTTGAGAACTGGACGTATTCGAGGTTCAGCTTTTTGGCGAATTTCACTGTTTGCCTTACGGTTTTTTTTGTCTCTCCCGGGGCGCCGATAAGGAAGAACCCCAGCGCCTTTATGCCAAGTTCTCTGGTGTGTCTTATTGTTTCGCGTATCTGGTCAAGGGTGATGCCCTTGTTTATCCTGTCGAGTATTTCCTGGCTGCCGGATTCTATCCCGTAATATATCCTTCCGCATCCCGCCGCCTTCATTTCCCGGAGGAGGTCCCTGTCTATATCAATACGTGACCTGCATGCCCAGAGGATATTAAGGTTTCTTTTTCTCATTTCCCGGCATATAGCCACGACTCTCTTCCTGTCTATTGTGAAATCGTAGTCGAAGATATCTATTTCCCTGATGCCGTATTTCCGGTAGCATTCTTCCATTTCATTAACGACAGTTTCGGGGCTGCGCGGGTTGTAAGCGGTTCCGCCCGCTTCGCAGAAGGCGCAGTTATGCGGACAGCCAAGGCTTGTTACCATAACTGTGAAGTTCATCCTTTCCGTCGGGAACTCGAAATACAGTTCATTTGGAAGGAGGTCACGCGCTGGTAAGGGGAACTTTTCAAAATCTACCGGCCCAGGAGGGTTTATCCTGATCTTACCTTTATCTTTATATACCAGGCCAACGACGTCTTCGAGCCTGCCGTAGCCTTCCAGGGCGCTCAGGAGCTGCGGAATAGTATCGATAGCGTGTTCTACCACTCCGTAATCGATCTCAGCGTGGCTGACAGATTCTGCGGGATATATCCGGAGGTTATATCCGCCGACCACGACGGGGAGATGCAATGCGTTCTTAAGATACCGGATCCATTCCAGTGTCTCCGGGAACATATAGGTTGTCATCATGAAACCCAGTATCTCGGGTTTGAATTCCTGAAGGCGGTTCAAAACTTCTTTTTTGCTGAGTTTTAACGTACGGGCGTCTATCAGGGTCACGTCATGACCTGCCTCTCGGGCTATTGACGCGACCCAGGCGAGACTTAGCGGAGGGAACATTCCGAAGTATTTCTGAACGATTCGCAGGTTTTCTTCGTGGACCTTGTATTTGAATGGATTGAAGATCAGAGCTAGCCGCATTTCCGCGTGAGACCTCCTTTATGAACAGCATATGCTCTGTGAAAAAACGTTATTTTGCAGAAGTCTAAACAGTATATATTCTGCGCAAAACACGTAAACTTTAAACCTGAGTAGTTACCCCGGAGAATATGATATAAGCCCGGCGCTCGAGGGATATACCGGTTAAGTTCTTTTCGGCTTGATAAGGTAATGCGCGGTGAGTTCGGTCTTCAGGTACTCAAAAGCCGCGTCCACGTTATCGAATATCTTGAAAAGGTCCAGGTCGCTTTTCGAGATGGCGCCCCATTTTATCATGGCGTCGAAGTTCAAGACCTCTTTCCAGTATTTCCGTCCGTAGAGTATTATAGGCATATATTTCTGGGTCTTTTTTGTCTGGACCAGGGTGAGAAGCTCGAAAAGCTCATCGAGTGTGCCGTAGCCTCCGGGGAACACTATCAGCGCCTTCGCCGGGTAGAAAAACCAGAATTTACGTATGAAAAAATAGTGGAATTCGAAAGAGAGTTCTTTTGTCTGATGGATATTCGGGTATTGTTCCAGGGGCAGGCTGATATTGAGCCCGATCGATTGCCCCCCCGCTTTTTGGGCGCCGCGGTTAGCCGCTTCCATTATACCGGGTCCGCCTCCGGAACAGACGATAAAACGCCTGCCGGAATGTTCCGGCAGGTCGAACCAGCGGGTAAGTTTTCCGGATAATTTTAAAGCGTCTTCGTAGTAGCGGGACATGACAAGTTCCCGACGGGCGTTCGCGAGGGCCGATCTTAATTTCGCGGGCGCTGACCCGGTTTCCCTGATCTTCTTTTCGAGCCCCCGGAGGTTCTTAAGGGCGGTGTCTCTGGGAAGGGTACGCGCCGAACCGAAGAAAACCACCGTATCATACAGCTTATGTTTTTTCAGGCGGCTGACCGGTTCTATCAATTCCGCGAGGACGCGGATCGGACGGGCCGGCGCGCTGTGCAGGAAATCCGGGTTATCATACGCCTTGATCAGCCAGGATGGATGGTTCTTGTTTTTTTTCTGGACCATAACACTCCTTTGTTCGGTAGAACGGTCTATTAAATATACCACATCATGTACGGGAACAACAAATGAGTTTTCCATGTAACGTCTACCGGGGCTCTTTTAGCGGTCTGGATGGAACATCCGTTACAGATGTTCCATCCGAGGGATCTAACTTGTAAAAAAATGGCCGGGGGGATATAATAAAATTGGTGGTCGTTCCGTGGGACACGGCGTTGGGGAAGAGCTGTATAACAGGGAGGCGGACATGAAAGGGATAAAAATGGTAGCCGGTGTGGCGGTTTTTGTGTGTGCGGCCAGCTGTCAGGGGTATGCTGCTTTACCCGTTTTGTCTGATGCCGGAGGCCTTTCGTCGGGGGATATCCGGATGATAATGGATGACGGCTGGCGCCCTTTGATGAGAACATTTTTCGAAAGGCGGGAAAAGGGGAAAACTCTGCGGCTCCCTCCCGCGGAAAAGATCGACTGGCAGGAATACCTGGAGACCTATGAAGCGCAACTGCAGGTGCTGCGGTCGGCGTAATGGCCGGGATGCCCTAAAAACCCCGATGGCGGACGGGTTGTTTTTTTTGCGATCCGGTTGAAAATAGCGGCATTGACAATGCTTTATGATAAGGCTAAAATAACGGGTGTCGGGAAATTTGTTAAGATAAGCTTTTTATTTTGAAAGGAATTACTATGGAAGAAAGACAGATGGAGCGGCGGAAACACAAAAGGGTGCGGAAACCTTTCATGATAAGCTTCCAGATCAGTTCCGGGAAAGAGGAAGAAAAAGAATTTTCCGGGTGGGATATGGTGGCCGTGCTGAACATGGGAGCCGGAGGGGCCCTTTTTTATTACACCCGTAAACTCAGGGTCGGGACGACCCTGGATATGAAAATAAACATCTCAACCGCCAAGGATCCCATAAGGTGTACAGGGAAGGTCATACGTGCGGAAAAATTGCTGAATGAATATATGTTCCTTACAGCCGTGGTGTTTGCCGAGATCGATGAAAGAGAAAGAAAAATAATAAATGATTTTGCCGAAGCATATTGTCCCGGCAGAACAAGATAAGCCGCGAACATATCCTCAGACAATGCTGTATTCCTGGGATGAGTCCATATAGTAGGAATTTGTTTTTGCTTGTTATGCGAAGGAGAATGTGAAGGGGTGTAAAGGTTGAAAAGTTAAAAGGTTAAAAGGTTTCTACGGAAAACAGGTATTTAGTTCGAATTTTTTAACTTTTACACTTTTAAACTTTTTAACTGTTATACATTCCCGCCGGAGGCGGGCTAATTTCATCAATCCTCCCGGGATTTTCTCAAGCCCCGAGATCGGCGGAAGAAAAGGAAATAGTCTATGAGAGAGATCAATAAAAGGGGCAGGTGTGGGAGGAATGGAACACAAGGACAAGGAAGAACTGATAGAGGAAATAAAGTTCCTCCGCGATAAGATAAAAAAGTACGAAGAGGAAAATGAAGAGCGGGTTAAGTCCGCGGGAAGTCCGCACAGGGAAGACCACGCGGA